>JAJZYS010000052.1 GCA_021797925.1 Bacillota bacterium
ATCGCGGCGCCGCGGCGCGGAGCCGGGGGGGCGCGGGCCGCGCCGTCGGACCGGCCGGCGGGGGCCGGCGCTTGCGGAACAGGATCGCGCCCGGGAAGTTGACCGGCAGGAGCGGCCGCATGAGCTCCGCCGAGGCCTCCACCGGGGAGGTGACGAGCCACCCCCCCCAGCGCAGGGCCCCCGCCAGGCGCGCGACCGTCCGCCGCGCCGCCTCGGGGGTGAGGTACATGAGCACGTTGCGGCAGACGACCACGTCCATCTCGCCCGCGAGGGCGACGGCGTCGTCGGCCAGGTTCATGGGGGCGAAGGTGACCAGCGCCCGCACCTTCGGGTCGACCTCCCACACGCCGGGCTCGGGCGCGAGGAAGTAGCGGCGGCGGACGCCGTCGGGGGTGGCCCGCAGGGACCACTCCCCGTACCGTCCCCGGCGCGCGGTGGCGAGCGCCTCGGGGTTGAGGTCGGTGGCCAGGATGGACGCGTCCCACCCGGGACGGTCCCGCAGGAGGCGGTGGAGCACGATGGCCAGGGAATACGGCTCCTCACCCGTGGCGCAGCCCGCGCTCATCAGCCGCAGGCGGCGGTCGTCGCGCCGCTCCCCCCGCTCGATCAGCTCGGGCAGGACCGAGTGCTCCAGCGCCTCGAGGCTCTGGGGCTCGCGGAAGAAGTAGGTCTCCCCCACCGTGAGGCGGGCCGCGAGGCGGCCGAGCTCGGGGCTCGAGGGCCCGAGCGCCTCAAGGCGCGTCACGAGCTCGTCCACCTCGGTCCCCGCCTCGCGGGCCGCCTCCTCGAGCGCGCGCTCCAGCCGGTGCGCCTGCGTGGGCGGGAACATGAGCCCGAAGCGCCGGGCGGCGAGCTGGCGCGCCCGCTCCAGGGCTCCCCCCGGGCTCACGGCTCCACCGCCTCGAGCGCCGCGTCGAGCGTTTGCTCCTCCTCGAGCCCCAGCAGCGACGCAAGGTCGAAGATGAACACCAGCCCGTCGGGCAGCGTCCAGATCCCCTGCAGGGGCGACCCTGAGGGCCCCTGGAGGGGCGGGGGCGCGACGTCGCCCACGTCCACCGGCTCGACTCCGAGGACCTCGTCCACCGCCACCGCCACGAGGCGGCGGGGCGCGCGGGCCACCAAAAGCCGCCCCGACGGGTCCCACGCCCGGGGCGCCAGGCCGAAGCGCCCGCCCAGGTCGAGAACCGGCAGCAACAGCCCGTGCAGGCTCACGACCCCCGCCACCACGTCGGGCGCCCCGGGCAGGGGCGAGACGAGGACCATGGGCAGCACCCGCTCCACGCCCTCAAGCTCCAGGGCGCAGCGCTGGGTGTCGATCCGGAAGACGACGAGGGTGCGCACCCGGGGGGCCCGCTCGTCCCTTTGCGCGGGAAGTCTGTTTGCAGCCACCCGGATCCCTCCCTGCGGCCCTCGGGCCGCCGACATGGGAGGATTCCACCATCGATACCAAATTTCCTGTCGAAAGGCAATGTCGAAATGTCGATGAGGTCCGTCCACCGGAACGGACCGTTTGGATCACCCGCGGCGCGGCCGAACCGCCGCCCGCCCCGGGCGGTCGGCGACCCGTCTCGCCGCGAGCCCCAGGTCTTCGGCCAGCTCCTCGAGGTCCACCACCACCGCCAGCCGGGCCGAGAGCGCCCTCGGGTCACGGGGGCCGGGCTGCGCCAGGGCGCCGTGGACCTCGCGCCTCAGGGCCAGGACCGCTCGGGCGAGGCGCACCCGGCGCCGGGCGGTGGGGGCGAGGATCCAGTCGGTCCAAGCCAAAAGGGCGCGCTCGCCCGCCGCGAGCGCGGACGCCGGCGCCGCGGGGCGGGCGTCCACGACCCGGGCCAGGGCCCGGGCGCTCCCGCGCACGTGGGCCACGGCCCGGGTCAGGGTGGCGATGCCCGTCAGGTAGCGGCGCACCTCGCGCTCTCGCCAGCGCACCAGGGGGCTCAGGGCCAGGGCCGCCCGGGCGGCCTCGACCCGGGCGCGGGCCAGGGCGAGCTCCCGGTCGACGCTTCGGGCCCGCTCGAGGCGCTCGCGCCGGCGGGCCCGCGAGCCCCCCTCCCCGAGCTGCGCCATGAGCTCGGCCAGTTCCCGGCCGAGCCGGGCCATGGCGTCGCGCGCCCGGGGGGTGGGGTCGGGCGGGACCACCACGGCGTTGAGGATCACCGCCACCGCGGCGCCGATGAGGGTGTCGGCGGCCCGGTCCAGGGCGTAGCCGGGGACGTTCAGGCCCACCGTGCGCACCAGGAGCGCGCTGATGGCCACCTGGGTCAGCGCGCTGGGGCCGTAGCGCAGGCGGGTCGCCAGGGCGGTGGCGGCGAGGACCAAAAGGCCCACGCCGAAGGCGGTGACCGCGAGCACGCTGGCGAGCGCCATGGCCAGGAGGATCCCGGTGGCGACGCCCAGCACCCGCTCGAGCCCCCGGGTGAGGGAGGAGCGGACCGTCGCGTCCAGGGCCAGCACCGCCGCCAGCGGGGCGAAGTAGGGGTGCTGGCCCCCGCCGGCGAGGATGGCGAGCTCCCAGGAGAGCCCCGCGGCCAGGGCGGTCTTGAGGACGCGGGGCGTCATCCCCAGCGCCGCGAGCACGCGGGTGGCCCCCGCCACGAGTCGCTGCGTGCTTCCCGACCCCCTCCCGGGTGGCTCTGGCCCCGCGATTGTGGTATCTTGAGCCGGGATGCCGACGCGGATGCACCGTGGGCCGCGTGCGATCGTGCGCTGGGCCCACGCCAAGGTGAACCTGGTTCTGGACGTGCGCCGCCGGCGCGAGGACGGCTACCACGAGCTCTCGTCCGTGATGGCGGAGGTGACCCTGGCCGACAGGATCACCGTGGTGGCGTCGTCCACGTCGGAGGTCGTGTGGGAGAACGCGCCGGCCCCCCGGGGCGACCTCGCGGCGGCGGCGCTCGCCGCCATGACGGCGCTGCACCCGGGGCGGTGCGCCCAGGTCCGGGTGCACAAGGCCATCCCCGCCGGGACGGGGCTCGGGGGAGGCAGCAGCGACGCCGCGGCGGTGATCGCGGGGCTCGCCGAGCTGTGGGAGACCGGGGACGACCCGGCGGCGCTGGCGCGAGTGGCCCGGGGGCTCGGCGCCGACGTGCCCTTCTTCCTGCGCGGCGGCGTCCAGTGGGCCCGCGGCGCGGGCGAGGTGCTGACCCCCCTGCCGCCCGCGCGCCTCACCCTGCTCCTGGCGGTGCCCCCCGTGGCCGTCTCCACGCGGGAGGCCTTCGCCGCCTGGGACGAGGCCGGAGGGCCCTCGAGCCCCGGGCGGGCGGAGCGCCTCGCCGCCGCCCTGGCCCAGGGCGCCGAGATCACGGCGGGGCTCCTGGGCAACGACCTCGAGCCGGTGGTGGCGCGCCGCTGGCCGGAGGTGGCCCGGGTCAGGGACGCCATGGCGGCGCTGGGGCTTGCGCCGGTGATGACCGGCAGCGGCAGCGCGCTCGTCGCGCCCGTGGACCCGGGCCTCGCCCCCGAGGCGCTGCGGGCGCTCGAGCCGCTGGCGGCCGCCAGCGTGGTGAAGCTTCGGGCCCCGGCGAGAGGACATGGCGGGCCGGGCCCCGAAGATCGCTGAGAACAGCGGGTTTGGAGGTGCCCTCGCTTGGGCTTGTCGGGCCTTGTACTGGCGGGAAGGCCATACGATGGGCGCTTCGGGCCCCGGCCCCGGATCGGATGGGAGTCCCTGGTGCCCGTCGGCGACCGTCCCATGGTGCACTGGGTCGTCGACGCGCTCCTGGGCGTCGAGGGCCTCGCGTCGCTGGTGGTGGTGGGGCCGGCGGAGCTCGTGGTGGAGCTCTCCGACCCCAGGATCCGGGTGGTGGCCCCCGGGACGGGCCTGTTCGACAACGTCCGGCGCGGCCTCGACGCGCTGGAGCCCCTGGACGGGGAGCTCCTCGTGGCGGCGGCCGACGCGCCCCTCATCCGTCCCCGCCACCTCGCCGCCTTCCTCGCGCGGGCCCGCGCCTCGGGGGCCCAGCTGTGCTATCCGGTGGTGCGCCGCGAGGTCTGCGAGCGGGCCTTCCCGGGCGTGGAGCGCACATGGGTCCGGCTGCGCGACGGCAGCTTCACCGGCGGGAACGTCTTCCTGCTCCGGGGATCCTCGGCCCGCCGGGCCGCGGGCGCGGGGGAGGACCTCCTCGAGCTGCGCAAGTCCCCCATCAGGCTCGCGCGCACGGTGGGGCTTTGGTTTCTCCTGCGCTACCTCCTCGGGCGGGTGACCCTGGCGGAGGTGCAGGCCCGCTTCTCCCGCGTGCTCGGCGTCGACGGCCGGGCGGTGGTGGTGGACGACCCGGAGATCGGGGTGGACGTCGACAAGCCCGGCGACCTGGAGCTTGCCGAGCGCGCGCTCCGTGCGAGGAGGGATGGGGATGGAGGGTAGCCGGTGGGGGAGGTCCGCTCGGCTCGTGGCCCTGGTGCAGCGGCTCCTGGACCACCCCGGGCGCCTCTTCAGCCTCCAGGAGCTGGGCGAGGAGACGGGAGCCGCCAAGTCCACGCTGAGCGAGGACATGGACGTGGTGGAGGAGGTGCTCGAGGCCGAGGGCCGGGGCCGGCTGGAGCGGCTGCCGGGCGCCGCCGGCGGCGTGCGCTACCGCCCCCACCTCTCGCCCGCGCGCATGGCCGAGGCCCTCGCGGCCCTGACCCGCCTCGTGGGCGATCCGGCGCGCATCGTCCCGGGGGGCTTTGTGTACCTGACGGACCTCGTGTTCTCCCCGGAGTGGGGGGCGGTGATCGGGTCGGTGTTCGCCACGGAGTTCGCCGGCCGGGGCGTGGAGGCCGTGGTCACGGTGGAGACCCGCGGCATCCCCATCGGCCTCATGACCGCCCGGGCGCTGGGGGTGCCGCTCGTCACCGTGCGGCGCAACGTGCGCCTGCCCGAGGGGCCCACGCTCGGGGTGGACTACGTCTCGGACACCACCAAGCGGGTCGAGACCATGACCCTGCCCCGGCGGGCCCTGGCGGACGGGACCGCGGTGCTCGTGATCGACGACTTCACCAAGGGCGGTGGGACGCTGCGCGGCGTGGTATCATTGATGGCGGAGTGCCGGGCGAACGTGCTGGGGATGGGGGTTTTCATGGAGACCGAGGTCCCGGTGGCCAAGGCGGTGGAGGGCGTCTTCTCGCTCCTGCGGCTGGGCAAGGTGGACGAGGAGGCGGGCACCATCGAGGTGTACCCCTCGCCCTCGGTGCTGCGGCTGGAGCGGGCCGAACCCCGTGGCGTCTGACCCGGTGGCGGTGATCCTGGCCGCGGGCCGGGGCACCCGCATGCGCGGAGCCGTCCCCAAGGTGCTCGCGCCCGTGGCCGGCGAGCCCATGATCGTGCACGTCCTGCGCGCGGCGGCGGGCGCCGGGCTCGGCCCCGCGTGCGTCGTGGTGGGCCACGGCGCGGACCGCGTCGAGGCCGCCGTGGGCCCGGCGGCGGTGTTCGCCCGCCAGCCGGACCCCGCCGCCGGCACCGGCGACGCGGCCGAGTGGGGCGAGCGGGCGGCGCCCCCGTCGCGGGACATGGTGCTCCTCTACGGGGACATGCCGCTCGTGCGCCCCGAGACCCTGCGCGCCCTCGTCGCCCGCCACCGGGAGGGGGGGCACGCCGCCACCCTGGTCACCGCGGTCCTCGAGGAGCCCGCGGGGTTCGGGCGGATCCTGCGCGACGGGACCGGCGCCCTCGCCGCCGTCCGCGAGGAGCGCGACGCCTCCTTGGAGGAGCGGGAGATCCGCGAGGTCAACACCGGCATCTACGCCTTCCGGCGCGACGCCCTGCGCCAGGCGCTCGGGGCGGTGGGGACGGACAACGCCCAGGGCCAGCGCTACCTGGGCGACGTCGTCCCCGTCCTCATCGCCCGGGGGGAGCGGGTGGGGACCCTCCCCCTCGCGGATCCCGAGGAGGCGACGGGCGTCAACGACCGGGCCCAGCTGGCGCGCGCCGAGTCGGCGCTGCTGGAGCGCCGGCGCTCCGAGCTGCGCGAGCGGGGGGTGACCGTGCACCCCAGCGCGTGGCCCGCGTTCGACCTCCGGGCGGAGCCCGACGCCGTCCTGGGCCCCCTGGCCGGGACGGGCCCGGGCGTGAGCCTCGGGGCCGGCGCCCGGGTCGGGGCGGCCTGGCTGGAGCGCGCCACGCTGGCCCCCGGCGCGAGGATCGGGATGGGGACCGTGATACGACCCGTACCCAGGCAGGAGGGGATGCCTTGACGGGCGATCTCAAGCTGTTCGCCGGCAATTCGAACCCGGCGCTGGCCCAGAGCATCGCGGCGCAGCTGGGGGCGCCGCTGGGGGCCCTGACCGTGGGGCGCTTCAGCGACGGCGAGGTGAAGGTGTCCATCGACGAGCACGTGCGCGGGGCCGACGTGTTTCTGGTGCAGTCCACGGGCTGGCCGGTCAACGAGAACCTGATGGAGCTTCTGATCATGCTCGACGCGTTCCGCCGGGCCTCCGCCCAGCGGATCACGGCCGTGATCCCCTACTTCGGGTACGCCCGCCAGGACCGCAAGGCGCGGGGCCGCGAGCCCATCACCGCCAAGCTCGTGGCCAACCTGCTCTCCACGGCCGGCGCCGACCGCATCCTCACCATGGACCTGCACACCCCGCAGATCCAGGGGTTCTTCGACATCCCCCTGGACCATCTGCAGGCGGTGCCCATCCTCGCCGACTACTTCCAGCGCCACGGCCTGGGCGCCGACTGCGTGGTGATCGCCCCCGACGCCGGCGGGGGCAACCGGGCCCGCGACCTCGCGGAGCACCTGGGGGCGCCCATCGGGTTTCTCGACAAGCGCCGCACCGCCCCGGGGGTGGCGGAGGTCACCAACGTCATCGGGGACGTAAAGGGGCGCGACTGCATCATCATCGACGACCTCATCGACACCGCGGGCACCGTGACCGAGAGCGCCCAGGCCCTCAAGGAGCGCGGCGCCCACCGCGTGTACGCGTGCTGCACCCACCCGGTGCTCTCGGGCCCGGGCATCGAGCGCATCTCCCACGCGCCCATGGAGCGCGTCGTCGTGTGCGACACGACGCCGGTGGCCCTCACCCCGGAGCGGCTGACGGTGCTCTCGGTGGCGCCCATCATGGCCGAGGCGATCCGGCGGATCCACGAGAACCGGTCCGTGAGCCGGCTATTCAAGAATGGAGCGGATGACAGTGACACGAACCTCCGAACTGACCGCAACGCCGCGGCGACCCGGCAAGGGTGAAGCCGGGCGGATCCGAAGGCGCGGGCGCCTCCCGGCGATCCTGTACGGCCACGGGGAGGCGGCCGTCCCCATCGAGGTGGACGCCCGGGAGGCCGAGGCGGCCCTGGGCCACCGCATCCTGCGCCTCGCGCTGCCGGACGGGGTGCAGTCGGCCATCGTCAAGGAGGTGCAGCGCGACCCGCTCACCGGCGGCATCGTCCACGTGGACTTCCTGCGGGTGGCCCTGAGCGAGCGGGTGCGCGCCGACGTCGAGGTGTCGGTCGTGGGCGAGGAGGCCCTCAAGCGCCGGGGGCTCGTCCTGACCCACACCCTGCGCTCGGTGACCCTGGAAGGCCCGGCCTCGGCCCTGCCGGAGCACCTCACCGCCGACGTGTCGGCGCTGGGCCCCGGCGGGCAGGTGCTGGTGCGGGACCTGCCGCTGCCCGCGGGCGTGGTGGCGCTCACCCCCGGCGAGGAGGGCGTGCTCTCCGTGGGGACCCCCGCCGCCGAGGCGGCCGAGACCCCGGCCACCGAGGCCCCCCAGGCCGAGACCAAGTAGGTGGTGCGCCTCCTCGTGGGCCTGGGCAACCCCGGGGCGGCCTACCAGTACACGCGGCACAACCTGGGCTTCTGGGTCCTCGACCGGGTGTGCTACCGCCTGAGCCCGCGGCGCGGCGCCCCCCGGCAGCGCCGGGCGTACCGGGGACGCTACGTGGAGCTCGAGGGGCCCCGGGGACCGGTGGGGCTTTTGTGGCCCGAGACCTTCATGAACGAGTCCGGGCGCTCGGTGGCCGCCGCCCGGCAGGCGCTGGGCCTTTCGCCGGAGGAGATCCTGGTGGTGGTCGACGACCTGAACCTCGACCCCGGGCGGATCCGGATCCGCCTCGGCGGCAGCTCCGGCGGGCACCGGGGCCTCATGTCCATCGAGGCGGAGCTCGGGACCCGGACCTACCCGCGCCTGAGGGTGGGGATCGGCCGGCCCCCGGACGCCGACGCCGTGGCCTACGTCCTCGCCCGCCCCCCCCGGGCGGAGGAGGGCTTCTGGGAGGAGGTGGTGGGCCGCGCCGCCCAGGCGGTGCTCGCGGTGCTCGAGGAGGGGCCCGAGGCGGCGATGGCGCGCTACAACCGGGACGAGCCGGCTCGTTGCATCGAGGATCCCAACGGATAGAATAGCCACAGGGGTGATCGCAAGGAATGGATCTGCTCGGTCTCTGGTCGGGCGCTGACCCCTTCGAAGCGCTCTGCCGGGGAGTCGGATCCGGGCTTCGATTCCAGCAGGTGACGGGACTGACGGGATCCGATCGCTCCTACCTCATGGCCGCCGTCTGGGCCCGGACCGGACGGACCGGCCTCGTGGTCGTGGGCGGAAACAGCCGTGCCGAGCGGCTGGCGGAGGACCTGCGGACCTTTCTCCCCGGCCACGAGGTGCTGGTGTTCCCCCCGCGCGAGGTGCTCCCCTACGAGGTGATCGCCGAGTCGCCCGAGCGCACCGCCGAGCGGCTCAAGGTGCTGCGCCGGCTCAAGACCCCCGGTCCGGTGCTCGTCGTCGCCGCCGTGGAGGCGGTGGCCGGCCGCATGGTCCCGCCCGGCCGGCTGGGCTGGCAGCGCCTGGTGAGCGGCCAGGCCCAGGACCTGAGGATGCTGCTCGTCGCGCTGGGGCGCATGGGCTACGAGCGCCACGAGCGCGTGGAGGCGCCGGGCACCATGGCCCAGCGCGGCGGCATCGTGGACGTGTGGGACCCGGCGGCGCCGGCGCCGGTGCGGGTGGAGTTCTTCGGCGACCAGATCGAGTCCATCCGCCGCATCGACCCCGAGCGCCAGCGCTCCGAGGAGCGGCTGGCGGCGGTGGAGCTGGGCCCCGCCCGGGAGGTGGTGGTGGACGCCGAGGCGGCGCGCACGGGGCTCATCGCCATCCGGCGCGAGCTCGAGGCCACCGTCAGCCGCCTGCGGCGCACGGGCCACCGCGCGGCCGCCGACCGGCTGCGCGACCGGGTGGAGGGCCACCTCCTCGCCTGGGGCGACGCCCCGGCCGGCGACGGGCTGGACCGCTTCCTCCCCTACTTTTACCCCGAGCCCGCGTCGCTGCTCGACCACATGCCCCAGGGGCTGCTGACGATGGTGGACGAGCCCGAGCGGGTGCGGCAGATGGCGGCGGACGCGGAGCGCGTCGCCGCGGAGCGCGCCGCCTCCCTCCTCGAGGAGGGGCAGGTGCTCGGAGGACAGAGCGAGATCTTCGTCTCCTGGCCCCTCCTCGAGGCGAGGCTCGGGGCCCAGCCCCGCATCGAGTTCGCCTCGCTGCCCACGCGCCAGCTTGTGACCCCCGACCGGGTGTACGAGGTCGCGTCCCGGTCGGGGACGGTGTTCCACGGCCAGTGGGGGCTCTTTCTCAAGCAGCTGCAGGAGCGGCGCAACGACCGCTGGCGGGTGGTGATCATGGCGGCCACCCGCGACCGGGGGGAGCGGCTGCTGCAGGCCCTGACCGACGAGGGGGTGCCCACCCGCGTGGGGCGGGGCGAGGCCGCCCCGCCCCAGCCCCGCGAGGTGGTCATCGAGCACGGGAGCCTGCAGTCGGGCTTCGCCCTGGACGGGTTGCGCCTGTGGCTTCTGACCGACAGCGAGGTGTTCGGCCGGCCCAAGCACCGCCGGCGCGCCGCCCCGAGGGAGCGCGCCGGGACCGCGCTCCTGCGCCAGGAGGACCTGAAGATCGGGGACTACGTGGTGCACACCCACCACGGCATCGGACGCTACCGGGGCATCCGCACCATCGAGGTGCAGGGGCACGAGAAGGACTACCTGCACCTGGAGTACCAGGGCGGCGACAGCCTGTACGTCCCGGTGGAGCAGATCAACCTGGTGCAGAAGTACGTGGGCCAGGAGGGCCACGAGCCGAGGGTGTACCGCCTGGGGGGCGGGGACTGGCAGAAGGTCAAGAACCGGGTGCGCGCCTCGGTCCGGGAGATGGCGGAGGAGCTGCTCAAGCTGTACGCCGCCCGCGAGGCCCTGCCCGGGCACGCCTTCGGCCCCGACACCCCCTGGCAGGCGGAGCTCGAGGACCAGTTCCCCTACGAGGAGACCCCCGACCAGCTGCAGGCCATCGAGGACGTCAAGCGGGACATGGAGCGGCCCAGGCCCATGGACCGGCTCATCTGCGGGGACGTGGGCTACGGCAAGACCGAGGTGGCGATCCGCGCCGCGTTCAAGGCCATCGCCGGGGGCAAGCAGGCGGCGGTGCTGGTGCCCACCACCATCCTGGCCCAGCAGCACTACGCCACCTTCCGCCAGCGGCTGGCGGGCTTTCCCGTCACGGTCACCCTGCTCTCGCGCTTCCGCTCCCCCCGGGAGCAGGCGGAGGCCATCCGCGCCCTGCGCGAGGGGACGGTGGACCTGGTGATCGGCACCCACCGGCTTCTGGGCTCCGATGTCAAGTTCCACGACCTGGGGCTGCTCATCATCGACGAGGAGCAGCGCTTCGGGGTGGCCCACAAGGAGAAGATCAAGAAGATCAAGGAAGGCGTGGACGTGCTCACCCTCACCGCCACGCCCATCCCCCGCACCCTGCACATGGGCATGGTGGGCATGCGGGACATGAGCGTCATCGAGACCCCGCCCGAGGACCGCTTCCCGGTGCAGACCTACGTGGCCGAGTACGACGAGGAGCTGGTGCGCGACGCCATCCGCCGGGAGCTGGGGCGCAGCGGCCAGGTGTTCTACGTCCACAACCGCGTGGGCTCCATCGACGCCATCTCCGCCAAGCTCCACCGCCTGGTGCCCGAGGCCCGGGTGGCGGTGGCCCACGGCCAGATGGACGAGAACCAGCTCGAGGCCACCATGCTGGACTTCCTCGAGGGCGACTACGACATCCTGCTCTCCACCACCATCATCGAGTCGGGGCTCGACATGCCGCGGGTCAACACCCTCGTGGTGGAGGACGCCGACCGGCTGGGGCTCGCGCAGCTGTACCAGCTGCGCGGGCGCATCGGCCGTTCGAGCCGCCTGGCGTACGCGTACTTCACCTACCGGGCCGACAAGGTGGTGGCGGAGGCGGCCCAGAAGCGGCTCGAGGCCATCCGCGAGTTCACCGAGTTCGGGGCGGGGTTCAAGATCGCCATGCGCGACCTGCAGATCCGGGGGTCGGGGAACATCCTGGGACCCGAGCAGCACGGGTTCATCCTGGCGGTGGGCTTCGACCTGTACTGCCAGCTCCTCGAGGAGGAGACCCGCCAGCTCAAGGGCCAGATGGTGGAGACCCCCCCGACCCCGACCATCGAGATCCCGCTCGACGCGTACGTCCCGGACACCTACATCACCGACCCGCGCCAGAAGATCGAGGTGTACAAGCGCGCCGCCCAGCTGCGCACCCTGGCCGAGGTGGAGGACCTGGCCGCGGAGGTCGAGGACCGCTTCGGCCCGCTGCCGCCGCCGCTGCAGAACCTCCTGTCCGTGGCCCGGCTCAGGGTCCGGGCGGAGGAGCTGGAAATCTCGGCGATCGTGCAGGAAAACGACCGGTTCCGGCTGAAACTGGCACGGGTGTCCCGCCTGTCCGCGGAACGGATCGCGGAGCTGGGCGCGAGGTTCCGCGGCCGGGTCACGTTCCACGCCGGCCAGGCCCCCGAGGTGACCCTCAGGGTGCCCGGTTCGAGCCCGGAGGAGTTTCTCCCCCTGATCGAGGAGGTCTTGACATTTCTGACACCCCAGGCCGTATCGGCGTGAAGGGGCGCACCCGGCGGCTCGCCATCGGGATCCCGCTCGCGGCCGCCCTCGTCCTCGCGGGCTGCGGCGCCACCCACAGCGC
The DNA here is from genome assembly GCA_021797925.1 of Bacillota bacterium. Taxonomy (GTDB): domain Bacteria; phylum Bacillota; class Sulfobacillia; order JAJZYS01; family JAJZYS01; genus JAJZYS01. Next base: position 11,938 of record JAJZYS010000052.1, read on the forward strand.
GGCCCCCGCCCCCAAGCCCGTGGCCTACGTGAACGGCGCCCCCATCACCCGCAAGGCGCTGGCGGAGCGCACGTCGCTGTATGCCTTCGTGGCGCCCCAGGACGCCGCCGCCTTCCGGAAGGCGAGCGCCCAGCGCTCGATCCTGCAGCGCATGGTGCAGGAGCACCTCATCATGGCCGACGCCCGGCGCAAGAAGGTCACCGTGCCCCAGAGCGTCGTCTCCGCCCAGGTCGCGAGCGCCTCCCAGAGCCTGGTCCCGGGGATCTACCCCACCCAGGCCAAGGAGAAGCAGGCGCTCAAGAAGAACGGCCTCGACCAGGCGGACCTCACCGCCTTCCTCAAGTCCCAGATCCGGGTCGACTACATCGTCGGGCGCATGGCCAAGCCCAAGCCCGTCACCTCCGCCGAGATCGCGGCGTACTACAACGCCCACAAGTCCCAGTTCGCCACCCCCGAGACCTACGACGTGCGCCACATCCTGGTGAAGACCAAGGCCCTGGCGGAGAAGCTCCTGTCGGAGATCCGGCACGGGGCGTCGTTCTCCAAGCTCGCCAAGAAGTACTCCATCGACAAGGCCTCCGCAGTGCAGGGCGGCAACCTCGGCTACATCGACCCCGCGCAGATGGTGCCACCCTTCGCCAAGGCGGTGGTGACGCAGAAGATCGGCCAGTACGGGATCGTCCACTCGCAGTTCGGCTGGCACATCGTGGAGGTGCTGGGCAAGCGCCCGCCGGGCTATGAGAGCCTCAGCGCCGCCACCCCCACGATCCAGCAGACCCTGCAGTCGAACGCCACCGTCGCGGCCGAGAACGCGTACGTCCAGGGCCTCATGAAGGCCGCGCACATCAAGATCCTGCTGGCGAACTCGTCCAAGGGCGGCAAAAAGGCCGGGTAGAGAAGGCCATCGCGGTTTGGCTGGCGCGTCGCGCAGGCGCGGGGCCGGCGCCGCGGGGCCAGGAGGGCTTCGGCGCCGCCGCCCCCGCGACCCTGCCGTCGATCGCCGCCGTCGCGGCCGCGCGCGTGCGCCCAGGGCCCCGTGAAGGCCGCGCGTCAAGATTGTGTGAGCAGCCCCCTTCAAGGGCGGCGAAAAGGCCGGGTGAATAAGCCCTCGCGCGCACCCGTATACTACCGCCGTCAGACCTCAGAGAGGGGGGCATTCCTTGAAGGCCACGGGCATCGTTCGTCGAATCGACGATCTGGGGCGCGTCGTGATCCCCAAGGAGATCCGGCGGACCCTGCGCATCCGGGAGGGTGACCCCCTGGAGATCTTTGTCGATCGCGACGGCGAGGTGATCCTGAAGAAGTACTCGCCCATCGGGGAGCTCGGGGACTTCGCCAAGGAGTACGCCGACAGCCTGGCGGAGGCCATGGGCCACATCGCCCTGATCGCGGACCGCGACGCCATCATCGCGGTGTCGGGGGCTCCCAAGAAGGAGTTTCTCAACAAGGCCGTGGGATCGCTCATCGAGCGGTCCATGGAGGATCGCAAGACCCTCATGGTGGCCCGCGCCTCCGAGCGGGTCAAGGGCGCCCTGATCGGCGACGACGAGGAGGAGAGCCGCTTCACCGCCATGGTGATCGCCCCCATCATCGCCGAGGGCGACCCCATCGGCGCGGTGGTCATCTGCAGCAAGGAACCTGACGCGCAGATGACCCAGCTCGAGCTCAAGCTCGCCGAGACCGCCGCGGGGTTTCTGGCCAAGCAGATGGAGCAGTAGCCCCCGGATTCCCTGATGAGCGAGCCCCGGGGCCCGCTCGTCTTGCCGCGCCTTTGTGGCATGGATCGAGCCGGCGCGCGGCGAATCTCCCCTGGGCCCCGCCGGCGCGACCGTGACCCGCGTCACGGCGGTCCGCTCGCGCCCGCGGCACGCTTTCCAGGGGAGGGAGTGCCCGTGTCCGGCGCCGAGGCGAGCGTCCCCACCCGCATCCTGCCCGTGCACCCCCAGTTCGCCCCCGCGGGCGCGGCGCTGCCGCTGACCATGTCCCTGACCGTCGCGACGCTCGTGGCCTTCGCGCTCTCTGCGGCCGCGCTCACCGCGCCCTTCCCCCCGGGGCCCGCGTCCCTGATGACCCTGCATCTTCTCACCACCGGCGTGCTCGTCCCCGTGGCCCTTTCCGCGTCGATGCAGCTCACCGGCGCCCTCTTCGCCCCCGGCCCGCACCCCGGCCGCATCGCCTGGCTCCTGCCCCTCGCCTGGGCGGGGGGCGTGATGATCCCCCTGGGGATGGACCCCCTGCCCGCCGTCCTCGCGCCCGGCGGGGCCCTCCTCACCGTCTCCACGGTGGGCGTCGCCGCCTTCGTGGCCCCGCGCCTCGTGCGCGGGGACGCCGCCAGCGCCCCCCTGCGCCTGGGGGTCGGGGTGAGCCTCGGGGGGATCCTCGCCACGGAGCTCGCGGGACTGCGCATGGCCGTCTCCGGTCCCGGCGCCCGGGCGCTGGGCCTGCACGTGGCTCTGGCCGCCACCTCCACGCTCCTGCCCCTGCTCGTGGCCGTGAGCGGGCAGCTCTTTCCCATGTTCGCCCACGCCCCGCCCTCCCCGCCCGCCCAGTGGCTGCGCCGGGTGGCCCTCACCTCCCTCGGGGCGCTGGGCACCGTGCTCGCCGCCGCCACCGGCTGGGGGCCGCTCCTGCCCGCCTCCCTGGCCGTCCTGGGGTGGGGGCTCGCGCTCTGGGTCCTCGAGCAGGAGCGCGACTACGCCCGCCGCCACTCCCGCCAGCGCGACCCGGCCGTGGTGGGGGCCCGGCTTCACGCCCTCGCCCTCGTCGTCGCCGCGGCGCTGGGCCTCGGGGGGGCGCTCTTCGCCGCGCCCTCCGCCCTGGCCTCGGCGGTCACCCTCGCCATCGTGGGCGGCCTGGCCGGCTCGGTGCTGAGCTACCTGCGGCGCATCCTGCCGTTCGTCCTCTGGCAGTCCCTGTTTCGCCGCCACGGCCCCCGCATCGCGCTCCCGAAGCTCGACGAGCTGCGTCCGCGCTTCCCGGTGGCCGTCCTGCCGTCCCTGTGGCTCGCCGGCGCCGTGATCCTCTCGGCCCTGCCGTTCACGGGCCCCGCCCCCGCCCTCACGGGCGGCCGTCCCCTGCTCGTCCTCGCCGCCGCCGCGCTGCTGGGGGCCTTCGAGCTCCTCGTGGGGCCGGTGCGGGCGTGGCGGTTCGACCGGGCGCACCGCCGCCGCTGACCCCCGGGGAGGACCGCGTCCCCCGGGGCTGCGCGGGCCCGGCGGACGGGGCCGCGCAGAGCGGGGCCTCCGGCGGCCGCCACCCCCCCGGGACCCGGCCCCGACG
>JAJZYS010000296.1 GCA_021797925.1 Bacillota bacterium
CGCCTACAGCGCCCCCTCGGCTCGCCTGGACGCCTCCCTCGCGTATGACCCAGCCACCCGCACCGTGCTCCTCTACGGAGGTCTGGTCTTCCGCGGCAACCCGCAGGAGAGCGCGCTCTCCGATACGTGGAGCTGGAACGGGCGGCGCTGGAACCAGGAGAGACCGAGGGTCTCTCCGCCGCCCCTGACCGGGGCCCTGCTCGGGTACGACCCCCGCAGCGAGACGCTCGTGCTGACGGGTGGGGAGACGTCCGACGCCCGCGGGCTGGTGCCCAACTTCACCACCTGGACGTGGGACGGCAGCACCTGGTCGTCCGAGCCCGCGGCGACGCTCCCCCCGGGGGACTGGCCCAGCGCCCTCGCCACCGACCCTGCGTCGGGTCAGCTGGTGCTGATCGGGACCGGCCCCGGCTGCCTCGGCCTCGAGACCTGGGCATGGAGCGCCGGCGGGAGCGGGGGTGCGGGGCGGTGGGTGGCCCTCCCCACGCATGTCTCGCCGCCGCCGGCCGCCGTGTACGGGCTCGCCTACGATCCCGCGACCACCGGGCTCGACCTGTTCCGCGGCGCCGGATACTGTCCGGGGTCCACGAACACCGCGACCGCCGCCGTGTGGTCGTGGCGGGGCGGAGCCTGGAGCTCTGACCCGGCGACGGTCGGCACGCAGCTCACCGGCGCGTGGGAGATGACCACGTCGTCCACCGGGGAGCTGCTGGTCACGACCCACGGCACCTTCCGCTGGACCGGCGGGGCGACCGGGACGTGGAGGGGCGTGGCATCGAGCCCGGGACAGGTGGGGGACGCCGCGCTCGCGTACGACGCCGCCACCCGGCAGGTCGTCCTCTTCGGGGGCACGTGCGCCGCGTGCGCGGGCCAGCCCGCGGCGCAGACGTGGATCCTGGCGGCCGGGGGCGGCTGGGTGGCGCAGGGCACGTAGGCCGGGCGGCGGGAGACGGACGCGCATGGGCCTGGAATCGGTCATCGAGGTCGCCTCGGAGGGCGGGCGTGGCTTCCTGGTGCGCGCCGCCGGTCACCGGTTCGAGGTCACCGTGGCCGGGGCCCTGGTCGCCGAGCTGGGAGCACCGGATGCCGCGTCCCTGGTCACGGCGGCATTCCAGTTCCTGCTGGACCGCGAGCCCGCCGGCTCGATCCTGCCCCGCTTCGACCTCAGCGTCATCGAGCGGTACTTCCCCGAGTGGCGCTCGGAGATGCGGCGGCGCTTCGGCGCGGGCTCGCGCCCGGAGGCATAGCCGCACCTGGACCGCGACGGCTCCTCGCCTCAGGGAGCAGCGTCGAGCGCCGCATTGACCCAGTTGGCGATCACCCGGCGGCGCAGCGCCTCCGTCTCCCGCAGCCAGTCCGACGCTCCGCGCGGAAGACCGAGCCGCGCCGACCAGGCGGAGAGCAGCACGGCGTCAACCTCGACGTGGAACTGGAAACCGTGGGCCCTGCCCAGACGGAAGGCCTGGCTCGCGTAGAGGGGGCTGCTGGCGAGGTGGCACGAGCCGGGCGGCGGGTCAAACGTGTCGCCGTGCCAGTGCAGCACCGGGAGGGTGTCGGCGCACCCTGCGAAGACGGGATCGTCCCGACCGGGGGCGGTGAGGGTGACGTGCCCGAGCCCGAGCTCGTGACCGTGCTCGCCGGGACGGACCGCGGAGCCGCACGCGGCGGCGAGGAGCTGCGCGCCCAGGCAGATGCCGAGGACGGGCACGCCCCGGGTCACCGCCTCGTGGAGCAGGGAGACCTCGGCTCGCAATCGCGCGTCCCCCGCGTGCACCGACTGCGGCCCGCCCATCACCACCAGCGCCGTCATCCGGTCGAGTGCCGTGGGGAGCGGATCGGCGCGGCCGACACGCCACACGTTCATGCCCTGGTCGATCGCGGCGTCGGCGATGAGACCGGGGCCCTCGTCCTCCGCGTGCTCAACGACCACGAGGAGCGGCGGTGACGCCCCCCGAGCATCCCCGCTGATCATTCCTCGTGGACCAGCGCCTCCGGGACGGAGACGACGCGGTAGGGCAGGTCGGTGATGTCGTAGTAGCGGACCGGCTTGTGCAGGCGCTTGGCGATGCCGATCTGCACCTTCACGCCCAGCGAGATCGTCCCGAAGACCCACATCTCGTCGGACTTGACGATCAGGTTGTTGAAGGCCTCCCGCACGGTCTCCTTGGGGACGGTGTGGAGGAGGTAGTAGTCAAAGAGCATGAAGGGGACGATCGGCACCGCCCCCTCGTCGAGGACGAACTTGGAGATGTGCTGCCGCCAGTAGAAGTTGCGGTTGCTGATGGCGCAGTAGACGACGCGCTTGGGCCGGCGCAGGACTCGCTCGGCCTGCTCCGCCGGGCTGGCCTTGGGACGCGGGGTGAAGATCCTCTCCAGGATCTCCTCCGCATTCTTGGCGCCCCCGCTCACCGTCGGTGTCCGCTCTGTCTGAGGCACTCCAGCGCCTTATGTCTGCGGCCGATCTCGCACTGGCCCCGGCCACTGTGCGGGCACAAAAACAGCGACCGATCATACCATCGACCGCAGCGCTC
>JAJZYS010000297.1 GCA_021797925.1 Bacillota bacterium
GGGCGCCGGCGTGCTGACCCGGGCGGGCCCCACGGGGCCGGCCCCGCACAACCCCGGCTCGGCGCGCGGCGGGGTGGGCATGAAGGGCCACCACACCCACGGCAAGGCCACCTGAGGCGGTGCCCCATCCGGGGCACCGCCTCCCCCGTCCCGCCGAAAAGGGGTTGCCGCCGCCGCGGCGTATCTGCAAGAGGTCAATGGAGGCGAGCGTCACGGCCGGCGGGCATGTGGAAGGGCGAGGAGAGCGGGCGGGGCCGGACCCCGCGGGCCCGCTCGTCCGGATGGATCAGGCCGTCAAACGCTACGGCCGGGCCCGGGCCCTCGACGGCCTGAGCCTCGAGGTGGCCCCGGGCGAGGTGTTCGGGTTTCTCGGCCCCAACGGCGCCGGCAAGACCACCGCGGTGAAGGTGCTCCTGGGCTTCGCGCGCCTGAGCGGGGGCAGCGCCCGCGTCCTGGGCCGGCCCCCCGGCGACCGGGAGGCCCGGCGCGCCATCGGCTACCTGCCCGAGCTCTTCCGCTACCAGGAGTGGCTGACCGCGAACGAGGTGCTGGAGCTTCACGCGGCGCTGGCAGGACAGCCCCACGCCGCCCGGGCGCGCGACGTCGCCGAGGCGCTGGCGCTCGTGGGCCTCGCCGGGCGGGGGGACGACCGGGTGGGGACGTTCTCCAAGGGCATGCAGCAGCGCCTCGGGCTCGCGGTGGCGCTCCTGGGCCGACCGCGGCTGGTGTTCCTCGACGAGCCCACGTCGGCGCTGGACCCGGTGGGCCGGCGCGACGTCCGGGCGGTGATCTGCGCCCTGCGGGACCGGGGCACCGCCGTGTTTCTCAACTCGCACCTGCTGGGCGAGGTGGAGAAGGTGTGCGACCGCGTGGCGGTGGTGAACCGGGGCCGCATCGTGGCCATGGGTCCCCTGCGCGCGGTGCTGGGCCCGCCCGCGGTGCGGGTGCGGGTGACCGGCGTCGGTCCCGGGCAGGCGGCGGGGCTCGAGCGCTTCGGCGCCTTGAGCTTCCCCGAGCCTGACCTTGTCGAGGTCGTGGGGCTCGAGGAGGCCGCGGTGCCGGACCTCGTGCGGGCGATGGTGGAGCTGGGGGGGCGCATCCACGCCGTCGACCCGCGGCCGGTGACCCTGGAGGAGCGGTTCATCGAGCTCGTGAGGGCCACGTGAGCCCGGGGTTCACGCTGGCGCGCCTCGCGGTGCGCGAGGCGTCGCGGCGGCGCCTCAGCCTGGCCCTGGCGGGGATCACGCTGGTGGCCGTGGGCTTCTCCGCCTGGGGCTTCGGCCGGCTCGTGCACCTCGCCCCAGGCGGCGTGCCCCTGACCCCGCTCCAGGTGCGCCTCGCCGCCATGCAGCTTTTGATCTTCGTCATGTTCATGTTCAGCGGCATCCTGGCCCTGGGCGGGATCTTCCTGGGCGCGCCCGCCATCGCCGGGGACATCGAGTCGGGGGTCGCCCTGGCGGTCATGGCCCGACCGGTGGCGCGCTCGGAGCTGCTGCTGGGCCGGTGGCTGGGGCTTGCGCTCCTCGTCGCCGTGTACGCCGCGGCCACGACCGCGCTGGAGTTCTTCGTCGTCGCCCGCATCACCGGGTACGCGGTGCCCGACCCCGCGGCGGGGATCGCGTACATGGTGGTCGAGGGGCTTTCGCTCCTCACCCTGGCCGTGGCGCTGAGCACGCGGCTGGCGGCCATGACCGCGGGCATCACCGCCGCCGGCCTGTTCTTCATCGTCTGGATCGGGGGCATCGTGGGCAACATCGGCCACGCGCTGCACAACGCGGCGCTGGCCCACGTGGGGACCGTCACCCGGCTCGTCCTGCCCAGCGACGCCCTGTGGCGCGGGGCCGAGTATGCCATGGAGGCCCCCCTCGTGGTCTTGGCCGAGGCGCAGCGGGCCGCGGCCGCCGCCAATCCCTTCTTCAGCCCCGAGCCCGACTCCGCGGCCTACCTGGCCTGGGTCGCCGTGTGGTTCCTCCTCGTCCTCGCCCTGGCGCTCTGGAGCTTTCACTCCCGCGAGCTCTGACCCCGCCGCTCACCCGCCCCGGGGCCGCTCCAGGAGGTCGCGGGTCTTCGCCGCCGCCGACGTCCGGTTCTTGACCTCGAGCTTCGCCAGGATGCTGGTCACGTGGTTCTTCACGGTGCTCTCGACCACATTGAGCTCGGCGGCGATCTCGCGGTTGCTGAGCCCTCTCGACAGCAGCCTGAGGACCTCCATCTCCCGGGGCGTCAAGGGGTCCCTGGGCGGCGCCTTGGCCAAAAGCCGCAGGTACTTTGTCGCCACGGCGGGCTGCACGAACGCCTCGCCCCCGGCCACCTTGCGGATGACCGCGCACAGCTCGGGCGCGTCCACGTCCTTGAGGAGGAACCCCGCCGCCCCGGCCCTCAGGGCCTCGACGACGTTCTCCTCGGTGTCGAAGGTGGTGAGCACCACGACCCGGCTGAGCCCTTCCCCGACGATCCGGCGGGTCGCCTCGACCCCGTCCATCCCCGGCAGCTGCAGGTCCATG
>JAJZYS010000298.1 GCA_021797925.1 Bacillota bacterium
TTCAAGGGATTCCCGGGCCATTTCCGGCGTCGGGCGTCGACCCCGGGGGCCCCGGCCAAGCTCGCCGCCCACGGGGCGGCGGCGAGGGCGCCCGCGGGGACGCTCCTGCCCGGACTGCCGGTGGACGTGAGCATCGTCGCGCGCTCGCTCAGCCACGTGCTGCTGGTGCCCGTGACGGCCGTCGTCCAGAGCCCCTCGGGGCAGGCGATGGTGCTGTTGCCTTCGCGCAAGGGCTTCGTGCGTCACCCGGTGGTGGAGGGCGCCACGAGCGGACTTTTGGTCCAGGTGCGCTCCGGCCTGAGTGCCGGACAGAAGGTGGCGCTCTACGCGCAGCCGCAGGCGCTCTTTCGCGGCGGGCAGACGCCCGCGAAGGGACCGGGCGGCGGGTTCGGCGGGCGGTTCGGGGGCTTCGGCGGATGAGCGTGCCGGCGGTGGAGGCCCGCGAGCTCGTCAAGGTCTACGGCACGGGGGCGGCGGCGACGACGGTGCTGCGGGGGGTCTCCTTCCGGATCGAGGAGGGGGAGTACGTCTCGCTCATGGGGCCCTCGGGCTCGGGCAAGTCGACCCTGATGCACATCGTGGGCGGCCTGGTGCGCCCCACGTCGGGATCGTGCCTGCTGGCGGGGACGCCGCTGGACCGGCTCGACCCGGACCAGCAGGCGCAGGTGCGCAACCGGATGCTGGGGTTTGTGTTCCAGAGCTTCTATCTCCTGGCCCAGCTGACGGCGCTCGAGAACGTGGAGCTGCCCATGATCTACGCCGGGGTCCCCGCGGCGCAGCGGCGCGAGCGCGCCCGCGAGCTGCTGGTGCGCATGGGGATCGGACCCCAGCTGGGCAACCGTCCGTCGGAGCTCTCGGGCGGGCAGCGCCAGCGCGTCGCCATCGCCCGGGCGCTGGCCAACGACCCCCGGCTGGTCGTGGCCGACGAACCCACGGGCAACCTCGACAGCCGCAGCGCCGGGGAGATCCTGGAGATCTTCGACGAGTTGCACGCCGCGGGGCGGACGCTGCTCCTGGTGACCCACGACCCGGGCGTGGCCCGCCGGGCCCAGCGGACGCTCCACGTCCGCGACGGCCAGCTCGTCTCCCAGGAGGCCGCGTCGTGAGCGCGCGGCTCGGGTGGGAGGTCCTGCGCATGGCGCTCTCCGCCCTGGCGCGCAGCCGGATGCGCACCTTCCTCTCGGTCCTGGGGGTCGTCATCGGGGTGGCGGCGTTCGTGACCATGACCGCCGTGGGGACGGGTGCGTCCCAGCTCGTGAACTCGCGCATCTCGAGCCTGGGAACGAACCTCCTCGTGGTGACCCCGGGATCCACGGGGTTTGCCGCGCTCTTTCGCGGCAGCGCCGTCCAGGCGTCCACCCTCACCTACCGCGACGCCCTGGCGCTCGGCGACCACGAGCTCGCTCCCGCCGTGTCCGCGGTGGCCCCGGTCATCTCCCGCTCCGAGGAGCTCGCGTACGGGGGCAACAGCTGGAGCGCCCAGGTGGCGGGCACCTCGCCCCAGCTCCTGGGCATCCGGGACCTCACCGTGGCCCAGGGGCGCTTTCTCGAGCCGAGGGACATGAACGCCGGCGCGCCGGTCATCGTCCTGGGTGCGCAGGTGGCCCAGGCGCTCTTCCCGGGCCCGGGCTCGCCGCTGGGAAAGTTCGTCGACGTGGGGCCCGTGCCGTTCCGGGTGGTGGGGGTCCTGGCCTCGGTGGGCGCCCAGGGCGCCCAGTCGCAGGACAACACCGCGTACGTCCCCATCACCACCGCGTTTCTCACGCTCTTTCCCGCGGACACGGGGCAGAACCTGCCCCAGATCCTCCTGTCCGCCCGCTCCCAGGCGGACCTGGCCCGCGCCGCGGGCGAGGTCACCGCCGTGCTCATGGCGCTGCATCACCTGGCGTATCCCCAGCAGCAGCCCGACTTCACCGTCACCAGCCAGACCCAGTTTCTCGCCGCCGCCCAGAGCATCGCCACGACCCTCAGCCTCCTCCTCGCCGCCTCCGCGGCGATCGCGCTCCTGGTGGGCGGGATCGGGATCATGAACATCATGACGGTGTCGGTGGCCGAGCGCACCCGGGAGATCGGGATCCGCAAGGCGGTGGGCGCGACCCCCGCGGCCATCCTGCTGCAGTTCTTCCTGGAGGCGGTGCTCATCAGCGTGGGCGGCGGGATCGTGGGCCTGGGCGGCGGCATCGCGGCCGCGCTGATGATCCCCCACGTCATCCACGGCCTGGGCGCCGTGGTCAGCCTCGGCGCCCTGGAGCTGGGCCTCGCGGTGTCCCTGGGGGTGGGCGTGGTGTTCGGGTACTATCCCGCCCGCCGGGCCATGGGCCTCGATCCCATCGACGCCCTGGCCCACGAGTAGGGTCGGCGTGAGGAGGGGACGGGGAGGCCTCGCGTTCTGCGCCCTGGCGCTCGTGCTCGCGGGATCCCTCCCGGCCCGGGCCGCGACGGACACGCTGCCGCTGGGCGGGACGCTGCTGCTGGCCGACGACCCCGAGGACGTGCCGGGA
>JAJZYS010000053.1 GCA_021797925.1 Bacillota bacterium
CCCAGCGTGCCCCTGAGAAACTCCCGCAGCGCCCTGGCCTCGGCGGTCCCGCTGGCCCACTCGATCCCGGCGTAGATGTCCTCGGTGTTCTCGCGGAAGATCACCACGTCCACCCGTTCGGGGTGAGCCACCGGGCTCACGACGCCGGGGAAGTAGCGCACCGGGCGCACGCACGCGTACAGGTCGAGCTCGCGCCGCAGCGCCACGTTGAGGCTGCGGATCCCCCCTCCCACCGGCGTGGTCAGCGGCCCCTTGATCCCCACCCGGTAGGTCTTCAGCGCTTGCAGCGTCGCGGCGGGCAGCCATTCCCCCGTGGCGTGGAATGCCTTCTCGCCAGCCAGGACCTCCAGCCAGGCGATGGACCGCCGCCCGCCGTAGCGCGCGGCCACCGCCGCGTCCATGACCCGCCGGCTCGCGCGCCAGATGTCCGGCCCGATCCCATCCCCCTCGATGAAGGGCAGGATCGGCCGATCGGGCACCAGGAGTCTTCCGTCTCGAACCTCGATCCTCGCACCGTCTTGCACCCCTAGGCCACCTTTCTGTTGCGGGACCTCGCCACGTGTCTCTGGCACCGTCACGGCGACGGGTCCCGTCCCCGCGCCTTAGGGGACTGGTCCTCGAGCGCCTTGAGCTCCTGCATCAGCATCCGGGTCTTCATGTGCACCCGGAGCACGAACGCGAACAGGATGACGAACACCGCCGCGTACGCGGCAAACGTGTAGTCCAGGGCGACGCGCTCCACCATGGTCCCACCTCCTCTTACGTATGCTGGCCCATCCACTGCGCCTTGCGCACCGCGATCCCGCTCTCGATCTCCGCCTGCCGCACCCTCAGGCGCACGAGTTCGATGAACAGGCCCACCACGGCGGCGAAGAACACGAACACCGCCACCACCATGGACCCGGGCATCGCGAACCCCTGGGTGGTGATCACCTCGGGATGGATCGACCTCCACCAGGTCACCGCCTCGAACACGATGGGCACGTCCAGGAACGCCACCAGCGCCCAGATGGCGCTCACCTTGGCTCGCTGGTCCGGCCGGTCGATGCTCGAGCGCATCATCAGGTATCCGAGGTACAAGAACCACAGCACCGCCGTCGTGGTCAGGCGCGGGTCCCACGTCCAGTACGTGCCCCACGCGAACTTGGCCCAGATGCTCCCCGAGACCAGCACCGCCGTGGTCAGGACGGTGCCCACCTCCACCGACGCCGCCGCCCACCGGTCATAGCGGGGCTGGGGGCGCAAGAGGTACAAGAGGCTCAGCAGCGCCGCCAGGGAGTACGCGATGGCCACCGTCCACGCCGCTCCCAGGTGGATGAAGAGGATCCGGTCGGAGGGCCCCAGGGTGCGCTCGTCCGGGGTGCCGATGAACGCCATGTACAGGCCGGCGAGCCACAGCGCTGCCACCACCGCCCGGAAGGTGGTCCACAGACCGTGTCGTTCCGCCATCCTTCACACCTCCCACAGGGAATCGGAAAGCCACAGGCTCAGGGCCAGAAAGAGCGCGTCGTAGGCCACGATGATCCTGAGCCACCCGTAGGCGGCGTCCACGTGACCCGAGAGCACGAACCCGAGGGATTCCACTCCGCCCAGGATGACGGGAACCAGGAGCGGGAATAGGAACAGCGGCAAAAGGAGTTCGCCCATGCGCAGGTGGAGGGAGACCGCGCTGAGGAGGGTGCCCGACACGAGAAAGCCCAGGGTCGTCAGGGCCATGACCAGGAGGAACGGGGCCAGCGGGAACCGCGCCGGCACGTGGAACAGGGAGAAGGACAGGGGAACCGCCACCGCCTCCACCACCAGGAGCAGAAGCCCGTTGACCATCAGCTTGGCACAGATCACCGCCATGGGGTCCACGGGGCTCAGCCGGATGGCCGTGAGCACGTCCGTCTCCCGCTCGACGGCGAAGCTGCGCGCGATGCCCATCTGACCGGCCAGGAAGATCTCCACCCAGACGAGCCCCGCGAACACGGGCCTCAGGTCGGTGCGCGCCGGGTCGAAGGCGAACCCGAAGGTCACCAGGACGATGAAGGCGAACAGCGCCATCGCGGCCACCCGTTCGCGCGTGCGGGCCTCGATGACGAGGTCTTTGGTGAACAGCACCCACGCGTCGCGGATCACACGCCAGGCCCGAGCGCCTGGCGGTACGTCCGCACCCAGTCCTCGGGCGCGATCTCGCTGGCCGGGCGCCACAGACACAGCCGGCCCCGCCGCAGCACCCCGATGCGGTCGGCCGCCTTGCGGCCCCGCTCAAGGTCATGGGTCACGAGCAGCGTGGAGCGCAGGCGCCGCCGCCGCTCCGCCAGCGCGCGCTCCAGGCACAGCGCCGCCTCGTCGTCGAGACCGCTGTACGGTTCGTCGAGCAGCAGCACCTCCGGATCATGCACCTGGGCTCGGGCCAGGGAGAGCCGCTGGCGCATCCCCGCCGAGAAGTGCGCCACGGGTTCGCCGCGGAATCTTTCCAGTCCCACGGCCTCGAGCGCCGCCTGCACCCGGTCGTGCGGCGACGCGACCCGGTACAGCCGGGCAAACAGCAGCAGGTTCTCCTGGGCGCTCAGCTGCCCGTAGAGAAACGAGTCGTGCCCCATGAGCCCGATCGCCCGCCGGTGGCCGGCGTCCCGCCGGTCGAAGGGGACTTTCCCCAGGTACACGGCGCCCAGCGTCGCACCCTCGATCCCGCAAAGGCACCGCAGCAGCGTGGTCTTGCCCGCACCGTTGGGACCGAATAGCGCCACCACCTCCCCGGCCCGGATCTCGAGACTCACGTCGTCCAGCACGCGCCGGACCCCGAGCAGCTTGACCAGGCGCCGCGCCTCGAGCTCACGCGCGGGCGCCGTCAACCCACCGGCTTCGCGATGTATCGTGACGGACACTTCACCAGCAACTGATTGGCCACGAACACCCCGCCACGGGTGAGCCGCCCGTCGACGATGGCCTGCACCGTGCCCGAGAACGTGTCGGGCTTGACGCCGTGGTAGACCACCTTGAGCCGCTTGTCGCCCTGCGTGAGGTCAAATCCCAGGTAGTCGGTGGCGGGACGACTCACCACCGTGGGGCCGTCGATCTGTCCCATCACCTGGGCGGGCTGTCCCACCATGTGCGAGAGATGGGCGTCGAACTGCCCCACGGTCATGTAAAACTCGGTGAAGTGCTTGAACCCGTTGGCTCCGATGTACCCCAGCGCCAACGCCACCACCAGGGCGCTGGCATAGATCCGGTAGCGCCGTCCCACGCACGGTCACCTCCCCGCGTCAGTTGTCCGGGGCCCCTTCGTTGATCCAGTTGGCGATGGTCGTGATCGTCGCCTTGGGCAGCGGCTTGCCGCCCAGCGGCATCTGGGGGGGCACCTGGCCCGTGAGCTTCTGGATCATGAGGCTCTGGCTCGCGTGGCCCGGGTCCACGATCTTGAGCGCCATGATGTCCTTGTACGTCTGGAAGTTGAATCCGGACGTGGGGGCCGCGCCGGCGTGGCAGACATAGCAGTTGGCGGACAGGATGGGCACGATGTCCGCGTGGTAGGAGGGATGCGCCACCGCCACGGCGGGTCCCCCCTGCCCGGGCAGCGGAGCCGTGGCCCCGAGGTAGGTGAAGATGATGATCCCCGCCGTCACGATGGCGCCGGCGGAGATGAAGCCCTTGCGATCCCTGGGCTGGCGAGTGGGACGCCGGTCAAGCCACGGCAGCGCGAACAGCAACCCGAACGCCACCAGCGGCAGGCCCAGGATGAGGAACGGGTCGAGGAGCTTGTCGATGGGTTGCAGGAAGCTGATGCGCGTGGGCAACTCCAGGATGTAGTAAATCGAGAAGAAGTACCAGGCGGGGCGCGGCTGGTAGAGGTCGCGATTCATGGGATCGGCGGGCGAGAGCAGCGGCGCCCGGAAGTTCAGGGCGATCATGAACAGCGCCGCCGCGGCGATGAGGATCACGATGGTCGCCTGGGTGATCGTGTAGGGCCAGAAGGGCACCAGCTTCTTGCGCCGCTCCTCGGGGCTCCAGTGCTTGGCCTCCTCGACCACGGTCTGATCCTTCTTGGTGACCATGGCGATGTGCACGCCGATGAACGCCGCCATGAGCGCCGGCAGCACCAGCATGTGCACCGAGTAGAAGCGCGTGAGCGTGGTGCCGGTCACGTAGTCGCCGCCGCGGGCTAAAAGCTGCAGCCAGTTTCCGATGAAGGGCGTGTACGTCGCCATGGCCGTGCCCACCACCGTGGCCCAGTAGGACTGCTGGTCCCAGGGCAAGAGGTAGCCGGTGAACGCGAACAGGATGGTCAGGATCAGGAGCACCACGCCCGTGATCCACGTGACCTCGCGCGGGCGCTTGTATCCGCCCACGTAGAAGCCGCGCAGCATGTGGACGAACACGACGACCACCATGATGTTGGCGCCCCAGTAGTGCAGGTCGCGGATCACCCAGCCGAGGGGCACGTTGTGCATGAGGTTCTGGATGCTCTGGTACGCGGTGGTGGCCGACGCCTTGTAAAACATGGCCAGCAGGATTCCGGTGACGGCCTGATTGATGAACAGGAACACGGTGACCTCGCCCAACAGGTCCAGGGGATTGAGACGACGCGGCACCAGGTGGTTCATCAGGTCGCTGGTCATCCCTTCGATGCCCACGCGATCCTCCAGCCAGGCGCGCATGCGCTCCATCACGCGATGATCCCCCCGATGTAGACGTGGCCGTTCTTGATCTTGATCACGTGATGGTACAGCGGCCGCGGCGCGGGACCCGCGATGTTGATCCCGTGGATGTTGTACACGCTCCCGTGGCAGGGGCAGAAGAAGTCGGTACCCGCCCAGTGCACGGGGCACTGCAGGTGGGTGCAGATGAAGCCCAGGGCCAGGAAGTTGTTATTGCCGAAGTTGACGATGTACACACCGGTCTCGAAGCTCGGGGGGATCTTGTACGTCACGAGCTTGGGCTGGCCCACCGCGTAATCGGTCACCGGGCCCTTGTCCTCGAGCGCGAGATTGGTCGCGCTCTGCGGCGTCAGATAGCGCAGCGCCACCGCCAGGTACCCGGCACCGATGAACCCCGTCATCGCCCCCGCGCTCCAGCCCAGAAACCGGCGTCGGCTCATTCCGGCCGGCGTGTCGAGCGCGGCGATGGCTCGGCATTCCTCGCAGAAGGTCCCCGGCCCTTCAAAGGGCTGGCCACACTGCGAACACTGCATTCCGGGATTTCCCCCCACCGGTCGACCGGAACGTTACATGGTTCACAAGGCCCCGCCCGGTCGCCGCCATTAAGAACGGACCAATTTTACTCTTCGCGTCCAAGGGGTGTCAACGAAATCGCCCGCCCCGGGCTCCCTCACGGCGCCGCTTGCGCCGCCGCCTTGTCCGTCCACGCGGCGGAGGCGACCACGGCGTCGGCCAGGTCCCGAAAGTGCTTGGCGGTGCGCGAGAGGGGCTGGGCCCGGACGATGGGCGTGCCCGCGTCGGAGTCAACGGAAAGCTGGGGCTCGAGCGGCAGGCGGCCGATGACCTCGCTCCCCGCGGACCGCGCCAGTTCCTCGGCGCCGCCCTGGCCGAAGATCTCCGTCCGGTGCCCGCAGTCGGGGCACTCGTAAAAGGCCATGTTCTCCACCACCCCCACGAGCCGCTGGCCCGTGCGCTCCGCCATCTGGGCCACGCGCCCGGCCACCCGGGCCGCCGCCGCCTGTGGCGTGGTGACGAGCAGGATCCGGGCCCGAGGCAGCCGCTGGCTCAAGCTCAGGGCCACGTCGCCGGTCCCCGGGGGCGAGTCGATGAGCAGGTACCCGATGTCCCCCCACGCCACGTCCTCGAGAAACTGGTCCAGCGCCTTGGCCAGCATCGGCCCGCGCCAGATGACCGGCGTGTCCTCGCCCACGAAGGAGCCCATGGAGATCACACGCAGCCCGGAACTGTCCATGGGCAGGATGATCCCCTCGCCCAGCACGGTGGGATTGCCGTGCAGCCCCAGCATGCGCGGGACGGAGAATCCGTAGATGTCCGCGTCGAGGACCCCCACCCGCTGCCCCAGGCCCGCTAGGGCCGCGGCGAGGTTCACGGTCACGGTGGACTTGCCCACCCCGCCCTTGCCCGACGCCACGATGAGGACCCGCACCGGGGAGTCGGGCCGGGTCACGCCCGAGCGCCCGGCCTCGGGCCGCCCCCGCAGGCGCCGGGCCAGCTGCTCCCGCTCCTCGGGCGTCATCACTCCGAGTTCCACCTCGACCGCCCCGACGCCCGCAAGGGAGGCCAAGGCCCGCGTCACATCATCCTTCAGCCGCGCCTGAAGCGGGCAGTGGCTCACTGTCAGCTTCACCGCCACCCGGACGCGGTCGCCAACCACCTCGATCCGGTCCACCATCTGAAGCTCCACCACGCTGCGGCCCAGCTCCGGATCCATCACCGTCTTCAGCCGCTCGCGCACCGCCTGTTCGGTCACCACCCAGCCTCGCCTCCTCCACGGAGCTTGCGGCCACCGCCCAGCTCCTGGGCTGCAGTGTCCCCATGGACATCAGCAGCTTCCAGGCTTCGTCCACCGCCATGCCCGCCGGATGAACCTCTTCGGGCGCAAAGAAGAGCAGGAGCCCGGCGGTCGGCGGGACGTAGGGGATGAACACCGGGACCGCGCCGGTCGGGGACCGGTTCTCCCCGACCCGGAAGGCCAGGGATCGGCCCGTATCCTGGCCCGGAAAGGGAACCCACACCACCTCGCGGAACGAGCGTCCCTTCTGGCTGAGAAAGGTGTGCACCAGCTGCTTCGACGCATCGTAGATCCCGTTCACCAGGGGGATCCTCGACATGACGCGGTCGAGATAGCTGACGATGGTGCGCCCCAGCACATTCTGAACCACAAGTCCCACGAACAGGATCACGACCACGGCCAGAAGCAGTCCCAGGCCGAACACCTTGCTGGGAAGGTAGCTGCCGAGGATGCTGTTCAAGAACACCGCCACGGTCCTCACGATGAGCACCGTGATCAGGACCGGAAGCAACGCCACAAGCCCGGTGAGGAAGTACTGGCGCAACACCTTCAGCACGCCTGCGACTCCTCCCCACCCTGCTCCCCGCGTAACGAGCGTTGACTGGCGGGGGCAGGTGGGAATCGAACCCACCGCGGACCCGCAAGGGTCCACCATTGGATTTGAAGTCCAAGGACCACACCAGCCTGCCAGCTGCCCCCGTACCGACCACGCAAAGTATACGCCCGGCCAACCCGGCGTACAACCGTCGCCCCGGACGGGCACCGTTCGGCCCCCCGCGCCGGGCCGGCGGTCGATTCGACGCCGCCCGCCCAACGACCTCGGCCCCGGGTCGCGAAGGCGCCACGAGGCCGGGTTCGGCCACCGGGCCGACTCCCCACGCCGGGCGCACAAGCCGCGAACGACCGTCTCCCGCCGGGGCCGCCCGCCTTCACCCCCAGGGCACGGGGCCGGCTAGATCCGGTTGCGCTCGGCCCAGGCCGCCACCACGATCCCCACCTCGTAGAGCGCGACCATGGGTGATGCCATCACCAGCATGGACAGCGCGTCCGGCGGAGCCAGGGCGGCCGCGATCACGAAGATGACGAGGATCGCGTACCGGCGGCTTCGGCGCAGAAAGCTCGCCGAGACGACGCCGACCCGGGCCAGCACCCCCACCAGCAGCGGGTACTCGAAGACGATCCCGAACGGAAGGGTCACGGCCGTGACAAACGAGAAGTAACCGTTGATGGTGAGCATCGGCCTGAGCTCCGGGCCGGAATACCGGAGCACAAAGCCCAGGATCAGGGGCAGGAACACGTAGAACCCGAACGCCACCCCGCCCAGAAACAGCCCGGCCGCCGGCGCCAGGAGCCGAAACAGCCAGCCGCGCTCGGTTTCCGTCAGCCCGGGACTCACAAACGCCAGGACCTGGTAGATGAGAAAGGGCGAGGTCACCACGATCCCGGTGAGCAGTGCCAGCTTGACCAGGGTGTAGATGGCGTCCGTGGGGCTCAGGAAGACCAGGTGGTGCTGGTAGGGCAGCACCGGCGCGATGAGGTAGTCGAGGATCTGGCGCGAGAAGATGAAGGCGACGATGCTCACCGGCAGGATGCCCAGGATGCCCAGGAACAGGCGGTGCCGAAGCTCCTCGAGGTGGTCGGTGATCGACATCTCCCGGTCCGTCATAGGAGGCCGCCAACCCCCATCCCCCGGATCTGCGCTCCGGTGACCCTCTCCCCGGCCATCACCTGCGGCAGCAACCGATCGAAGATGGTCACAGGATCCCGAAGCACCCCCGCCGGCAGGCCCATGACGGGCACCTCGCCCAGGTAGGCCATGAGAAACACCGACCCCGGCAGCACGGGGGCACCGTGGGCCTCGATCACGGCCCCGGCGCGCTCCACCGCGTCGGCGGTCACGTCGTCGGGATCCACCGCCAGGCCGCCCGTCACCAGGATGAGCTCGGCGCCCCCGTCCCTGGCCTCGCGGATGGCGGCCGCGATCGCCTCCTCATCGTCGTCCACGATCCGCTGGCCGATCAGCGGGGCGCCAAACGGCGCCAGCTTCCGTCGGACCACCGGCCCGAAGCCGTCGGACACCAGGCCTCGCACCACCTCGCTGCCCGTGGTCACAAGCGCCGTCCGCAGCGGCCGGTAGGCAAGGACCTTGAGCGCCGGCCCCATGTGCTCCACCCGCCGCAGCGAGGCCTCGGCGACCGTGAGCGGGATGACCCGGCAGCCCGCCACGCGCTCGCCCGCCGCCACCGCCGTCCGGTCGGGCCGGGTCGCCACCGCCAGGTCACCCGGGGCGTTGATCGCGTCGACGATGCCCGCGTCGACCCGCAGAAGTCCGGGGATCGTCGCCACGAGGTCCGCGCGGCCCTGCGCGGCCGAGCCCGCCCCGAGCCCGGCTCCACCCACGGCACGTGCCAGGCGGGCCGCGCCGTCGTTCTCGTGCACCTGCCCGGCCTCGTCCTCCCAGACGAAGAGCTGCCGCTTGCCCAGCCGCCTCAGCGCTTCGACGTCCGCCGGGCGGACCCGGTGCCCGCGGTGAAACGCCACTTCCTTGATCTCCCCGGGCACGATGCGGACGATGTCGTGGGCCAGGGCCATTCCCACCGCGCTCTCCACCGGCACCTTGCGCACTGCCCCTCGCCCCCTCGCGCCATGTCCGGTCCCTCGGTCACCTCTGCCCGCGCAGCCCCATCCGTTCCATGAGCACCGCTCGCGCCGCGTGCTCCTCCAGGTCGTCGAGCTTGGGCCAGGGCACCTCGCCGCGGCGGCGGGCCGCGGCCTGTCGCAGGAGATGGTCGGCGAAGGCGGGATTCTTGGGCAGGAGGGCGCCATGGAGGTACGTCCCGTACACCTTGCCCGCCCAGGCGCCCTCGGTCCCGTCCCGCCCGTTGTTCCCGTGCCCGCGCACGACCTGCCCCAGGGCCTGGGCTGAAGGTCCGAGGAACGTGCGGCCGCCGTGGTTCTCAAAGCCCACCAGCGGCTCCTCGAGCCACCCGGCCGCCACCACCACGTTGCCCACGAGCCGCCCCGGTCCCGGCAGGGTCTCCAGGTCCATGAGGCCGATGCCCGGGACCTCCTCGCCCTCCGGGGTCACGTACCGCCGGCCCATGAGCTGGTAGCCGCCGCACACGGCCAGCACCACCAGTCCTCGGTCCACGCCCCGGAGGATCGCGTCGCGCCGCCGCAACAGGTCCTGGGCCAGGGTCTTCTGCTCGCGGTCCTGCCCGCCGCCGACAAACAGCATGTCCGCCTCCGCGAGGTCGGCGGCCTCCCCCATGCCCACCTCCCGGACCTCGAGCGTCCAGCCGGCCCAGCTCGCGCGGCGCGACAGCGCCAGGACGTTGCCGCGGTCGCCGTAGAGGTTTAAAAGGTCCGGATACAGATGCACCAGAACCAGCCGACGATCCATGCCTGCATCATACCACCAAGGTTCGCGCCGGCGGGAGGGCGCCGGGGCCGAAGGGGGGCACCAGCAGCGCCACCCCCGCCCCCAGCGCATCGCCGGCCAGGACCTGGGAGGTCCAGTGGTCGCCCAGAAAGACCCGCGAGCCGTCCACGAGCGCGATGAGGGCCACGGCGAGCCCCACCGTCCACGGGCGCCGTCTCGCCCACGGAACCGCCAGCAGATCCACCAGGAGGACCGTGGCCAGATACGCGTGCCCGCTGGGATAGCCGTATCCCCCCGCCGCCAGGTACCGGTGCACCCCCGAAGGTCGCCCGATCGCGAGGCCGCCTTTGAGCGCCGCGAGGATCAGGGCGCCCGCGCCCACGGCGCCCATCGCCATGACGCCTCGCAGCTGCCGGGCCAGGGCGAAGCCAAGGGCGACGCACACCGGCAGAAGCAAGGCCTGAGGCGGATACCCGAACCAGGAGATCCCGCGCATCACGGCGACAAGCGGCTCAGGATGCCAGGTCTGCAAAAGGACTGTGATGGCCCGATCCGCTCCGGCCGTGGCGTTGACCTCCACGAGCACCGTCAGCACCACGAGCGCCCCCCACGGCACGAGCCAGCGCGGGCGCAGCCGGCCCACAGCCCACCGTTTCGCCGCCATCGCCCCCAGCCTCAAGATCAGGCGGCCTTGGCGCCGCCGCCGGGACCTTCAGCCCGCAAGGCGCGAAACCGCCACGGCGTAAAGCATTCCGTCCGTGTTGCCCACGTACAGGGTGCCATTGACCAGCACCGGGTACGCCGGTCCGAAGTGGCCGCCCACCGACAGCGTGCCCAGGATGCGGCCGGTGCTGGCGTCCAGCGCCAGGATCTTCCCGGCCTTGGTCGTCGTGTACACCCGCCCGCCCTGGACCAGCGGAGCCGCGTAGGTGGGCGCGCCCACGGACTGGCTCCACAGCAGCTGGCCGGTCTGCGCCTTGAGGGCGTACACCTTCCCCGAGGAGATGCTGCCGGCGTACACCACGCCGCCGCTCACGGTGACCGGCGGCGTCGCGAAGGGATGGGGGGGCAGGGGCAGGGGGCCCTCGCCGGTGAGATGGTGCCACAGCAGCCGGCCGGAGCCGCCGTAGGCCTCGATGTCATCGCGGAACCAGAGCTTGCCGTGGTCCGAGATGGGCAGGGCGTTCTCCTCGAACACGATCCCGTCCCACACCGTGGGCGAGTTGTCCGCGTTGCCGTGGCCCACGGTGCTGAAGGTCTCTTGGCCGGTGGCCGCGGAGAAACCCTTCACCGACGGGTCTGCGGGGCCGCCGGTCACCACGTAGATGGTCCCGCCGGCCACCGCCAGGGAGGACATGCTGTCGACGCCGCCGTCGTTCACCTTCCACTTGACCCGACCGGTCGCGGGATCGATCGCGTACAGCCAGTGAGAGCCGTCCGCCGCGTACAGCGTGCCGTCGAGATACGCAAGGCCTCCCATGACCTCTCCCGGCGTCGGCAGAAACCAGTCCAGGCGCCCGGTGCCGCGGTCCAGCGCGATCACCCCGTTGGCGCCGGTGCCGCGGATCCACCGGGTGGGGTTGACGCTCAGCATCTGGTTGTTTCCCTCGCCCACGAACACACGGGACCCCACCACGATCGGGGCGTTCATGACCTTGTTGCCGGCCTTCGCCATCCAGATCTCCTTGCCCGTGGTGGCGTCCAGCGCATAGATCCGGCCGCCGTTCGTGGTGACGTAGGCGACCCCGTCCACCACCGACACCTGGCCCTTGAGCGGCCCGTGGGTGTTGAACGACCACGACACCCCGGGCCCGGTTCCGAAGACCGCGTTTCGGGAAGCGTACATCCCGGTCTGGGTCCACTGGCCCGGCCAGCTCGCCTGGGCTCCGGCCGGCGCACCCGCCAGCGCGAGGATGGCGCCCCCCGCCACCACCGACGCCACTGCCCTGAAACCGCCCATCGTCCGGTCACTCCTTTCCAGCTTCACCGCCACACCGCCACGCGGGTGGACACCCATATTGCACTTGATCATGCCCAGGTGAACGTTGGATGAGAACCCCTTCCCTTGATTGACACGCCTCACCTGCTCACCGATACTGTTGCTGTGCGTCGACCCATGGCCGCCGGGGAGTGTGGCTTGAGCTTCGAAGGAGGCAGGCCCTGTTGCCATTTCTGACCGTTGTGCTTCCGGCTTTCAACGAGGCTGACAACTTGCCCAAGACCATCGAGTCCGTCCACGGATACCTTCGCCGGCGCCAGCTGGACGCGGAGATCCTCGTGGTGGACGATGGCAGCACCGACCGAACGGCCGAGGTCCTGGAGCGACTTCGGGGGCGCTACCCCGAGTTGCGCGTGCTCCGCCACCCGGTCAACCGGGGGTACGGCGCCGCCCTGCGGACCGGTTTCGCCGGCTCCACCGGCGAGTGGGTCCACCTCATGGACTCCGACGGCCAGTTCGACATCGCCGACCTGGATCGCTTCCTCCCGCTGACCCAGGGCCACGAGGCTGTGCTCGGGTACCGCCTGCGGCGACAGGATCCCTTCTACCGTCGCATCAACGCCTGGCTCTGGGGCCGGGTCGTGGGATTCATCCTGGGGGTCAGGGTCCGCGACCTCGACTGCGCGTTCAAACTCATGGACGGCTCGCTCTTGCGCCGGTTCCCGCTGCGAAGCGACGGCGCCGGGATCAGCGCCGAACTGCTCTTCATGATGCAGAAGTGGCGCGTGCGCCGGGTCGAGGTGGGCGTGGAGCACTATCCTCGCGTCAGCGGCCGGTCCACAGGCGCCAATCCCCGCGTGATCCTGCGCGCCCTGGGCGAGCTCCTGGAGATGCGCCGCCGTGACCCGAGGAGCGAGCCCGTGCCCGCGACGGCGCCCATGGCCAACGCCGAGCGGCGGCACGCCGGCGGATGACCCGCGGGCCCATACGGGCGCTGGGGATCCGGACACAGCAGCGGCCCTGGGTGCGCGTGCCCGGCGACCACGCACTGGTCGCGGCAGTCGCGTACATCGCCGCCGGCGCCGCCCTGACGGCGGTCAGCTTTGCCGACGCGCTCTACCCCAACGAGGTCAGCAACCACCGTCCCAGTTTCTTCGGCCCCACCTCCACGGACCACCTGTCCTCCGGGGTGATCTGGGTCATCCTCACCGCACTCATGTGGTTGACGTGGGTGTGGATGTGCCGCCGCAGCCGCACCGAGCCGGCGCCCGCCCTGCGCTGGATGCTCCTGTTCTCCGCCCTGGCGCTGCTGCCGTTCGGATGGCGCGCCATGTCCAACGATCCCATGGAGTACTGGCTGTGGAGCTACTCCCAGGCGCACCTGCACCTCAACCCGCTCCACTCGGTGCTGGCCGACACCCACTGGCGGTGGGCGCTGCTGCAGACCGCCTGGGCGACCCACCCCGATCCCTACGGGCCCCTGTTCTGGGCGCTGGAATGGGCCATGGGCCACATTCCCGGGGTGTTCTTCTTCTGGTTCTGGAAGCTCGCCGTGGTGGCGTGCTACCTGGGCACGATCCCGTTGCTCGAGCGCGAGCTCAGGGCCGCCGGAAAGGACCCCGTGTGGATCCTCGTCATCTGGGGCAACCCCCTGGTCCTTCTGGAACTGGCGGCGGCCGCGCACAACGATGCCCTGCTCATCCTGCCGGCGATGGCGGCCGTGGGCCTGTGGAGCCGGCGCCACGCCCGGCCCGGCGTCGGCGGGCTCCTCATGGGGCTGAGCATCGCCATCAAGCCCATGTTCGCGGTGTCGCTGCCCGCCATCCTCCTGTGGCTGGGCCTGCACCGCGGCGGCCGGCGACTCATGTGGGAGGTGCTCGGCGGCGCCGCCGGCATCCTGGTGTGGTTCGCGTTCTACGGGAGCCCGGTGCTCTATGTCGCGCGCAACCTCGAGAGCCAGGCCTTCATCACCGGCTACGGGATGCCCATGCTCCTGTACCATTACGACCACGGCACCGTGATCCGCGTGGCCGGCGGTCTCCTGTGGGCGGGCGCCACCGTCTGGGCGGCGCGTCGGTCCCAGGCGCTGGTCGCCGCCACGGTTCCGCTGGCCGTGGCGCTGTTGGGCGCCATCAGCTGGGTGGAGCCCTGGTACTTCGCCTCCATCATCCCGGGACTCGCGCTCTACGGGTCCCTGCGAACCCGGTGGGTGCTGTGGCTCACCTCGGCCGTGTTCGAGTTCACTTACGGCATCACGATGCACTGGCACTTCCTGAGCTTTGCCGTCAGCGTGCTCCTGGCCGCGACCGTCGGGGTCGGGCTTCTCCTGGGGTCGGTGTGGCCGCGCGTGGAGCACTGGCGCCACCGCGCGCTGTCGGCGGCCCCGCCTCCCGCCGCGCTGCGCCGCGAGTAGCGACGCCGCCGGACGCGGGCCTAAGGCGCAGCGGTGGGCCGGCGGGCGCGATCCACGGCGGGTGTGACGTCGACCGGCACCTGACCCTAAGGGCGGATCACCGGGCCGCGCTGCGCGGCGCCTCGGGCTTCGCGACCGCTTCCGTGACCCTCAGCGCCCGGTACCGCCGCCAGCCCATACGCAGCGCCACGGCGATGAGGGCGCCGAGGATCGCGAGGAACACGTCGCCCGCCCACGCGGTGGGATTGCCCACGCTCATGGGCCAGAGGATCTGGGTGCCCGCGGGCAGGTCCGTCGCCTCGAACTCCGTCATCCGATGCCCCACCAGCTCCACCTGGCCCACATACCGGAACGGCGGCGCCCCGGGGCCCGAGGGCAAGAGCCCGCGATGCGCGAAGAGCACCGCGTGGGCGGTGGGTTCGAGCACCATGCGGTCGAAGAAAAACGGCGAGGTGAGGGCGAGCCGGTACGTGAGGGTCGCCTGGGTCAGGCTGCCGGGGATGCGCAGGGTATCGCCCCGCACAGGAGGCAGGCTGGCCGAGCCAAGCAGCCGGAGATCCGAGAAGCCGGCCACGAGCGGCAGGGGTCGGGTGCCGCGGACCGGGGAGGGAAAACGGAACTGGTCGAAGACCTCGACCGCCCCGTGGCGGATGTCGAGGATGACGAGCTCGCTGGCGCCGGGAGCGGCGGCGCCCGCCCCGGCCGTCCCGAGGGACAGGACCGTCGCCACGGCCAGCGCGACCCCCCACCGCGCCCTCACGACCCGTCCCGCCCGCCGCGGCCCCGCCGGCCC
>JAJZYS010000054.1 GCA_021797925.1 Bacillota bacterium
TGGCGTCGGTGGCGGGTCTGACCACCTCCCCGCCCAGCGCCAGGAGCACCCGGGCCCCCAGGTCGGCCGCGCGCACCGCGCCCGCGAAGGCGGCGGCCCCCGAACCCAGGATCGCGAGATCGTACGCCATGTCAGTGCGCGGGCCGCACACGCGGCCGCATCACCACCTGGTTCCAGATGACGTCCGGCGGAGCGGCGAGGATCTGGATCGCCGCCTGGACCACGGCCGCCACCGGCAACGCCGTCTCCCGCGGGGGCGTGCCTCCGAAGCCGGTCTGCACGGACCCCGTGCACAGCGCCGACACCCTCAGCCCGTGGGGCTTGAGCTCTTCGCGCAGGGTCTCCGTCAAGGCCATAAGCCCCCACTTCGAGGCGCTGTACATGGACCCGCCCGGGAAGGTGGTCAGACCCGCCACCGACGCCACATTGAGGATCTGCCCCTCGCCCCGGCGGATCATCTCCCCGAGGACGGCGCGCACCATGAGCCACGCGCCCTTGAGGTTCACGCCCAGCATCGCGTCCACGTCGGCTTCCGACAGGGTGTGCACGGGCCCGAAGGCACCGACGCCGGCGTTGTTGACCAGCGCATCCACCGGTCCCAGCGCCCGCCGGGTCTCGGACACGATTCTCTCCACATCGGCGGAGCGGGTGATGTCACCTTCCACGACGGCCACCGCGTCCCCGCACTCGCGGCGCAGGGACGAAAGCGCCTCCGGGTCGCGGGCCGTGCCCATGACCCGGGCGCCGAGCCGCGCGAGTTCCAGCGCCAGGGCTCGGCCGATGCCGCGGCTGGCGCCGGTGACGATGATCACTCGCCCCGAGAGGGACGCTTCACTCTCCAACCACCCTCACCTCCCGGCTGCCACGTTCGCCTCGCCGGGGGTGGGCTCCTGTCGAGGGGACCGGCCTCAGCCCGCGTGGCCAGCGCTCGGGGGAGACGCGGAGAGCGGAAGCTCGATGGCCACGCGCCCTGGCCGCGCCGCGCGCGCCGGCCCGTTACCCGGCAAGAGCGCCCGGTCCAGCGCGTCGACGAGCCGCGAGACCCCCACCACCCGGATGCCCTGGACCTGCGCACCCTCGCCCAGGTTCTCGTCGGGGATCATGGCCCACTGGGCCCCGGCCTGGCGCGCGGCCTCGAGCTTCGCCGCCACGCCGCCCACCGGACGCACGAGCCCGCGGACCGAGACCTCGCCGGTCATGGCCAGGGAGTTGTCCACCGGCCTTGCGTCCAGGGCCGAGGCCACCGCCACCGCGATGGTGAGACCCGCCGACGGCCCGTCTACGGGCATGCCGCCGGGAAAGTTCACGTGCAGGTGGTGATCCTGCGGGCGCATGCCCCCCACCTGGCGCAGGGCGGTGAGCACGTTGGCCACCGAGGCGTGGGCCATGGAACGGCGCTTGAGCACGTGCCCCGGCGCCCCGACCTCCTCCTCGTCGACGATGCCGGTCACCGTCAGCCGGCCCCGCCCCCGGGGAGCCCGCTCCGCCACCACCTCCACCTCCAGCAGCAGGCCGAGGTGCGGACCGTACACCGCCAGGCCGTTGGCGACCCCCACCTCGGGCCGCTCGCCCACACGGCGGTCGGGACGCGGGCTCAGCTGACCGGAGGTGACCACCCAGGCCACATCCGCCGCGCCGATGGCCCGGCGGCCCTCGGTGATGGCGAGCCCCGCCGCCGTCTGGATGATGTTCACCGCTTCGCGCCCGTTGGTCGCGTACTGGCTCACAAGCTCCAGTCCCCTCGGATCGAGCTCCATCTGCAGCTTCCCGGCGGCGGTGGCCGCGACGCGCTGGACGTGGGAGCGTTCCAGGGGATGGAAGAACACCTCCAGGCAGCGGGAACGGATGGCCGCCGGGATCTCCTCGGGGGAGCGGGTCGTGGCCCCCACCAGCCGGAAGTCGGCGGGCAGGCCGTTCTCGAAGATGTCCTGGATGTGGCTGGGCAGGTTGGGGTCGTCGGCGTTGTAGTAGGCGCTCTCCAGGAACACCTTGCGGTCCTCGAGGACCTTGAGGAGCTTGTTCATCTGCACCGGGTGCAGCTCGCCGATCTCGTCGAGGAACAGGATCCCGCCGTGGGCCCGGGTCACCGCGCCCGGCTTGGGCTGAGGGATGCCCGCCATGCCCATGGGGCCGGCGCCCTGGTAGATGGGGTCGTGCACCGAGCCGATGAGCGGGTCGCCATTGCACCACGGTGTACGCATACCGGCGCCGGGGAGACTTCGAGCTGTGAAGCGGCCTGCAGGCTGACGCGATCCTGCCGCCCCAGGGATCCCATGTCGGCGTCGCCATGATCTTCGAGCGATCGACGCGCCAGTGGAGCACGATGCTGTCAGTCTTGGTACACGACCCTGTGGTCCGGAAGGTGGCGGAGCAGGCGCTTCTGCTCCGTCGGTTCTGCAGCCGGGAACCGCTGGCAGAATGTCGCCGCCGGACTGCGGAACTCGTCAAGTCGTGCGAGGCAAGAAGCCGTGCTGCCGCCGTCCTTCTCCGGCACGCCCGTCCGCTCGCGGCGCTTCAAGAAGATCGCCGCCCGACCGGCAGGCTGCGCAAGCTCGTACGCGCCGAGCAGGGCGGCTCGCTCAAGCACCTGCACGACCTCGGCCCGGTGCTCCCGCTGGATCGCCCTTTTCTCGACGCCATGCACTTTCTCGAGTTGTCTGAGCTACCGCTCGGGTCCCTTGCTCGCTGGCGGCCATAGGCCACGCAGGGCAAGTGCTCTGCCGGCAGGTGTGTCTCGTAGCAGGGAGTCCAGCACGGGGAAGAACGCCGAAGGCACCTCGCCCAAGCGATTCGCGAGCCCCTGATAGAAGGCGTCTTCTGTTGCAGCGATGCGCGCTGCCGCATCCCTTCCGTCAGAGGTCAGTCGGATTAGGGTGCGCCGCACGTCTTCAGGGTCGGTTGCTTTTGCCAGGAGACCCCTACGCACGAGACTGTCCACAAGACGGGACGGACTGCCACGCTCGCAGATCAGAAATTTCCCCAGGCGTCGAAGGTGGAGAGGCCCATGCTCCTCGACGACCCGCAGAACCTCCGCCTGTGAGGGGGTGAGAGCGAGCGGACGCAGAAGGCTGGAGAGTCGTCGCTGTCCCTCCCGCTGCAACGCGAGAACGCCATATCGCAAGCTCGCCCATTCACTGGGCACGCCGCAGCACCTCTCGTCCACGCAGAAACCGTGCCACTTCCCGGCTGTAGGCACGCGGATGGCTGTAGCGGAACATATGGCCAGTGCCGCACAGCGTGACCTCTTGCACCCCGGGGATATCGCGCAAAGGTGCCGTGGCTGCAGCAGCGATCAGTTTGTCGTCCTCGGGTGTCAGCAGCAGGACGGGAACGGCAATCCGCTGCACGCGACCCCGAAGGTCGAACCGAAGGGACGCCTGTGCCCGCGCCCAGTAGCTGTGCGGCGGCGTATGGGTCCAAAAGAGTTCGCGGGTCGCGCGCATCGACCAACCTCGATCTCCCTGACTGTCAAAACGCGATCGTAGGAGCCAGGCATGAAGGGGCACGACAAGCGGCCGGTAAACGAAATCGGGAATATGCGCGGCCCGGCGAATCATGCCGCGCAGCAGGCGCTGACGTACCAGGTTCGCTGCAAAGCCACCCGATGCAACCACCGCTTGCAGGCCGGTCGGCCTGCGCGCGGCCATCTCGAGTGCAACGGCAGCACCGAAGGAGTCGCCGATCAGAACGTAGGATCGCAGACCGCCCACGATGCCACTGAGCCAGTCGGCATAGGCGCCAACCGAGTTCAGCCCTTCAGGCAGCGCCGGCGCCTGGTGTGGCCACTTGGCGAGGTCAGGGAATTGCGCGAGGTCCCAGGGCGCACCGGAAAAGCAAGGGATGTACACCAGCACGGGGACAGGCACACACATCCCCCCATATACGTGACCTATCATCATTATAGTGACATGTCATCAGTGGCGTCAAGAGGGGGGACGCCCATGAACAGCGCCCAGGTAAAATCCCTCGTCTTGATCGAGGAGATCACCGACGCGCGGATCGGGCTGTAGCGGCGCGGCGCCCGTCGGCCCCTGCCCGCTGAGCGACGACCGTGGCCGACCAACCTCGTGGCCTTTCCGAGGACACAGACCTCGAGGGCCTCGCCCGTGGGGCACAGCGAGACGTGATCGACTTTCCATCCCACTCCGAGAACGCTGCGCGAGGCGACCGCCATGATCGCAGGCGCAAGCGCACCATACGCACACGCCCCGAAGCGCCGCCGGTTCCTCGGCCCCTGTCGCGAGCATCGAGGACCGCGACGTGGCGCACCGAGCCCTGAACGCCCTGGAGACGCTGCTCCCCCGTCACAGGACGCTACCGCCTCGTCGCGGGTTCTCATCCCAAGCGGCCACGGCGGCGGGTTGTCGCACCACTTCCCAGGCCCTGCGCCCCAGGACGTCGTCCTCGAGGCCGTCCCCGGCTTCTCCAAGAGCGCCTGAGCCATCAACGGGCCGCTGGAACTGCTCGTCCCCGTCCGCGCCGAGGACGGCGGCACTGTACCTGCCAGGTGCGGCCCGCCGACAGCGTGCGCGGGAAGTACCTCTGGCTGTCGATCCGGGAAGCCCGGAGGAACACCCTCAGGAGCGCCCCGCCCCTACGCGAAGGCCAACGGCGCGATGGATCGCCGAGGGGCGCTCGAGGCCGACTCGTGGCGGAACGGCTGGGACAGTCCCGCCTCGGCATTGCCGGCGTGTCGAACCCGCACAGTGACATTCCGCTTCGGGTAGACGCCAACGCGGTCATCCTTGCCTTCGACCCGGACGAGCCAGGACCGCCGCGGGCTGCGGAAGAGGACATCACAAGGGCGTTCGCCCAAGACCTCGCCGCCAGGGGGATCAAGGTGCGCCAGGCCACCCGGGACCGGTCCCGGGCGGTCGGCGCAGCCCAGCGTCGCCCGCCGCAAGAGGTGCCGCGGGGGTCTCCCGCCTCTCACGGCGACGACGGACTCCGGCTCGCCCGCGGCCGAGCCGGGCCACTCCGATCCACACGATTCCTCCCCACGCGGGCTGCGCCGCTTCAGCCCCGCGCACGCACCCGTTGCCGGTCGCCCACGCCAGACGATGTTTCCATGGCCCACGGCAGCCCTCAGCCCGGCTGCGCGCTGCACCGGAATGTCGGTTCCGAAGCCCTGGAACTCAAGGCCGCACGCAGGTCCCCTCGTCGCTCCGACCCGGGCAGGGCCCGCCACCCGGCCATACGGATCTCACCGCACGAGGCGCGTCCACGCCTCCCATTCCAGCGGTCCCAGGTCGCCGTCCCCCATGATCTCCCCCAGGTCCACGCGCCAGTGGAGGACGATGCCCTCGCGTGACACCTCCACGCACCTGAGCATCTGCCGGAGCAGACGTTTCTGCTCCCGCCGCGGCGCACCGAGGAACCGCTGCCAGAAGGCCGGCGCCAACGCCAGGAATCTGTCCAGCTGGGCCAGGCGGGCGTCGGCGTCCCCGTGCTCGCGCTCAAGCCGTGCCAACTCCTCCCCGGCCCGCTCCACCTCCGCCTGGGCTTCGCGCAGGCGCTCGGCGATGAACGCCTCGGTGTACAGGCTCTCGTCGGGGCGGATCAGCCAGGCGTCAAGGCGCCCCGTCCACGCGTCGAGAAGCCGCTGGGCCCGCTGGCGGCGCTTGCGGGCCAGCTCCAGCTGCGCGCTGTGCTGGAAGGCTCCCTGCGCCACCGCCTGGCGCACGGCCTGGTAGATGGCGTTGGAACCCATGGCGTCGAGCACCGTCCGCACGGCGGCGAGGACCGCGGCGTCGACGCGCTTGACGGAGTAGCCGGCCTGCCCCTCGCAGTGGCGCCCGCCGTGGCGGTTGCGGTCCACGTAGCGCGGATAGCGGTAGCGGGCCAGGGTGCCGTCCTTGAGCCGCTTCACCGGCTGGGAGGAACCGGCGGTGAGCGCGCCGCCGCAGTGGCCGCAGCGCAGAAGGCCCGTGAGCAGGAGCGATCCGCTCTCGGAGCGCGTGCGCCCTCGGTCCGCGACGAGGCCGTCGCGGCGCCCCGGCATCCAGCTCGACATCCGCTTCTGGGCCCGCAGCCACGTCTCCCAGGGAACGATCTCCCACTCGGGAACGGTCCGGGGCGCGATGATGACCTCCGGATCACCCTGGGGCCGGTGCCGCCACGCGCCGGTGGACTTGTCCCGGTAGTGGCGGCCGTAGGGCGCCCGCCCCGCCACCGTGGGGTTCTTGATGAGATCGCGCACGCTCGTGTCCTGCCATTCCTTGCCGTTGCGCAGGCGGTACCCCATGGCGTTGAGCCGGCGCGCGATCGTCGTGGAACCAAGCTCCTCCTCCAGGTACATCCGGAACACCTCCCGGACGACCGCCGCCTCCCCCTCGTCGACCTCCAGCGACAGCCGCCCGCCGTTCTTGAGGCGGCCGCCGTCCCGCAGGCGGAAGCCATAGGGCGGCCGGCCCCCGGTCCAGATGCCCTGCTGGGCCATCTGACGCATCTTGGCGCTCACGCGCACGGAGGTGTTGCAGCTCTCCATCTCCGCCTGCCAGCCCTCGACGAAGCGGAGCAACTTGTCCATCTGCGTCTGGATCCTCAGCTCCCGCCCGCTCCCGTCGTCGGCCACCGACCACACCGCGACGCCCAGGCGGTCGAGGTGGGAGAGCAGCATGGGGTACTCCAGCGACACGCGCGACAGCCGATCGTACTTGAAGATGGCCAACACGTCGAAGCCGCCGCGCCGGGCGTCGGCGAGGACCGTCTGCAGGATGCGCCGGTCCTCGCTGCGATTCGACCAGGCGGAGACCCCTTCCTCGGCGTACTCCTCGACCAGGGACCAGCCGGACCGAGCGGCCACGAACCGGCGGATGGCCTCTCGCTGCACCGGCAGGGTCTCCTCGTCGTCACGGTGCTTTCTGGCCTGGCGCACGGTGGACACCCTGAGCAGCGCCGCCACGCGCACCTTCCCTGTGGGCCGGGGCTGCGACGTCAGCACGGGCGCTCTGGCCTTTGCGCCCGTTCGTACGCGAGATATTGGCCGTAGACGATCTCGGCCGCCACCCGGATCACGGCGGCGACATCGTCCCCTCGTCCGGGAGCGGGCAGCACGTGACGAATCCTCATGGGCCACAGGTTCGCCGCGCCCCGGCTGCGTCCCTTTGCCCCGCGGGGGCCTGTGCCTGGCATGGGGGTAGGATGCCCGTTTTCATCCGGCCCCATCCGGCCGGCGTCCCGAGACGACGGCGCGGAGAAGGGCCGTGCCGGGCATCCATCGAAGTGAGCGGCCACAGGGGGTGGCGCGGCTGCACGATGTGGGCGCCATCAGCGCCGCGCGGCGGGTGCTGGTGCTCGGCTCCCCCGGAGCCGGCAAGTCCACCCTCGCCCGCCGGCTCGCGCCGACGCTGGGACTTCCGCTGGTGCACCTCGACCGCGTCTACTGGGACCCCGGCTGGGTGAGTTCTCCCCCCGAGCGCTTCGAGGCCGCGGTGCGCTCTCTCGTGGCCGGCCCGCGCTGGCTCATCGACGGCAACTACGAGAGCACGCTGGCGCCGCGCCTCGCGCGGGCCGACCACGTGCTGTGGCTCGACTTTTCCACCCCGCTTTGCCTGTACCGGAGCCTGCAGCGGCAGGTCTGGCACCGCGGCCGCTCACGGCCGGACATGGCCGAGCTCTGCCCGGAGCGGTTCGACCCGGCGTTTCTCGCCTACGTGGCCGCGTTCCGCCGGCGCGTGCGGCCAAAGCTTGCGCGCTGGCGCGACAGCGCGCCCGACGGCCAGGCGTGGACCACACTCGCCTCGCCCCGGGCCGTCGAGCGGCTCTTCGCGGCGCTGGGGCGCTCCCCCCGGGCCTGACGCCGTCCCAAGGCCGCGGGCAAGACCACGGTCAGAGGAAGGGATCGGGGAGATCGCCCGCGCCGTGGCCCAGCGGGCCGTGGCCGTGCCCGAAGCCCGGCGCCGCCAGCATGGCCGCCCGCACAAACGTGAGCGCCCGCAGCACCGAGAGCTCCAGGGACATCCCCTGGCCCAGCCCCGTGGCGACGGCGGCCGACAGCGTACACCCCGTCCCGTGCGTGTGCGGGCCCTGAAGCCGCGAGCCGCGAAACCACACGAGGGACTGCCCGTCCGCGAGGACGTCGAGCACGTGGGGACCGGTGCCGTGGCCCCCTTTGAGGAGCACCGCGGCGGCTCCCATCGCCCGCAGGGCGCGGGCCGCCTCCTCGCGCTGCGCGCGCGTCGCCACCTCGCGGCCGGTGAGCGCCTGCGCCTCGGGAAGGTTGGGGGTCACAAGCCGCGCGATCGGGAAAAGGTCGCGGCGCAGGGCGTGGACCCCGGCGCCGTCGAGCAGCTGCGCGCCGCCCTTGGCCCGCATCACGGGATCGACCACCAGCGGCACGGACAGTCCCGGTCCCAGCGCCCCTGCCGCCGCCGCCACCGTGGCCGCGTCGCCCATGAGGCCGGTCTTCACCGCGTCGATTCCGATGTCGCCGACCACCGCCCGGATCTGCTCCGCCACCACGGCGGGCGGAACCGGCCAGACGCCGGCGACGCCCCGGGTGTCCTGCACGGTGACCGCGGTGAGAGCCGTCATGCCGTATCCGCCCAGGCGCAGGATGGTCTTGAGGTCGGCCTGGATGCCGGCGCCCCCGCCCGAGTCGCTGCCCGCGACGCTGAGGATCCGCGCCGGCCGCCGCGTCCCCCCGCGCGCGTCGGAAAGCCCGCTGGACGAGCGGGCCGCCAGCCGCGCCTCAACCTCGCGGAGGACCCCCGTCCCCGCTCCGGCGCCCGCCAGTGCGGCCAGCACGTCGCCGGCCCCCTCCCGGGGCGCCCTGAGCCACAGGGTCGCCAGCGCGTCGATGTCCACCATGGCGCCACCTCCCCCGAACACGGTCATCTCCCCGGCCGCGGGCCCACTTCGAGGCTCAGGGCCCGCGCCGCGGCGCACGGGTCTGGCGCCGCCATCACCGCCGCGACCACGGCCACGCCCACGGCCCCGGCCTCACGGACCGCCGCCGCGCCCCCCGGGCCGATGCCCCCGATGCCCACCACCGGAATGCCCACGGCCCGGGCGATGCGCCCGAGCCCCTCGAGGCCGATGCGGCAGGCGTTCTCCTTGGTCCCCGTGGCGTAGACCGCCCCCACGCCCAGGTAGTCGGCCCCCGCGCGCTCCGCCGCCCGGGCGTCCTCCACCGTGCGCGCCGACACCCCGATGATCTTCCCGGGCAGAAGGCGCCGGGCCTGGGCACAGGGGATGTCCTCCTGACCCAGGTGCACCCCGTCGGCGTCCGCCAGCCAGGCCACGTCCACCCGGTCGTTGACGATGAAGAGCGCCCCGTGGCGAGCCGTCAGCTCCCGGATCGCCCCGGCGAGGCGCAGGAGCTCGCGGCCGCCGGCAGCCTTGCGCCTGAGCTGCACGGCACCGGCGCCGCCCCGCAGCGCCGCGTCGATCACGGGGAGAAGGCGCGTGGCGTCCTCACGCTCGTCGGTGATCACGTAGAGGCGAAGCTGCGCGTGCAGCCGCGGCTCGCCGGTCAGCGGCGTCATCTCCCACCTCACACCTGCAGGATCTCGACGCGCGCCCGGCGGGCCACCCGCTCGCCGGTGAGGTCCCAGAGCGCGTCGAGGAGCGCGGCCGGAAAGCTTCCCGGCCCCCGGGCGACCTCGCGGGCCAGCTCCGCCGCCACGTTGAAGCTCGTGATGGCCGCCGCCGCGGCCTCGGCGACCCGCGCCAGGGCGGGGCGGGGCCCGGCGACCGCGATCCAGGCGCCGATGAGCGCCGTGAGCTGGCAGCCCGTGCCGGCCACGGCGGCGAGGACGGGGTCGCCGTTGCCGAGCCTCAGCACCCGCGTCCCGTCGGCCACGAGGTCCACGGCCCCGGTGGCGACGACCACCGAGGCCCTCGAGCGCGCCCACGCCTGCATCGCCGCCTCGAGCCCCGCTCCGCCGGTGACGGCGTCCACGCCCCGGACCCGGCCGCCCGTCCCGAGCATCCACCCGATCTCTCCGCGGTTGCCGCGCAGCACCGCGAGCCGCAGCTGCGCGGCGAGGCGGGCCGCCGCCTCGGCGCGATAGGCCGTCGCCCCCACGCCCACGGGGTCAAAAACCACGGGCACCCCCGCGCCGCCGGCGGCCTGCCCCGCCGCCAGCATGGCGGCCAAGGACTGCGCGTCGAGCATGCCCAGGCTCAGGGTCACGGCGCCGGCCCCACGGGCCACGTCCGCCACCTCCTCGGGAGCGCGGGCCATCACCGGCGACGCGCCCACCGCGAGCAGCGCGTCCGCCACCCGCCCGGCGACCACGGGCCCGAAGATGCCGTGCACCAGCGGCCGTTCCCGGCGCACCCGCGAGAGCCACTCGCCGAAGTCGATCTCGGCGTTCACGCCCACGCCTCCCCTCGGCACCGACTCCGGGACCGGGATCGCTACGGGGCCCCGCGGCCCACGACACCCGACACCGGGCTCGAGGGCGCACCCACCTGTGAGCGCGGCATGATGCCCGCGAGATGGGCCGTGCGCCCCGCTTCCACCGCCGCGGCCATCGCGCCGGCCATGGCCACGGGGTCCCCGGCCCGGGCGATGGCGGTGTTCACCAGGACCGCGTCGGCGCCCAGCTCCATGGCCCTGGCCGCGTCGGCGGGAGACCCGATCCCCGCGTCCACCACCACCG
Source organism: Bacillota bacterium (assembly GCA_021797925.1). GTDB lineage: Bacteria > Bacillota > Sulfobacillia > JAJZYS01 > JAJZYS01 > JAJZYS01. The sequence continues at coordinate 10,611 of JAJZYS010000054.1, forward strand.
GCACGCGGCCCCCGACGACATCGATCAGACGGAGCAGCCGCTCGGGCGAGGTGACGCCAAGTCCCGTGCCGATGGCGGAGCCGAACGGCATCACCGTGGCGCACCCCATCTCCACGAGCCGCCGGGCGACGTGATGGTCGTCGCTGGTGTAGGGAAGCACCACGAAGCCCTCGCGGATGAGGAGTTCGGCCGCCTCCACGGTGGCCACGGGGTCGGGCAGGAGGGATCCGTCGGCGGGGATCACCTCCAGCTTGATCCACGACGAGAGCCCCGCCGCGCGGGCGAGCCGGGCGACGCGCACGGCTTCCTCCACGCACGTGGAGCCGGCGGTGTTGGGAAGCAGCTGGTACCGTCCGGGGTCCACGTAGGCGAGCAGCGACTCCTCCCGGCGGTCCAGGTTCACCCGTCGGACGGCCACCGTGACGATCTCGGTCCCCGAGGCGGCGAGGGCGTCGCGCATGAGCGCCAGCGTGTCGTACTTCCCGGTGCCCACCAGAAGCCGCGAGCGGAAGGACCGCCCGGCGATGACCAGAGGTTCGTCCATGTCCATGATCCCCTTTCCTGTGCGTCGCGCTGGGCGAGGACGACCGGCCGGCGCGTCAGCCGCCCCCGACAAAGCGCAGGATCTCCACCACGTCCCCCTCGTGAAGCTCGCACGCGGCGAACGCCTCGCGCGTGAACGCCTCGCCGTTGCGCTCCACCGCCAGGGGCTCGGCCGACAGCCCCAGCGCCTCGAGGAGATCACGGCCCGAGGCGCCGTCGGAAACCTCCCGCGGATCACCGTTCACGACGATCCGCACGGCTCACGCCCTCCCCAGGGTGCCTTCGCGCCGGCCGGCCGGTGCGAAGGCGGCCCAGTGCGAGGGAACCTCCTCGCCCCGAATCGCCGCCACGATCATCGCCGCGGTGACCGGGGCCAGGAGGATGCCGTTGCGGTGGTGTCCGGTGGCCCACAGGACCTCGGGGTGCTCCGCGTCGGGACCGATGATGGGCAGCTTCGAGGGGGTCGTGGGCCGAAACCCGCTCCACGCGCGCTCCACGGTCGCCCCCGCCAGGGCCGGCGCCACATCCAGCGCCGCGCCCAGCAGCTGCCCCATCGCCCTCGCGGTCACCTGGGGCGCAAAACCGGCTTCGGGCTCCTGGGTGGCTCCCACGATGACGGTGCCGTCGGTCTTGGGCACCAGGTACACGGCGCCGCCCGCCACGGTGCTGCGCAGCGCCGGTGCCCCGTCGGGCCTGAGGCAAAGAAGCTGCCCTTTCACCGGCCCCACCGCCTCGGGTGGCGCCGCGTCCCCCGCGATGGTCCCGGTCCACGCCCCGGCGGCGAGGACGAGCCGGCTCGCCCGGTGGTGGCCGCGGGTGGTCGTCACTTCCACAGCGCCCCCGGTGACGCGGTACGCCAGGACGGCCTCCCCCTCCGCCACCCGCGCGTGGCGGCGGGCGGCGCGCGCCAGCGCCTGCGCCATCCGCGGCGCCCGGACGTGAACGTCGTCGGGCAGCCACAGCGCCCCGCGGGTCGGCGCCAGGGCCGGCTCCCTCGCGGCGACCTCGTCGGGCCCAAGCCACACGGCCCGGTTCCCGGTGGCCCGCTGCCACTCCCCCGCCGCCCTGAGCCGCTCCACGTCCTCCTCGCCACGGGCGATGCGCAGCGTGCCCTGGGTGGACAGCTCGATGTCGACCCCGGTCTGCTCCATCAGCTCGGCCGCGAGCGACGGGAACATCGCGCGGCTTTGCACGCACAGCTGGAAGAAGTCCCCGGGCTCCTCGGTCTCGTGCTGCGCCCCGAGCATCCCGGCCGCCGCGGCCGAGGCGCCCTGGCCCATCTGCTCCCGTTCCAGGAGGAGCACCCGTTCCCCCTGCTCCCCCAGCCGCCATGCCACCGCGGCGCCGATCACACCGCCGCCGGCGACGATGACGTCATGTGTCGCCTCCATGACTCACACTCCCTGCCTTGATCGTGGAAACAAGACCCTCGGCGGCGTCAGGGCCGCCTCGAGGCGATGGAGAAGGCGCGCCGCCGCCCGCGCCGGATCCGCCTGGGCCATCACCGCTCCGATCACCGCCACCCCGCTGCAGCCGGTCGCGAGGACCGCATCGACGTTGGAGGCGTCGATGCCGCCGATGGCGACGACCGCCACGCCCACGGCCCCGACGACCCGCGCCAGCGCCTCGAGGCCCCGGGGCGCCTCGCCCGGGTGCGACGCCGACGCGAAGACGTGGCCGAAGCGCAGGTAGTCGGCGCCCTGAGCCTCAGCCTCGAGGGCTTCGGGCACAGAGTGCACCGAGCGCCCGATGAGCCCGTCCCAGCGCGCCCGCCTCCGGACGGCCAGCGCCGCCGCCAGGGGGAGCGATCTCCCCCCGAGGTGCACGCCGTGGGCGCCGGCGGCCACGGCCACATCCATCCGATCGTTGACGATCACCTGGGTCGCGAGCCCCGCGGTCCCCGAGCGCAGCCGCGCCGTGAGCTCGTAGACCCCGGCGGCCGGGGAGCCGGGCAAGCGCACCTCGACGGCGTCGGCACCGCCCGCGGCGCTCGCGAGAAGCGCCGCCGCGAGCTCGCTCTCCGAGCGGCGAGCATCGCCGATCACGTGAAGCACGGCCCTCACCGCGCCCCACCCCCCGGATCCGGCGGCCGTGTGCTCCTGCCTGCCGGGGCCTGTGCGCGTATAATGGGGGGTGTGACAACCCCGGCGGCGCCCCTGATCCAGGGGGCGAGCGGAGCGGAGATGATCCCATCAGCGATCCGGTCGACGCGCGATACTCGCGCCAGATCCTGTTCCCCCCCATCGGCAGAGGAGGCCAGGAGCGGCTGGGCCGCTCCCGCGTCGCCGTGGTGGGGCTCGGCGCCCTGGGAACGGTGGCGGCGACCCAGCTCGTGCGCGCGGGCGTCGGCTACATGCGCCTCATCGACCGCGACATCGTCGAAGCGTCGAACCTTCAGCGCCAAGTCCTCTTCGACGAGTCGGACGCCGCCCTTCACCTGCCCAAGGCCCTGGCCGCCGCGGAAAAGCTCCGCGCGGCCAGCTCCGGCGTCGCCGTGGAGGAGCGGATCGCCGACCTCACCCCCCGCAACGCCGAGGCGCTGCTCGGGGACGTGGACCTCATCGTCGACGGGACCGACAACTTTCAGACCCGCCACCTCGTCAACGACGTGGCGGTGAAGCACCGGATCCCCTGGGTCTACGGCGGGGCGGTGAGCTCCTACGGGACCACCGCGCTCCTTCGGCCCGGGAAGACCCCGTGTCTTGTGTGCCTGTTTGGCGCGCTCACGCCGGCGGCACCCGAGACGTGCGACACCGTCGGGGTGATCGCCCCCGTGGTCGGGGTCATCGCCTCGCTTCAGGTCGCCGAGGCGCTCAAGTACCTCGCCGGCCGGGAAGACGCGCTGCGCGACGGCATCACCTACGTGGACGTGTGGGCGAACCAGTGGCGCACCGTGCGGTTCCCGCCCCGGTCGGCCCAGTGCCCGTGCTGCGGCCTCGGCCGCTTCGACGCCCTCGCCGCGCGCTCGGACGCGCTCACCATCTCGTTCTGCGGGCGCAACACGGTGCAGGTGCGCCCCGACGGCGAGCGGGAGGTCTCCTTCGCCGACCTCGCGAGCCGGCTCGCACGTGTGGGCTCGGTGCGACTCGGCCGCGAGACGCTGCGGATCGAGGTGGACAAGGCGCAGATCACGCTGTTTCGCGACGGGCGCGCGCTCGTGCACGGGGTGGACGACCCCGCGGCCGCCCGCTCCCTGTACGCGCGCTACATCGGCATGTGAGGGGGCAGGTCCCCCGGCGCCCCGGGGCCGTCTTCCCGCCACGAGGGCGCCCTCAGCGATAGAGTTCTTCACCTTCGGCCTGAAACTCCCGGGACTTTTCCCGCAGTCCCGCCTCCCGGGCATCCGCCTCGTCCAGCCCGTGGGTGCGGGCGTACTCGCGGATGTCCTGGGTGATGCTCATGCTGCAGAACTTGGGTCCGCACATGGAGCAGAAGTGGGCGGTCTTGGCCGGCTCGGCGGGCAGGGTCTCGTCGTGGTACGCGAGCGCCCGCTCCGGGTCGAGGGCGAGGTTGAACTGGTCGCGCCACCTGAACTCGAAGCGCGCCCGCGACAAGGCGTCGTCGCGCAGCTGCGCGCCGGGGTGCCCCTTGGCCAGGTCCGCGGCGTGGGCGGCGATCTTGTACGCGATGACGCCCTCGCGCACGTCGTCGCGGTCGGGCAGCCCCAGGTGCTCCTTGGGCGTCACATAACAGAGCAGCGCCGTGCCGAACCAGCCGATCATGGCCGCACCGATCGCCGAGGTGATGTGGTCGTAGCCCGGGGCGATGTCGGTGGTCAGGGGCCCCAGCGTGTAA
>JAJZYS010000055.1 GCA_021797925.1 Bacillota bacterium
CGGCCGCCAGAGCGTCGCCGCGACCCGATCGGCGCTGGCCGGGGTCAACCGTTCCCTGGCCCGCCTGGGCCCCGGGCCCGTGCCTCCGCCGTGGCCGGCGGGGATCAGGGGGCGCTCGGGCTCCGGAGCAGAAGGAATGTCCGTGAAGGTGATGGAACCGATGCATTGGACGAGCGACGCGGTGATCGTCCGGGAACCCGGCGCCGCGCCCCTGCGCTCGTGGGCCCGAGAGCAGGGGGTTCACGCGCCCCTGACGCCGCCCGGCGCCGGGGCCGTAGCGCGGCTGAGTCCGCGCCGCTCCAGCTTGCACCGGGACTGGGTGGCGCACGCGCAGGCGAGCGCATCACGTCGCCTCGTCAACTCCCCCGCTCCAACGGGCGGAGCTTGGTTGTGAACTTAGTGCAGCTGCAGGAGTCTGTGACACGCCTTCCTCGGCTTCATCGTCGGAGCGGTCAGGGCTTGCCGACATCGCGCCCGTGCCCATCCAGTCCTGTGGGACGGGGAGCGTTCCGAGGGTGACATTCCGGGCTCCCACGGGATGGCGTGAAGGGAGGCGCCCAGGGATTGGCGGTGGAACAAGGGTTCTTTCCCCGGGCGAGCGTCCGATCCGTCGCCACGGACCCGGCAGGTCTCGGAGGCGTCTTCGCGTCGACGCTGCCCGGCGAGGCGGCCTTGCCGACCGTCGTGACCTGGGCCCAGCTCACGGGTCTTGAGGTGCTGGACCTCGAGTTTGCGCGGCCCGGTCGCCCAAACGGGGGGCGTTCCCGGAACCGCCGCGTGGACCGCAGACGCTTCGACTGGGTGCGCCCAAAGGTGGTGAAGCACGCGGGGCGCCCGCTCCTGGTCCGCGGCATCCCGACGGCGGGGCGAAAGCGCGCCATGTGGACGATGCCCGAGGCGTGGCCATCGGGCGGGGAGGTCCTCCCCGGGTGGCGCGCCGGCGGGACGGGCCACGCGAATGGGGCGGCGGCTTTGTCTGTCGGGCGTCTGTCAAGCAGATGGGGCGGCTCGTGACACCACTCGCCATCTACCGGGAAAGGCAGGTCTTGCCCCGATGAGTGAACCCCACGGCGCCAATGCAGCCGGTGACGGACCTGTGCGCTGGCTCTTCAGCGACGCGGGCGAGGTGCTCGTGCACATGACCCCATGGCCCGAGCGGCTCGAGGCTGCCCTGTCCGGCCTGGGCCTCGCGGAGCGCATTCCCCGCATCCCCGAGGCCCTGGCGCAGGGCGACGCCTGGCTGGCCCAGAAGACGCCCCAGGACCTGCTCCCCACCTGGTGGGCCGAGGAGCGGCACGCCCGCGGACACCTGCGGGTGGTGGCGCGCGTCCTGGGGCTGGGGCCGGCGCATATCGGCTACCTGCGCGAGACCTGCTACTACACCGTTGCCAGCCGGCCGTTCCCCGACGCCCGGCCAGCGCTGGAGGGAGTTCGGGCCCTGGGCTACCGGCTGGGCCTCATCTCCAACGCGCCTCCGTCCCTGCGGGCGCTGCTCGTCCGCTGGGGCCTGATGCCGCTGTTCGACCATGTGACCCTCTCCAGCGACGTCGGGGCCCTCAAACCCCACCGGGCCATCTACGAGGCGGCGCTGGCGGGGGCGGGTGCCCGCGCCGACGCCTCGCTGTTCATCGACGACCTCGCCGCCAATGTGGACGCGGCGCGGGCGCTGGGCTTTCGCGGGGCGCTCGTGGTGGACCGGGCCGGTGTCCACCGGGACCGGGAGGACCGGCTGGACGGCCTGCGCCATCTGCCCACGCTCCTCGCGGCCAGCGCGCCGCTTTGGCGCCAGTTCGCGCCGCCGTCAGAGCGCCGCTGAGAGTCGCGTCCAGGCCTCGGGGCCCGGGCGCCGCCGAGACCGCGCCCGGGCCCCGAGGCCGGTTGGCCGCAGACGACTCAGTACGGGTAGGACACGCCGCCGCGAAGCAGGAGATTGGAATAGGCGTGCTGGTCCCCCGTGCGCACGGCCAGCACCGCCTCCTGGCTCAGTTCCTTGAAGCGGTCGTGCGCCACCGCCTCGATGGTGATGGGTCGAAGCAGCGCCTGCGCCTCCTCCACGAACGCCGGGGAGACCCGGTGCGCGTCCGCGGACATGATCGCGGCTTCCATGGGGCACACCTCGAGGATCAGGCGCAAAAGCTGGGGGACGGTGGGCAGGTTCACCCCGATGGACAGGTCGATGAACTGAGCCCTGGACGGGCGGGGGAACCCGGCGTCCGTCAGGACCAGCCAGTGGGTGTGACCGATCTCCGAGAGCGCCTGCATGAGTTCACCATGGAGCAGATTACCCTTGAGCACACGCTATCCCCTTCCCGCTGTCGAGTCGCTCATGAGCATTCGGCGCCGGTCGCCCGTTGCCTGCCGCCCGTTCACATGGCCGTCTGCTGCGCGGAGAGACCCGTCCGGGATGAAAGGACCGGCTGGCGGTGCTGGGCGAGGAACGCTTCCACCACCCGGCGGTCCCACTGGGTTCCTGCGCCCTCCTGGAGGATGGCGTGCACCTTCTCCACCGGCATGCCGCTGCGATACGGCCGGGCGGAGGTCATGGCGTCGTAAGCGTCGGCCACGGCGACGATGCGGGCGAGCAGCGGGATCGCGTCCCCGGCCAGCCCGTCGGGATAACCGCGCCCGTCCACCCGTTCGTGATGGTGGCGGATGATGGGGAGCAGGTCGACGACCGAGTGCTGGGGCTTCACCTGGGCGAGGATCTCGGCTCCGACCACCGGATGGCGCCGCATCTGCGCCCATTCCTCGGGTGTGAGCGCGGACGTCTTTCTCAGGATCGTGTCCGCGACCCCGATCTTGCCGATGTCATGGAGCAGCGCCCCGCGCTCGAGCGCCCGGCATTGCTCGTGGGACAGCCCCATGGCCCGCGCGGTGGCCACCGACATGCGCGCCACGCGCTCGGAGTGGCCGCTGGTGTACGGGTCGCGCACCTCGAGCGCGGCCCCCAGCGTCAGGATGAGGCTTTCCGAGAGCTCATGCAGCTGCGTGAGCCTGGCGTCCAGGGCGTCCACCATGCGGTTGAAACCGCGGGCCACGTCCGCGAACTCGTCCACGTGGTCCTCCGACAGGGGCTGGCGAGGCTGGCCCGCGGCCAGCAGCTGCATGTTCTCCAGCAGTTCCGCCACGGGGTCGGTGACCGAATGGGCCAGCAGCAGCGCTGCGGAGATGGCGAAGACGATCCCGAACCCAGACAGGGTGCTGGCCCACAGGAGGAAGCCGGACACGTCGAACGAGTGTCCCGCGAAGCGCGCGTACGCGGTGGTCGCCATGGCCGCCAGCGGGATCACGCCGATGGCGAAGCTGACCACGATGGCGCGCTGCAGCGCCGTGACGTGCACGGGCCGCTCCCCTCCGGCGTACGGCCGGGTCAGCGTCACCAGCGGGTGGATCAGACGGCTGCCCACCAGGTACTCGAAGATCCCGTGGGCGCAGGCGATGGGGAAGGTGGCCGCCGCCGCCAGGATGATCTCCTGCGGCGTCGCTCCGATGGCCTGGTGGCGCGCCAGGAAGAGGCCGATGGCCACTCCGGGGACGAGCAGCGCCAGAAGGTGCGGACCGACCGAGCGCACCGCGGCCATGAGCGGCAGCCGGCACACGCGCCGGTATGCGGCCCGCCCCAGCTCCCAGGACGGCGTGCTGGCGTGGACGAACTGGCGCACGGGGCGCAGGTACCACAACGTCACCCATGCGTCGACCGCGACCATGAAGACGGCGCCGAACGACAGCGCCACTGCGAAGAGCCGCCAGCCGACGGCTGTCAACGACAGGCTCACCCAGAAAAAAAGGGTGCCCATGGCGATGCCGACGATGGAACCCAGCGCCCATGTGACCGCCGCACTCCGGAGGTAGCGCCGGTAAGCGTCGGCTCCCGGTGTGATCGCGGTATCGGCGCCTGTGCGATCCGCCACCCGGCGCATGTCCCCCTCCAGGCCCCGCGCGCCCACGGAACCGACGCGCCGTTCCTGTCAAACCGTGTCGCACACTAGCGTACAACGTTGCTATTCGTCGAACTCGCCGGTGATTCCTTCCTGCCGGGACGGGCGAGCGCGGCGCCGTCCCGGAGGGTTCACCCAATCGGGCGCTTTGACGGATCGCGGCCCACACGGTACCATGGGGAGCAACGCGCGGACGCCGGGACGCGCCTGCGGGCCGCCGTGATCGGCCCTGGCGCTCCGGACGGTCGTCGCGCCGCGGCCGCCTCCCTCCCGGACACCGTTGCGGGAGCGGTGGCGGTGTGGACCGTCGACAACCGATCGAGGCGGCGAGGTCATGCAACGCATGCGCGAGACGACGATTCATCTCATCCGGCACGGCCAGAGCGAGGCCAATCTGGAGCGACGGCTCAGCTCCCGGCCGCCGGGGCCGGGACTCACACCGCTCGGGCGGCGGCAGGCGGAGGCGGCCCGGGACCTTTTGCTGCGTGCCCGCCGGGCTCCCGACGTCATCCTGACCAGTCCCATGCGTCGGACCCTGGAGACCGCCGCGCCGCTCAGCGCGGCGGTGGGGATCGCGCCGGTGCGCATGGCGGATCTCGTGGAGACCCGGTTCGGCGTCTGGGACGGATGGCAGGTTGACGAGCTGTTGCGCGCCAGTCGGGCCTTTCGCGACTGGATGGTGGACCCCGAGGTCACGCCCCCGCCCGAGGGCGAGCCCCTCTCGTCGGTGGCCCGCCGGGTGCGCGCGTGCCTCACCCGGGTGGCGCAGGCCCACCCCGGGCAAACCGTCGCCGCCTTCAGCCACATGCACGCCCTGCAGGGCTTCCTCATGCTGGTCGAGGGCCTGCCGTGGAGCCGCCATCCGGAGATCGCGATGCCCAATGCCGCCGTCGTCACGGCGCGCTACAGCCCCACAGGCTGGAGAATCGACAGCGTCGACACCAGCGCCGCCCTGGCCGGCGCCGACCGCGAAGTCTCGTGAACCCGGTACGGGGCGGGAGTTGCGCCCCCGGTCCCTGACCGCGCGGAGGTTTCAGGAAAGGAATGGCGTTCTTGGCGGAGCGTCCCGTTATGGTCAGCCCCACCATGAATCGGACGCTCGTGGTCGTCGGCCTCATGCTCAGTTCGGCCCTCGCGGCCATGGACAGCACCATCGTGGCCACGGCCATCCCTTCCATCGTCCGAGACCTGGGCGGGTTCGCCGTCTTCCCCTGGCTGTTCTCGATCTATCTCCTGATCCAGGCCGTGACGATCCCCATCTACGGCAAGCTGGCCGACATCTACGGCCGCAAGCCCGTGCTGCTGGCCGGGGTCGGATTCTTCCTCCTGGGCTCGGTGCTCTCGGGCCTTTCCTGGAACATGACGGCGCTCATCGTCTTCCGCGGGCTGCAGGGCGTCGGCGCCGGGGCGATCCTGCCCATCACCGCCACCGTCATCGCGGACATCTTCTCCATCGAGGAACGGGCCCGCATGCAGGGCTACCTGGCCAGCGTCTGGGGCGTCTCTTCGGTGGTCGGGCCCTCGATCGGCGGACTCATCGTCCAGTACAGCTCCTGGCGCTGGATCTTCTACATCAACCTGCCCGTGGGAGCCGCCGCGCTGTTCATGATCGCCACGCAGCTGCGCGAGCACGTCACCCCCCACCGCCATCGCCTCGACATCCCTGGCGCGGCGCTCCTCGCCACGGGGGTGGGACTGTGGGTGCTGGGCCTCCTCGAGGGAGGGGTGGCCTGGGGATGGTCGTCGCACCCAAGCGTGATCACCTTCGGCGTGGGGCTTTTGCTCCTCGCGGCGTTCCTCGTGCAGGAGCGCAGGGCCGAGGAACCCATGCTGCCCATGTGGGTGTTCGGCGAGCGCATGCTCCTCGCGGCCAACCTGGGGAGCTTGGTCGTGGGAGTGCTCAGCAGCGGGATCAGCGCGTTCCTCCCCACGTTCGTGCAGGGGTACCTGGGGGCCACGCCGCTCGTCGCCGGGATGACCCTGGGGGCCATGACGGTGGGGTGGCCGCTGGCCGCCAGCCTGGCGGGCATGGTGTACCTGCGCACGGGGTTCCGCCGCGCCGCCATCGGGGGCGGCTGCCTCACCCTGGTGGGGGGGCTCGCGTTCGCGCATCTGGGGCCTGCGGCCACCAGCGTCGACACCGCGGCGGCGAGCTTCGTCCTGGGGCTCGGCCTGGGCCTCTCGGCCACCACCCTGCTCGTGGGGATCCAGTCGGTGGTGGCCTGGGAACGTCGCGGCGTCGTCACCGGAGCCAACCTCTTCACCCGCATGCTGGGAAGCACGGTGGGCGTGGCCGCCTTCGGCAGTGTCCTCAACGGGTCCCTTTCCGCATGGCTGTCGCGCACACCCGTGGCGCTGCGCGGCCACATCCCCGCCACCCTGGGGGCCACGACCTTCGTGCTGGGGAAGACTCCGGGGATCAGCTCCCAGGCGGTGGCGTTCATCCGTCAGGGCCTGTACCTCGGCGTGCACCGGATGTTTCTCGCCACCGCCGGCGCTGCGCTGCTCTTGCTGGCGTTCACCTTCATGGTCCCGCGGCGCTTGACGCCGATCCTCGCGGGCGCCGAACGCTCGGACGGCCCATCGGCCCGGGCGGCCGCAGGCGGCGAGAGCGCGGAAATGTCGCCGGCGCCCCCGTCGGGATCGAGGCCTTGACCCCGCGCCCGGCCGGCCGCACGGGGGACGGCCTCAGCCGCCCAGGACCACGCCCGCGGGATCCAGGGCGTGCATCGCCGCAAGCTCCTCGGCGGTGGGATCGCCCTCGCGCCGGAACTGCCGGGAGATGGGAATCTCGAAGCCGGAAGCGGCTTGGATGTCCTCGGGCACCCTGACCCCTTCGAACGCGCTCAGCAGTTCCATCCGGAGCGTCCCGGGGTCGAAGCCGTACACCCCGAGCTGGGTGACGACCCGGTAGGGGCCGGTGCCCGCGGGCAGGCCGTGCGCCTCGCGGGCCCCGGGTCCGGTGAGGTAGCCGGGGCTCGTCATGAAGTCGAGGCGAGGGGTGAACTTGCGCCGGTCCTGGGCCATGACGATGATGGTGCGCCAGGCGAACGAGGCGACGTCGGCCCCGCCGCCCGATCCCGGCAGCCGGACCGTGGGGGACTCCCACGGACCGATGACGGTGGTGTTCAGGTTGCCGTACGGGTCGATCTGGGCGGCGCCCAGAAAGCCGTAATCGACCATTCCCGCCTGGCCCAGCGCCATCACGTAGTCCATGGACCCGGCGTAGACCCCGTCGCGATATGTCAGCGATTCGCACACCTGGATGGGCAGGCGCCCCTGGGGCCGGCCTCCGACGCCGCCGCCCTCGTAGATGAGCAACAGTCCCGGCGCGCTGAGGCGCTGCGCCAGCACCGACGCCAGCAGCGGCATCCCGGTGCCCACGAACACGGTGGTGTTGTCCTCGAGCAGCCGCGCGGACGCGGCGATCATCCGCTCCGCCGCCGTCATGGCGCGGCCCGGCGCGTGGCCACGGGCGGGTAGGGATCCAGCCCCGCCTCGATGCGCTCCAGCGCCCTCAGGCGGGCGAGGCCTCCCACCCGCTCCAGGTAGCCGTCGAAATTGCCCGGCTCGTGCACGTAATTGGCGAGGTAGCCGGCCACGCCCTCGTCGGTGAGCGAGGCGTCCAGCCAGATCCGCCACTGGTCCTCGTCAAAGGAGTACAGGCACGGCATGTTGCCGGGATGGGCGCCGTAGGGCACCTCCACCAGCGCGTCGACCATGAAGAAGGGAATCACGGTCCGCTCGGGGTTGCGGCGGATCTCCGACTCGGGGATCAGCCGCTCGCACGTGACGATGAGGTGCTTGGCCGCGTGGCTCAGTTCCATGTCCTCCATCACGTTGCCGTCGATCTGGCAGTTGCCGAACCGGTCGGCCCGGTGCACGTGGATGATGGCCACGTCGGGGTAGCAGGCGGGCAAAAGCTCGATGGGGCGGTGGGTGAAGGGGTCCTCGATGACCTTGGAGCCGCTGTGGTGCAGGGTGTCGGTACCCAGGGCCGTCCGGGCGGGGAAGAAGGGCAGCCCCATGGCCGCCGCCTTGAACCGCCACTGGAATCCGGCGTTGGTGGTCTCGGCGATCACGCGGGCCCGGCCCGACTCGACCGCCCGGCGCGCGGGGGCCGACAACCCCCGGATCTCGTCGGCAAAACCGTACGAGGCGTCGATCCGGGTGACAAGTCCCGCCGCCAGGAGCAAATACCAGTCGTGCTGGGATCCCTTGGTGGCGATGGTCAGGTCGCCGATCCCCTGGCGGATGATCTCGTACACGGCCGCCATGGGGGTCCGGATCTCCCCCAGCCCGCCCAGCGCCATGTAGCTGCCCGGCTTGACGCCCTGGCGGATCGCCTCGGCGAGGCTCGTCAGCTTCTCCACCCGCGCGCGGCTCTTTTTGCGCCGCAGCGCGCGCATCGCGTCGGGATCCTCGAAGCCGAACCGGAAGCGGTCGTCACCGCCCGCAAACCGCGTGTCCTCCAACCCTGGGTCCCCCTCCCCCGTCGTACTAGCCGTTGCGCGACCCGAATTCCACCGCTCGCACCCCGCCGGGGTCCACGCGCCGCAGCGCCTCGAGCTCCTCGGCGGTCGGCGCGGCGGTCACGGCGAACGGCGGCGTGAGCGCGAAGCCGGTCTCGGCCACCACGGTCTCGTCGGACACATACGGGTGGCGCGATCTCAGCGTGAGCAGACCGTCCCTGCGTTCGAAGACGGCGTAGGGCGTGATCACCCGGTCCAGGTTGCCCGAAGCCGTGACGAAGTCCACCGACTCCACCAGGGTCCGCCGGTCGTGGCGGGCGCGCCAGACCACGGCCCGCCGGGCCCGCGGAAGCATGGCCGCGGAGCCCGCCCCGCCGGGAAGACGCACCTTGGGCGCCTCCCAGGGACCGATGGCGCTGAGGTTGATCCGCCCTCGCCGGTCCACCTGGGCGGCCCCGAAGAAGACCAGGTCCATCTCGCCCCGAGCGTTCAGGTCGAAGATGTCCGCCAGGGTGATGCGCGAGCGCGCCCCCTCCCACAGGGCCGGGTCCACGGTGGACGTCGGCAGCCGGCTGGGCGTGGGGTCCACCGCGCCCGTGATGTTGAGGTAGACGAGGTTGGGAGCGTGGGTGGAGCGCGCCAAGAGGATGGCCACCATGGGCAGAGGCGAGGCCAGCCCGTGGAACACCCGGTCCCCGTCGCGGATCTCCCGGGCCAGGAGCACCGCCATCATGTCCGCGGGCGTGTAGTCCGTCACCGCCCCACCGCCGTCTGGGCGGCCGCGAGGGCACGCACGGCCTCGGCGTCGATGCCGTAGTACCCGTGGCAGGAGGCGGGTCTCGCCCCGCCGGGAGCGTGGACCACATGGCTCACGAGCACAGCCGGGATGCTCACCGACTCGGGGTCGAGGGAGCCGGCCAAAACGACCTCCTCGGCCGTGACGATGCTCAGCCGGGCGGCGCTGACCATGAGCACGTCCTCGAAGAGGGTGCCGGTGATGGCGCAGTTGCCTTCCGTGTCGGCCTTTTGCACGTGCACGATGGCCACGTCAGGGCGGATGGCCCGCACGGCGACGACCGGTCCCTGGCCAAACGGATCGTCGACCACCCGGAAGTCCTCCGGCCGGCGCTCGAGGAGATCGCTTCCCCACAGGCCGTTCATGGGCAGATAGGGAACTCCGTAGCTGGCCGCCCGGAGCGCGGTGATCACCGAGTAGCAGGTGTGCTCCCGCGCCTCTACCTCGCCGCGCTCCACCGCGCGCCGGTAGTGCGTCGCCAGTCCGAACTCGTTTTCGTAGCCCACGTATCCCGCCCACACCGCACAGATGGCCCCGGCCTGCGCCAGAAGATCCACGTCGTATCCACCCGCGGTCTTGATCACCTTGAGGTCCCGCCGGCCCTGGCGCACGATCTCGCGCACGGCGGCGCTGGGCGACCGGTGGAGCACGTTGCCGCCCAGGGCGACGATCATCCCGTCGGCGACCGCGCCGACGGCCCGTTCCATGGAAGTCACCTTGCTGCCCATCGTCCTCCCTCCCCGCCTCACCATAACCGCGCCGCGGTCCGATCGCAACGGGTCGGGCCCGGGCGAGGGCCGTCCCGCACATCCGTGCGCACCGAGGGTCCGCGGCGGCCCCATCCGCCGCGCCGACGGGCGCCGGGCCGTACCGTCGGCGCCGATCCTTGCGTTCCCGGCGTGGTATAGTGGAACATGTGGCGCCTGGGGCCGTCGGCGGCGCGGGCGGCCGTCGACACTCCCGGTGCGGTTTCGGCCCCAGCCCTCCCGCCGCCATCCCCTCCGAGGGGAAATCCAGTCCGAAAGGGGCGTGCACCTGGTCAGGGGAGGGCGCCCGGCAGCGCGGCCCGACGCCGGTCTGCCGGGTATCGGCAACCAGGAAGTCCCCATGGCACACGGCACCAAGCCTCGCGAGTACCATCTGGAAACCTTGGCGCTGCACGCCGGCAGCGCGCCTGACCCCACCACCGGTGCGCGGGCGATCCCGATCTACCAGACGACGGCGTACCTCTTCCAGAACACCGCCCACGCCGCGGAGCTCTTCAACCTCGACGAGGCCGGCAACATCTACACGCGCATCGGCAATCCCACCCAGGACGCGCTGGAGAAGCGCATCGCCCTGATGGAGGGCGGCGTGGCGGGGGTGGCCTTCGCCAGCGGTCAGGCCGCCATGACGGCCGCCATCACCAACCTGTGCCGGTCCGGCGACGAGGTGGTGGCGTCCAGTGCCCTCTACGGGGGCACGCTGACGCTGATGGCCTCGACGCTGCGCGACCTTGGGATCGAGACCCGCTTTGCGGTGGACCTTGACGCCGCGAGGCTCGCCGTGAACCACCGGACCCGGGCGCTGGTGGTGGAGACCATCGGCAATCCCAAGCTCTCCATCCCCGACTTCGAGCAGTGGGCGGCGCTCGCCCGCGATCACGGCATCCCTCTGGTGTGCGACAACACCTTCGCCACCCCGTACCTGTGCCGCCCCCTGAGCCTGGGCGCCGACATCGTGATCCACTCGCTCACCAAGTGGATCGGTGGCCACGGCGTCGCCATGGGCGGCATCGTCGTCGACGGGGGACGCTTCGATTACGACACCGACCGCTATCCCCAGTTCTCCCGGCCCGATTCCAGCTACCACGGCATGGTCTTCGCCCGCGAGTGGGGATCGCTGGCCTTTGCCACCCGGCTGCGGATGAAGCTGCTGCGCGACACCGGCGCGGTGATCTCGCCGTTCAACGCGTTCCTCATCCTCGTGGGGCTCGAGACGCTGCCGGTCAGGATGGAGCGCGCGTGCGCGAGCGCCATGGAACTCGCGCACCGGCTGCGGGAGCACCCCGACGTCGCCTGGGTCAACTATCCCGGCCTCGCGGACCACCCCTCCCACGAGCTCGCGCGCCGGTACCTGGAGCGGGGACTGTTCGGCAGCATGCTCAACTTCGGCATTCGCGGCGGCCAGCAGGCCGGCATGCGGTTCATCGACAGCCTGGGGCTGTGGTCGCACGTGGCCAACGTGGGCGACGCCAAGTCCCTGGTCATCCATCCGGCCTCGACCACCCACCGGCAGCTGACCGAGGAGGAACAGCGAGCCGCCGGGGCCGACCCCGATCTCATCCGCCTTTCCGTGGGACTTGAGCACGTGGAGGATCTGTGGGAGGACTTGGAGCGGGGCCTCGCGCACGCGGCGGAGCGCCGGTGGGCCTCGGACCTCATCAACAGCGAGTCGGTCATCCGCGACGTGTGCCTCTCCCCCCTTCGGCCCGACGGCACCCCCGTGACCGTGGCGGTGGTGGGTCTTTCCGGCGACCCCGCCCGTCCCAGCTACCGGACCGCACGCAAGCTCCAGCGGGTCGGCTACCGCATCATCCCCGTCAACCCGCGCCATCCCGACCCCATTCTCGGCGAACCCACCTTTTCCCGGCTGGACGCCGTCGACGTGCCCGTGGACGTCATCGTGGTGTTCCGCGCCTCCGCGGCGGCGCCGGGTGTCGCCCGCGAGGCCGAGCGGGTCGACGCTCCGGTGTTCTGGATGCAGGAGGGCGTCGTCAGCGAGGAGGCGGCGGCCATCGCGCACGCGAGCGGCAAGTCTGTGGTCATGAACCGCTGCATGTTCAAGGAGATCCAGCGCCTGCGGGGCACGATGGTGACCTACCCGCGGGCGACGTCCGGGGTCCGCCCCGCGCCGACGCCGTCTGCCTGATGGCGTCTGCGCCGGCGCCGACCGGAAACCGCCGTGAAGGAGGGCGTGCGCTCGTGAACCATGGACCGGGCCGGGGCGGTCCGGCGATCCTTGGGCTGCAGCGCCCATCGTGAGCACCGCGGCCGGCGGCCCCGCCCCGGGAGCTCCAGGGCAGGGGCCCGGGCGGTCCCTGCCCCTGTACATTCGGCTGGCGGGGGCGCTTGTCGTCGCCATGGTGGTCCTGGTCGCCAACCATGTGATGCAGCACAGCGTGCGCCTGGTGCCCCCGCTCGTCGGCGAGGGGGTCAACGCCGCCATCGCGCTGGGGCTCGGGATGTACCTCTCGAGGATCCTCGAGCGCGCGGTCCGCGGTCCCCACGCCCACGACCTGCGCCGAGCGGCCATGATCCGGCTGCTGTTGCGGCTGGTGCTCTACGTGCTGGTCCTCGTGGCGGTCCTGGGTTCCTTCGGGGTCGATCTGGGCAGCCTGGCGTTCGGCGGCGCGTTCCTGACGGTCATCATCGGACTGGCCGGCCAGACGGTGTTCTCGAATCTTCTGGCCGGGATCGTCCTGGTGATCGCCCACCCCTTCGAGGTGGGCGACCGCGTCAGCATCATGAGCTGGCAGTTTCCCATGATGCCGCCCACCTATCCCCACGAGGCCATCCCCACGGCGTACGAGGGCGTGGTCACCGACCTCAACCTCGTGTACACCTTCCTGCGCTCGGACGAGCGGGTCCCGCTCATCGTGCCCAACTCCATCGTGGCCTCGGGCATGATCAAGAATCACGCCCGCACCTCGGCCAAGCGCGCCCGCCTGCGGTTCGACGTGGACATGGCGCTTCCCACCCAGACCGTGCTGGAGATGGCCCGCGAGGCGGTGGACTTCGCCCGGCGGAGCTTCCCGGGGATCGCGGGCGAGGCGAACGCCAGCGTGGTGGACCTGACTCCGACCACCTACGCGGTAGCCATCCACTACCTGGTGGATCCCGCGGACGAGGAGGCGTCGCGCGCCCGCGTCTACGCCCGGATGGTGGAGCACCTCAGGGACCTTGTGGCCGGCGCGAAGACGGCGGGACAACCCGAGCCGTGAAGGCGCAGGGGGTCTTCGGCCTGGCCGCGGCCCGGGGCGATCTCAGGCCGTGGACGCCCACCAAGGCGCCACGCCCGGGATCGGGCGCCCCCAACCCGTTGGTCGCGGCGGCGGGGCTTCGGGCACCGTGCTTCCCGTCGCCGCCCGGGGGCCAGGGGCGGGTTGCGGTGATCGCTGGCGCCGACGTCGCATGGGGTCTCTCGCCCATGCGCGGGCACGTAGCGGCCCGTGCCCGCGCCGAATGGGGCCGCCGACCCACGCGACGCCCGCGCCCCGACTTTCGCGGACGGCGGACGGGGGGTCCTCTTGGCGCTTCGCCAGCAGCGACAGGGCGGCGAGGGTGTCGCGGTACTGGCGTGCCTGTGCGGCCACGAGGTCGGGCACGTGGGCGAACCGGGCGTCGTCGCGGCGCGGCCCGGGCCGCCAGCGGCCGCCGTCGACGCGGATGACGCCCCGCGCGGCCATGCGGGCCACGGCCCTGCGGACGGCGCGCTCGTCACGGCGCTGGGGCGCCAGGAAGGCCCCGAGGCGTCGGGGCTCGTCTGGCCGGGCGCTGTTGACGAGCGCCGTCAGCGAGCCTCCCTGGGGGTGAGCCACGATGTGGTCCGCGAGCTGCTGGCTCACGGTCACCGGCCGCGCCGCCATCAGGGACGCGCGCAGGTCCGCGGGATCCAGGGGCGCCGTGAGCCGCGTGACCATGAGGAGCCGGCGAGCGGCCCACGGATCGTAGGCCGTGGCCGCGAGGATCACCGCCCGCGCCGACGCGAGGAGCGGGTCCAGGGCGGCCCGAAACCGCCCCAGCTCGCCCGTGGTGCTCATGCGTCCCTCGGGGGTGATGTACACCGTCTCGCCGTCGCCCATGGCGGCGACCAGGGTCCGGACCTGATCCGCCACGCGCGCGCGCAGCCGCTCTCTGGCCTGGGACCGGAACGGCTCGCGCAGGCACGTGACGGGCGCCATGGGCCCGAGCTGCGGCTGGCGGCCCGGCGCCCACAGCGCCCTCAGGCGCCTCGACCCGCTCTCCCCCACCCGGCCCAGCGCTTCCGGGGTGAGCACCTGCGCGAGGGGCAGGTCGCCGTGCGCCTGCCAGACCTCGTAGGCCCAGCTGGCCACGGGCCGCGAGAGCGGCATGTTCTCGATGGGCAGCACGCCCAGGGCCCGGACGATGCGGCCCACGTTCAACGGTGCGAGCCAGGGGCCGAGCCACCGCGGCGCCCGGCTTGCCAAAAGGCCCGGCTCGAACACCCGGACCGACGCGGCGGTGCGCACGGGCCCCTGCCAGGGCCGCGCCAGAAAGAGCCGCGCCGGGATCACCATGCCCTCGAGGTCGTGCAGGTGGTTGCCCAGCACCACAAGCCCCCGGCGGTCGCGGGGCAGCCGGCCGAGGACCCGCACCCGGTACATGAGCCCCACGTAGCTCCACAGCACGGCGGCCACGAGGAGCGAGAGGCCGGTCTGGAGCCACCCCGCCCCGCGCGAGCGCGGCCGGCTGCGCAGCACCAGCGCCGATCCCGCGGCGAAGCTGGCTCCCGCGGTCAGAAAGAGCACCCGGTAGCCGATCCGGGGGGTGGCGGCGTGA
>JAJZYS010000056.1 GCA_021797925.1 Bacillota bacterium
TGCGGCCCGGATTCGAGGGCGGGCAGCGCCCCCTGCAGCGGCGGCTGCCCAAGTGGGGATTCACCCCCGCCACCCGCAAGCAGTGGACGATCCTCAACCTCAGGGACCTGGCCAACCTGCCGGCCGGGACCGAGGTGACGCCCCAGTGGCTGCTGGAGCACGGCCTCATCCGGTCCATCCGGGACGGGGTGAAGATCCTGGGCGAGGCCGACACGTTCGACGTGGCCCTCACGGTGCGGGCCCACGCCTTCTCTGGACCGGCCGCCGCGAGGATCCGGGCGGCCGGCGGAAAGGCCGAGGTGATCTAGCTTGGTTCAGGGGCTGACCAATGCGGTGCGCGCCGCCGAGCTTCGCCGGCGCATCGTCTTCACGCTGGTGATGTTCGCCATCTTCCGGCTGGGAATCTTCGTGCCCACGCCGGGCGTGGATGCCGCGCGGGTGTCGCAGCTTCTGAGCAACGGCACCCTGTTCGGCCTTTTGAACCTGTTCTCCGGCGGCGCGTTCTTCGACTTCTCCATCTTCGCCATGGGCATCTTCCCCTACATCAATGCCTCGATCATCATGCAGCTGCTCACGGTGGTCGTGCCCAAGGTGGAGGAGTGGTCCAAGGAGGGCGCCGAGGGCCAGAAGAAGATCAGCCAGTGGACCCGCTACGGCACCGCGGTCCTGGGCTTCCTCCAGGCCCTGGGGGTGACCACCTCCCTGGGGCGCTCCGGGGCGCTCTACCACTACAGCCTGCCGTCGATCCTGCTGATCTGCCTCACCCTGACCGCGGGCACGATGTTCCTCATGTGGCTGGGGGAGCTCATCACCGAGCGGGGCATCGGCAACGGCATCTCCCTCATCATCTTTGCCGGCATCGTGGCCGGGCTGCCGGGCGGCATCGGCAACCTGAGCCGCTACCTCGCGGCCGGGACCGTCACGGTGGGCAACCTCCTCCTGCTCATCGTCATCGGCATCGTCGTCATCGCCGGCGTCATCTTCGTCATCCAGGGGGAGCGGCGGGTACCGGTGCAGTACGCCAAGCGGGTCGTGGGCCGGCGGGTCTACGGCGGGCAGTCCAGCCACATCCCGCTGAAGGTCAACGCCGCCGGGGTGATCCCGGTGATCTTCGCCATCTCGATCCTGTACCTGCCCATCACGATCCTCTCGTTCTGGCACACCCCCTTCCTCATCACCCTGAGCCACTACATCGGGCCCGCGGGTCCCATCAACGTGCTCCTGGAGTTCGTCCTCGTGGTCGTGTTCACGTTCTTCTACACCCAGGTGATCTTCAAACCCGACGACGTGGCGGACAACATGAAGAAGTACGGCGGCTTCATCCCGGGGATCCGGCCCGGGCGGCCCACCGCCCAGTACCTGGGGAAGGTGTCCAACCGCATCACGGTCATCGGGGCCATCTTCCTCGGGGTCGTGGCCATCCTGCCCACCTTCGTCCAGAACGCCACGTCCATCCCGGGCCTGTACTTCGGAGGGACGGCGCTGCTCATCGTCGTGGGCGTGGCGCTGGACACCATGAAGCAGATCCAGGCCCACCTGGTGATGCGCAACTATCAGGGTTTCCTGAAGTAGGAGGCAGCGTTGGAGATCATCCTTCTGGGTCCGCAGGGTTCAGGCAAGGGAACCCAGGCGGCCCGGCTCGCCCGCCAGCGGGGCCTTGTGCACCTTGCCACCGGGGAGATCCTGCGCGCCGCCCGGCGCGCGGGCACCGAACTCGGGAACCTGGCCGCGAGCTACCTCGACGCGGGCCAGCTCGTCCCCGACGCGGTCATGATCGACCTGGTGCGCCAGGAGATCCGCTCCGCCCCGGGCGGCGTGTGCCTCGACGGCTTCCCCCGCACGCTGGCGCAGGCCCAGGCCCTGGACGAAACCCTCGCGGAGCTGGGACGGCCGCTGGACCTCGCCGTCGCGCTGGAGCTGCCGGAGGCCATGCTCCTCGAGCGCATCTCCGGCCGCCGTGTTTGCACGGGCTGCGGCGCGGTGTATCATATCGTGTATGCCCCGTCGCGCGTTCCGTGCGTGTGCGACGCGTGCGGGGGCAGGCTCGAGCAGCGCAGCGACGACCAGCCGGAGGCGGTGGCGCAGCGGCTGCGGCTTTATCGCGAGAAGACGGCCCCGCTGCTCGACTACTACGCCCGGGACCGCCGCCTGCGCGAGGTGGACGCCCGGGGCGACGTCGAGGAGGTGTACCGGCGGATCGACGCCCTGCTGCCGGTCAGCTCATGATCGTCCTGAAGTCCGAAGCGGAGATCCAGAAGATCCGGGCCGCCGGCAAGCTGGCGGCCGAGGTGGGCGAGATGCTCAAGCAGCGCATCGCCGCGGGCGTCACCACCGCCGACCTTGACCGCTGGGCCGACGCCATGATCCGCGACGCGGGCGGGTACCCCTCGTTCAAGGGCTACCGGGGCTTTCCCGCCTCCATCTGCACCTCGGTGAACGAGGTGGTGGTCCACGGCATCCCCGGGCCCCGCGTCATCCGCGAGGGCGACATCGTCTCGGTGGACCTGGGCGCGCGGCTCATGGGCTACCACGGCGACACGGCGTTCACCGTGGCGGTGGGGGAGGTGCCCGAGGAGGTGCGCCTGCTGATGGAGGTCACCCAGCGGGCCCTGGAGCGGGGCATCGCCCAGGCGGTGCCCGGTCACCGGGTGTCGGACATCTCCCACGCCGTGGAGGCGGAGGTGGCGCCCCACGGGTTCGGCATCGTGCGGGACTTCGTGGGGCACGCGGTGGGCCGCTCCCTCCACGAGGAACCCCAGGTGCCCAACTACGGCGAGCCCGGGCAGGGTCCCCGGCTGCGCCGGGGCATGGTCCTGGCGATCGAGCCGATGATCAACCTGGGGACCGAGTCCGTGCGGGTGCTCAAGGACGGGTGGACGGTGGTGACCCTGGACGGCAAACCGTCGGTGCATTTCGAGCACACGGTGGCCGTGGACGACCCGCCCCGGCGCCTGACCGTGCCGGGGGACGGCGATGGATGACGCCATGGCGACCTGGGATCCTCAGCCCGGCGACATCCTGCGTTCCACCGCCGGTCGCGACGCCGGCTACGCGTTCGTGGTGGTGGCGGTGGAACCGCGGGGGGTGCGGGTGGCCGACGGACGCTACCGGCCGGTTGCCAAGCCCAAGCGCAAGAACGTGCGGCACGTGCAGTTCACGGGTCATCGGGTCGGGGACCTGGGGATCGCGACCCCGCCCGACGGCCGATGGCGAGACGAGGACCTCAGGCGAGCACTTCAAGCGTGGCGCGAGGTAACCGAAGGGAGTGGTGCCGGTGGCGAAGGAAGACACGATTGAGGTGGAGGGCAAGGTGGTCGAGCCCCTGCCCAACGCCATGTTCCGGGTGGAGCTGCAGAACGGGCACAGGGTGCTGGCCCACGTCTCCGGGAAGCTGCGCATGCACTTCATCCGGATCCTGCCCGGCGACCGGGTCACGGTGGAGCTCAGCCCGTATGATCTCACGCGAGGACGCATCACGTACCGGCTCAAGTGAGGAGGCAAGCGCGATGAAGGTGAGGCCGTCGGTGCGGCCCATGTGCGAGAAATGCAAGGTGGTGCGGCGCAAGGGCGCGATCCGCATCATCTGCGAAAATCCCAAGCACAAGCAGAAGCAGGGATAGGAGGGCGACCATGGCACGGATCTCCGGCATCGACCTGCCCCGGGAGAAGCGTGTGGAGGCGGCGCTGCCGCTCATCTACGGCATCGGCTTCCCCAAGGCGCGCCAGATCCTCGCGGCGACCGGCATCAACCCCGACACGCGGGTGCGCGACCTCACCGAGGAGGAGGTCACCCGCCTGCGCGAGCACATCGACCGCAACGAGAAGGTCGAGGGAGAGCTGCAGCGCGAGGTGCAGCTGAACATCAAGCGCCTCATGGACATCGGCACGTATCGCGGCCTGAGGCACCGCCGGGGCATGCCGGTGCGGGGTCAGCGCACGCAGACCAACGCCCGCACGCGCAAGGGGCCCCGCAAGACCGTCGGCGTCCGCCGCAAGAAGTAGCCGAGGAGGAACGAAATGCCGCAGAAGCGCACCGCCCACATCAAGCGCAAGGACCGCAAGCACGTGGAGCGCGGGATCGCCCACATCCGCTCCACGTTCAACAACACCCTGGTGACCATCACCGACACCCAGGGCAACACCCTCTCGTGGGCCACCGCCGGGGGGCAGGGCTTCAAGGGCTCGCGCAAGTCCACCCCCTTCGCGGCCCAGATGGCGGCGGAGGCCGCTGCGCGCACCGCCATGGAGCACGGCCTCAAGGAAGTGGAAGTGATGGTCAAGGGACCGGGCGCCGGTCGCGAGGCGGCCATCCGGTCGCTGCAGACCGCGGGGCTCGAGGTCAACCTCATCAAGGACGTCACGCCCATCCCCCACAACGGCTGCCGTCCACCCAAGCGTCGCCGGGTCTGAGGAGGACACGATCATGGCAAGGTATACCGGGCCCGTGTGCCGCCTGTGCCGGCGGGAGGGCGTGAAGCTGTTCCTCAAGGCGGAGCGCTGCTACACGGAGAAATGCCCCATGAACAAGAAGAAGAGCTACCCCCCGGGCCAGCACGGCCAGGGGCGCAAGAAGGTGTCCGAGCACGGCCTGCAGCTGCGCGAGAAGCAGAAGGCGCGGCGCACCTACGGGGTGCTCGAGACCCAGTTCCACCTCACGTTCAACCGCGCGTCCCGGCAGAAGGGCGTGACCGGCGACAACCTGCTCTCGCTCCTGGAGCGCAGGCTGGACAACGTGGTGTTCCGCCTGGGCTTCGCCGGGTCCCGGCCGGAGGCCCGCCAGCTGGTCCGCCACGGTCACTACAGCGTCAACGGCCGGCGGGTGTCGATCCCGTCGTACACGGTCAAGCCGGGGGACACGGTGGCGGTCATGCCCCGCAGCCGCGAGTCGGCCAAGATGAAATACCTCGCCGAGCTCACGGCGCAGCGGCCGGTTCCGGCCTGGCTCACCGTGAACCGCGAGACCTTCCAGGGCACCGTCGACCGCCTGCCCAGCCGGCAGGAGATCGACACCGCCCTCGAGGAGCACCTCATCGTGGAGCTGTACTCGCGCTGACGGACGACGGCTTCAGGGCAAGGGAGGCACAGCGATGCTCAACGAGATCGAGCGCCCGCACATCGAGTGCGAGCGCCTGGACGAGGCGGCGGGATACGGGCGGTTCGTGGTCGAGCCCCTGGAGCGGGGCTACGGCATCACCCTCGGCAACTCTCTCAGGCGGATCCTGCTCTCCTCGCTACCCGGGGCGGCGGTCACCTCGGTGCGCATCACCGGGGTGCTCCACGAGTTCTCCACCATTCCCGGGGTGAAGGAGGACACCACCGACCTGATCCTCAACATCAAGTCGCTCAACCTGAAGATCTACGGCGACGGGCCCAAGCTGCTCCGAGTCCTGGTGCACGGCCCGGCCGAGGTGTGCGCCCGCGACATCCAGGCGGACAGCGACGTGGAGATCCTCAACCCCGACCTGCACCTCGCGAGCCTCGACGAGGGCGCCACCCTGGAGATGGAGATGACGGCCGAGCAGGGCAAGGGCTACGTCTCGGCCGAGCGCAACAAGCGGCCGGATCACGCGATCGGCGTCATCCCCGTGGACTCCATCTTCACCCCGATCCGCCGGGTCAACTACCTCATCGAGGACACCCGCGTGGGGCAGATCACCGACTACGACAAGCTCACCTTCGAGGTGTGGACCAACGGCGGCCTGCGGCCCGACGAGGCGGTGGCCCAGGGAGCCGACATCCTCACCGACCATTTGCACCTGTTCACGACGCTCAACGTGGACGCGTTCCGCCAGGCGGAGGGCGCCGGCGACGGCCGGAAGGTCCCCGAGGGGGCGGACATGCCCATCGAGGAGCTGGAGCTGTCGGTCCGCTCGTACAACTGCCTCAAGCGCGCGGGGATCAACACCGTGGCGGAGCTGGTGAGCCGCACCGACGACGACATGATGAAGGTCCGCAACCTGGGGAAGAAGAGCCTGGAAGAAGTCAAGGAAAAGCTCGAGGCGCTGGGGCTGTCCCTCAAGCCCTCGGAGGAGTAGGGGGAGCACGATGGCCAGGTATCGCAAGCTCGGACGGGCCCAGGGTCCCCGCCGGGCGCTGTTCAGGACGCAGGTGACCGCCCTGTTCAAGACCGAGCGCATCATCACCACCGAGGCCAAGGCCAAGGCGCTGCGGCCCATGGCCGAGAAGCTCATCACCCTGGCCAAGACCGACTCGCTGGCGGGGCGCCGCCAGGCCCTGAGATTCGTCCTGGACGAGGTGACGGTGAAGAAGCTCTTCGAGTCCCTGGGTCCCAAGTACCGGGAGCGGCCGGGCGGGTACACCCGCATCCTGCGGATCGGCGCGCGCCGTGGCGACGCGGCTCCTCTGGTCATGCTGGAGCTCGTTTGATCCCCCAGGAAGCCTCCCCTCCCCCGGACGACAGGACCACCCGGCCGCCGGGTGGTCGGCTGCGCTCGGGGGATGGGCGGGGGTGGGGCCCGAAAGGCTTACGGGTCCCCGGCGCGGCGCCGCGGTGGCGCAATCCCGGCTAGCGGGCCGCCGCTCCCCCGGGTCGCGGGGGGCGGGACGGGGTGATCCCCCGTGAGGGTGGCCCTGCTCGTGGCCTATGACGGGACCGGCTTCGAGGGGTTCCAGCGGCAGCGCGCGACCCGGCGAACGGTCCAGGGCGTCCTGGAGGGCGCCCTGGCGACGCTGCTGGGGCAGAGGGTCGTGGTGCGGGGGGCGTCGCGCACCGACAGCGGGGTGCACGCGTGGCACCAGGTGTGCGACGTCGCGGTGCCCAGAGCGCGCGTGGACCCCGTGCGCTGGCCCCGGGCGCTCGCGGGATTGCTTGCGCCCGACGTCGCGGTGCTCGCGGCCGCGCCGGTGCCGGACGCCTTCGACGCGCGCCGCGACGCCATCGAGAAGACCTATCGCTACCTCATCCACGACCTGCCCGTGCCCCATCCTCTGCTCGCGCGCGTGAGCTGGCACGTCCCGTTCCCGCTGGACGACGTGGCCATGGGCCGGGCCGCGGCGGCGCTCGCGGGGCGCCGCGACTTCCGGGCCCTGCGCGGCGCGGGAGGGCCCGCCACGAGCACGGTGCGCACGATCCACCGCGTCGAGGTGGTGCGCCGCGGCCGCGAACTCGGGATCACGTGCGCCGGGTCGGGGTTTCTCTACCACATGGTGCGCACCATCGTCGGGACGCTGGTGGAGGTGGGCCGCCACCGCCTCGAGCCGCAGGCGCTGGAGGGGATCCTGGCGTCGGGCGAGCGCGCCCGCGCCGGCCCCACGGCCCCGGCCCGCGGGCTGCACCTGGTCGGGATCCGCTACGACCCCGACCCCTTTCCCGGCAGCGCGCCGGACGTGAGCGGCTCGTGGCCCCACGAGCCCACCGAGGAGGAGCGGCCGTGAACGAGGACCCGTGGAGTCTCGCCATCGCCGGGGCCACCATGCGCGAGGCGGAGAGCGGGCGGTGGCCCGAGCACGCCTGGCTCCTGCGCCAGAGCGTCCAGACCCGCCCGTACCGCGCCATGCTGCTCTCGGTCATGGACGTGGCCGCCGGCGCGTCGATCGCCGACGTCGGGGCGGGCACCGGCGCCCTGACGCTGGACCTTCTCGGCCACGCCCCGGGATGCCGGGTCGTGGCGCTGGACCTCGACGCGGTGGCGCTCGAGATCCTCGGGCGCATCGCCGCGAGCCTGGGGGTGGCGGACCGCGTGGAGGCGCGGTCCGCTCCGGCGCAGCTCACGGGCCTCCCGAGCGGCCAGTTCGACTGGACGGTGTGCAGGTACCTGCTCCAGCACGTTCCCGATCCCGGCGAGGTGGTCCGGGAGATGGCCAGGATCACCCGGCCGGGCGGGCGGGTGGCGCTCATGGACGTGGACGACGGGATCGACCTGGCCTATCCCCCCTACCCTCAGCCGGTCAAGGACCTCTACGCGGCCGTCGGGGCCTCCCAGGGCCAAAGCGGCGGCGACCGCCAGGTGGGGCGCAAGCTGCACCGCCTCCTGGTCGACGCGGGCCTTGCGCGGCCGGTGGTCGTCTTCTGCCCCCACATCCAGGCCGGGGTGGTCCGCGACCCCGGGGCGCGCGCGGCGCTGCTCGAGCGCATCACCCGCAACCGTCCCCAGGTGGTCGCCGGCGGCCTCATGACCCCGCAGGCCTTTGACGAGGCGCTCGAGGCGCTGCGGGCGGACCTCGACAGCGATCGCTTCGTCATGACGGGGGAGTTTCTGGCCATGGCCTGGCGCTAGCCGCGAAGTGGCTCATTGACAACGAGGGGACGAGGACGTAACCTATCAGTATGTGCCCCGCGAGCGACGCGGGGCTGGGGGGTACAGCGTGCAGCCGACGTTTGCGATCAAGGGACGCCCCGAGGGCAAGTGGTACGTGGTCGACGCCAAGGACAAGACCCTGGGCCGGGTGGCCACGCGGGTGGCCGCGATCCTCAGGGGCAAGCACCGGCCGGACTACACGCCGTCGCTGGACCTGGGGGACGCGGTGGTGGTCATCAACGCGGAGAAGGTGCGCCTGACGGGCAAGAAGCTGACCGACAAGCGCCTGTACCGCCATTCGGGGTATCTGGGCGGGCTCAAGAGCCAGCCCGTGGGCCAGCTGCTCAAGACACACCCGGAGCGGGTGTTCGAGCACGCGGTGAAAGGCATGCTGCCCGGCAACCGCCTGGGCCGGCGCCTGTACCGGAAGCTGCACGTGTACGCGGGTCCCGAGCATCCCCACGCGGCGCAGAAGCCCGAACCCATCGACGTATAGGAGGCGGAGCATGGCGGGGGTTCAGATCTGGGGCACGGGGCGGCGCAAGACCGCGGTGGCGCGGGTCCGGCTGGTGGCGGGAAGCGGTCGGTTTCTCGTCAACGGCCGGTCGCTCGACGAGTATTTCGGTGTAGCCAGCCTCGTGGACGAGGCGCGGGCGCCCTTGGCGCTCGTGGCCGGCGTCGGGAAGCTGGACGTGTTCGCCAACGTCCGGGGGGGCGGGGTCTCGGGTCAGGCGGGCGCGGTCCGCCACGGCCTCTCCCGGGCGCTGCTGCTCGTGGACCGGGAGTTCCGGACGACCCTGAAGAAGGCCGGGTTTCTCACCCGCGATCCGCGGATGAAGGAACGCAAGAAGTACGGACTCAAGAAGGCTCGCAAGGCGCCGCAGTTCTCCAAGCGGTAGCGGGATCGGGGCCCTGGCGGGTCCCATGGTCCCTCGAGCCCGTCGCGGCCTGGACCGCCCCGATCCGGTGGGGATGCTCTCCCCCCGGGCGGGGCGGTTTTTTGTCATGGGCTGCGGGCGACGCGGGGCACCTCTCCAGGGCGACATGAGACCCCTCGCCCCGGATGGCCATGCCCCGGCCCTCGGAGGGTCACGCGCCGCCCGTTGAACCGTTCGCGCGAAGCGGCGACGGCCGGGTCGAGGCCATGACCCCCGGCGACAACGTCGGATTCCGCCCCGCCGCAGTCGTGGGACCTCGCCCGACGGACCGGAGGCGACGGGCCGCCCCATCCTCCCCGCGCCACCTCAGGCCGTCGCCAGGCCCAGGTGCGCGCCGCGTTGCGGCACACCCCGGAGGGCCCCGACGCAGGCGCAGTTTCGGGGGCTAACGTCAGAACAGCGGGCGCCCTTACGGCTTGACGAGTTCCGGGGGACTCGGAACAGGTCGGCCGTCCCCCTGAGGCTCTGCCGAAGAGGGAAGCTCACAAGCCCAAGGCCCCTGTGGTGGGGCTGGTGCTGGCGTTGTGTGCATGGTGCAGGGGCTCGCCCCCAGAGGCACAGCGCGACTCCCTGCGGGTTGCCAATCCGAACGGCCGCACCGGAGGATTGGTCCGGAAACGGTCCCGGCGCAGGGGCGGCACGAACTGCAGCTATCGGCCAGTTTTGTCATGCAAAACGGGTAGCTGTTGACACCACGCATACACCCTTCGGCCGGGCATACGGTGCTCGTGCGGGGGTGGGACCATACCGGGGCAACACGGGCGTGCGCTGGTCGGAGGCTTCACCACCCTGCTGCTGATCGCCGCCATGATCCTCTACCCCGAGTACGCGTTCCGGGCGTCCGCGTCGGGCCTGAAGCTCTTTCTCGACGTGGTGTTCCCGTCGCTTCTGCCCTTTTTCATCCTGTCGGAGGTGTTCTCCGCCTACGGGATGGTGCACTTCCTGGGCGTCTTCTTCGAACCGGTGATGCGCCCGCTGTTCAACGTGCCCGGAGTCGGGTCGTTCGTGCTGTCCATGGGCCTGGCCGCCGGGTACCCCATGGACGCCGTGCTCACCGCCAAGTTTCGGCGCCAGGGCCTGTGCACGGCGGCGGAGGGCGAGCGGCTGCTGGCGTTCACCAACACCGCGGACCCGCTCTTCCTCCTGGGTGCCGTGGCGGTGGGGATGTTCCAGGACCCCGCCCTGGGCGGGGTCCTGGCGGCGGCGCACTACGGCGGGTCCCTGGTGGTGGGGCTGGTCTTCCGCTACTGGAAACGCGGCGACCCGGGGTCCGAGGAGGCGAGCGGCGCCGGCCGAGGGCCGCTGTGGAACCGCGCGGTCGCGGCGCTCCTTGGCGCACGGGCCCGGGACGGGCGCACCCTGGGCGTCATCTTCAACGACGCCATCCGCGAGGCCGTCGCCACCCTCTTCATGATCATGAGCTTCATCGTGCTGTTCTCGGTGGTCGTGCGCATCCTCACCGTGACGGGCGTGGCGCGGATCGTCACGTGGCCGCTGGAGGTGGCGCTCGCGGCGGTGGGACTCTCCCCGCACCTGGTCGCGGGCGTCATCCAGGGCCTGTTCGAGATCGACCTGGGGGCCGCCCAGGCCGCCCACGCCAGCGCGCCCTTCCTGGAGCGGCTCGCGCTCGTGTCGGGCATCGTGGCCTGGAGCGGTCTGTCGGTGCACGGGCAGGTGGCGAGCGTCCTCACCGGCACCGACATCTCCATGCGGCCCTACTTCCTGGCGCGGCTCCTGCACGCGGGGGTGGCGTCCCTCCTGACGGTCCTGCTCTACCCCGTGCTCGGGGGCGGACCCGTGGTCGCCGCCACCGGGACCGGGCTTCCAGGCTTCTGGGGAGCGTTCGCGTTCGGGGGCGAGGCCTTCGCGCTGGCCGGCGGCGCCCTGCTGCTGGGGGCCGTCGCGGTCCTCGTCAGCCGCTCCGCGGGGATCTGGGCGCTGTGGGTGCGCCGCTGACGGCGACGCGTCCCCCGGCCGAGAGCCGGAGGACGCGCCGGGATCGGGTCAGTTGCCGGTGAACTCCTGGGCGACGATCACGCCGTAGGGGCCGTTGATGACGCCGACGCCGGTGCGGGTGAGGCCCGGGTTCATGATGTTGGCGAGGTGAGGGGGACTGCCGATGAACATCCAGAACGCCTCGGTCACCGACCCCGCCTCCGCGATGTTCTCCGCGCCCATGTCGAAGCGGACAAGGCCCATCTTCTCCTCGAGCTGAAGCGTCGTCCCGAAGTCCGGGGACACGTGGGAGAAGTAGTGATACTTGAGCATGTCCTCCACCTTGCGCACGGCGATCGCGTCCAGCACCGGGTCGTTCACGAGCGCGGCGAGGCCGTGGCTCGTCCGATAACGGTTCACGTCGTTGAAGAGGATCTGGGCCTGGGCGCTGAGCCCCGCGCCGGTCGCGGCCACCGAACCCGAGCCGCCGGCGGCGCCGGTCGGGGCTGCGCCGGTGCTCGGATTCCCGCCGGCGCCGGTGCCCGCTGCCCCGGTCGTGGCGCCGGTGCCCGTATCCGCGGTGGATCCGGTCCCTGCCGAGTTCGGCGAGGATGTCGCGGGCGCCGCGCCGCCCGCGAAGTCCAGGCCTGTCCCCGGGGACGGGAGCGTGAAGCCTCCGGCGCCGCCGGACACAAAGCCGAGGGTGCCGCCCGCGGCGGTCGCCGCAGGCGGGGACGCCGCGGGCGCCCAGGCGAAGCTCAGGGTCGACGTGGACGCGGGGAAGGCGAAGGCGCCGGCCGAGGACGAGAGGCCAAGGGGCATGGCGAAGGCCGTGGCGGCGAGGGCGACGGGCAGGAGCAGGCGTGTCTTCAATGGCGACTCCCCTTTGGTGGATTGGGTCCGCCACCATGGTACATACGCTGGGAGATTGCCCACAAACCGGAGATCCGCCCATGACATGGCGGGATCGGGAGTCAGCCCCTCGGTTACCTGCGCTCGGGCGAGGCTCGTCGAATCGGGGCAACCTGGTCGACATCGCCAGTGCGACGCAGCGGCGCGCGCCCCTGGGGCCGGTCCTCCCAGCCGTTGGCCCGCTCCACGGGCGCGTGTTCCCACCTTGGATCGGCCGCCGGCGGACCGCGGAGTGCGCCGCGGTCGGTCAGCACCCACAGGTGGGCCGGGTCGGTACCGGCCCCGGCGCCCAGGGGCGACCCCACACCCTCGGCCACCGTGCGCGCGACCCAGTGGGGCGGCCAGCGCGCCGGCCCGTGGGCCGCGGCCATGAGCCGCCAGCCCACGCGGGTGCGCCGGGTCCACACGGCGACGAGCTCGCCCCCGTCCAGGGCGAGCGCGGGCGGCAGCTCCGGCGGCCAGGCCCGGCCGGCCCACCACAGCAGCGGATCGGGGGCGTGAAAGCGCAGGACCGCCAGGCCCTCTGCCAGGGCCAGCGGCGCGTAGCCGGCGGCGCCCGCGGCGACGACGGGCCCGAGCCCCAGGGGACGGCCGGGGCCGTGAAACCGCTCCGTCCAGCTCCCCGGGGCGGACCGCTCGGCCAGCATCCACCCCCGCGGCGTGCGCGCGAGCGCCAGGCAGCGTCCCGCCGCGTCGAAGGCGACGTCGACGACGCCCGGGAGCGGAGGCGCCGGGCGGGGACCTTTGGCCCCGGACCGGTCCCAGTCCAGCACCTGGCCGTCGCGGACGGTCGCGACCCGGGTGCCGTCGGGCGAGAGCGCGGCGGCCACGGCCGGGCCGAGTCCCCGCGCCGCCCCGGCTCCCCGGATCACGAGCTCGGTGTCCAGCCACGTCAGCTGGCTGCCGTCGGACGCTCGAATCGCCGCGGGGACCGCCTGGATGCGCACCGTGCCGCCTCCTTGGCTCCGCTGATGCACGCTTTGGCGCCGTTTTCATAATGTGCGGTGAGCGGGAGTCGTCGCCCCGACCGCCGAAGGGAGAGTGGCGCCGGATGCGTGGAGTGGATACCCCCGAGGACCTGTCGAGCCATGTGGTTGTGGGCCCATGCACCGACGGCTGTCCGGCCCCCACCGCCATCGCGTGCATCCAGGTCCCAAAGGTCTATGACTTCTGCTTCCTGGCCGAGAGCTTTGCCAACGTGTCCGCGTCGCTCGAGGGCTGCCCCGCCGAGCCGGGCGCCACCGTGAGCTGCGCGGTCGCGGGTTCCACCTGCGCCTTCGTCAGCGCCACCCCGATCGACGAGAGCGACTTTCGCAACGTCACCTTTGCCGTCACGGTCGTGGACCAGGTGACGGTCACCTCGCCCGGCGGCCAGACCTGCACGGTGAGCCTGACGCTGTCCTTCGCGAAGACCGTGACCCTGTGCGCGCCCCAGGGCACCGTGCAGACCTGCGAGGTGGCCGGCGCCGTCTGCGGTCCCTGCGTGGTGGTGGGCCGAAGCGTCTCCTGCACCGTACAGCTGTGCCTGGTGTTCCTCTCCACGGCCCAGGTGGCCCTGCTCGTGCCCACCTACGGCTTTTGCACGCCGTCGGCCTGCGTCGTCTCCCCGGCGCCGCCGTGCCCGCCCGCGTTCCCCGCCGCGTGCCCGGCCCCGGCGCAAGGCGCCGCCGGTTCCTGACTCTGGGCCAGCAGTCGCGGCGCCCGGCCGCCTCCGGGAGCGCCGCCGGGCCGCGGGCTCGAGCCGTCCCGCGCGGTCGGGGCCGTGCACCCCTGTCAACATGGCGTCATAACCTGTTGACGGATGGAGCAGAACTCCAACCAATCCGAAGGGAGTGACTGCGTTGGCCACCTCAGGTTTCGGGTTCCAGTCGGGATCCGCGCTCGCCTCCTCGTCCTCGGGAACGGTCGCCAGCAACATGAGCACGTCCTCGAGCTCGACCACCACGGCCGCCACCAGCGTCGTGACCAGCAGCGGCGGCGTCAGCCCCGGCCTGTGCGGACCCGAGGGGTGCCCGCCGCCCACCACCATCGAGTGTATTCAGGTGCCCAAGGTTTACGACTTCTGCTTCCTGGCCGAGACCTTCCCCAACGTGTGCACCTCGACGGACGGCTGCCAGGTGGAGTCGGGGGCGACGACCTCCTGCGCCATCACCTCGACGACCTGCAGCTTCGTGAGCTCCACCCAGATCGACACCACCGACTTCTACAACGTGACCTTCGCCATCACGGTCCACGCGGCGGTCACGATCACCAACCCCAACGGCAGCACCTGCACGGTGACCGACACGCTCTCGTTCACCAAGACGGTGACGCTGTGCGCCCCTGTGGGCACCGTCCAGACGTGCGAGGTGGCGGGAGCCACGTGCGGCCCGTGCGTGATCGTCGGCTTCACCGTGTGCTGCAACATCAGCCTGTGCCTGGTGTTCCTCTCCACGGCCACGGTGGCGCTGCTGGTGCCCTCCTACGGCTTCTGCACGCCCGCGGCCTGCGTCGTGGCCGCCGCCCCTCCGTGCCCGCCGGTCTTCCCCACCAGCTGCCTGCTCACCTCGAGCAGCGGCCAGAGCAGCGGCGGCTCCAGCAGCGGCTTCACCGGCACGCCCTTCACGACCCGCACCGGCTGATCGGAGCGTCAGCGCCTCATAGACGAAGCCCCCGCCGGCGGGGGCTTCGTCTATGGGGGCTTCAGACCGAG
>JAJZYS010000057.1 GCA_021797925.1 Bacillota bacterium
GACGCTCTGCCCGCCCGTCCGCACGGCGCCCCTCGGCTCGCCCGCGGCGCCCATCCAGCTCACGTGGGCCTCGAAAACCAGGTCGCTCATCGGGATCACCCCCGCCTAGCCGCGGATGCGCCCGGCCAGTTCCTCGTCGCGCGGCCAGGCGCGCCCTTCCCGGAGCAGTTCCCGGGCCGCGTCCACCCGGTCCCAGACGTTCCAGAGCAGGACGCCGGCAACCCGGCGCGAGCCGTCGAGGTAGTACACGACGCCCTGGCGCAACGGCTCCACCCAGTCCTCGTACGTGGCAAGGCGCGAGTCGAGCCGGCCCACCGCCTCGAACCCCAGGTCGAACAGGTCCGAATAGAACATGGGGATGTGCATGTACGGTTCATCCCGTCCCGCCATGTTGCGGCCCACCAGCCGGCCGTGCCGGTGGGCATGGTCCTCGTGTTCGACCCGGACGCTCTCGCCCGCGGCACCGAGCGGGAAGCTGGCCACGTCGCCGCACGCGTACACGTCAGGAGCCGAGGTCTTCCCGAATGCGTCCACGACCACGCCGTCGGCCACGCGGATCCCCGCGTCCCGGGCCAGCGCGTCGGTGGGGGCGACGCCCACGCCCGCCACGACGAGATCGACGACCCACTCCCGGCCCGACGCCGCTCGGACCCTGACGCCCTGGCCGTCGAGTTTCTCCAGCGCGCGGGGCTCGTCCCCCGACGCGACCTCGACGCCGCGCTCCTCATAGTACCGGGTGAGATACGCGGCCATGGCGTCCGGCAGGCGCGCCGACCACAGCTTGGGCTCCGGAAAGAGCAGCGTCACCTTCATGGCGTCGGCGGCCTGGGAGAGCGCGGCCGCCAGCTCCGCGCCGATGAAGCCGCCCCCCGCCACGAGGATCCGCCGGGCTCCCTCGTCGACGGCCCGGCGCAGGGCGAGGTAGTCGTCGAGCGTCCGGTACGCGAGCGCGTGCTCGCGCCCGGCGACGGCGGCGGGCAGAGGGCGGGGCGTCGCGCCGGTGGCCAGGAGCAGCTTGCGGTAGGTCCACGACCGCCCCGTCCCGTCCACCACCTCGTGGGCGTCGGGCCGGACTCTCGCGACCGGCGTCGTGAGATGGAGCGTAACGCCGAGGTCGCCGTAGTCGAGATGGTGGAACAGACCCTCCATGCGATGATCCCGCCACAGGGCCTTGGACAGCGGCGGTCGGTCATAGGGCGGGGCGTCTTCCGCCGAGAGGACGTCCACGCGCGCCTTGGCGTCGACTTCCCGGATCCCCCGCACCGCCGCGTCCGCGGCGACGCCGCCACCGACGACCAGGTACTCGCAATGCGCCACCGTCATCATCCTCTCTGTGCACTGGAGCTTCCCACCCGCTATCCGGTCAGGGGGGGCGCCCCTTCCACAAGCGCCGCCACGGCGTGCCCCAGGAACCCGGATCTCACCACCACGAAGGCGACGTCGTCCTCGAGCCCGTCGGCCGCCAGGACCTCCTCTTCATCGCGGCACACGAGCACGCCAGGCCGATTCGTGAAGCCCGGCAGCGCATGGGCCGAGTTGCCGCAAGCCGGACAGGGACGCCGGCACCCGGCGAGGCACGCGACCTCGACGCTCGTTCCGCGGTCGCGGGCGTCGGAAAGCGCCTCGCGCAGGCGCGCCGCCGCCCTGGGCACCAGGGTCAGGTGCGCGCTGGTCCGCGCGTGCTCCAGCAGCGCCGTCCCCTTGGCCAGGAGGGCGTCGGGCCCACGGCCGGCGGACGCCGTCGCGCTCGGGCCGGAGGGTACCAGCGCCTCCTCGAGCCGCCGCGCCGCCTCGCGGAGCTGGCGCACCCGCTGATCGGCGTACTCGGACACCGGCACCGCCTCGTACCGGGTGGATCGTCCCGCCGCCCCCGCCCGCACGGCGCCGCGCCGGATCAGGCGGTCCAGGGCCGGATAGGCGTTCGCCCGCGCCACGCCGGCGCGCTGCGCCGCCTCGTAGCCGGTGAGGGACCCGTGGCGCGCCAGGGTGGCGTACAGACGGGCCTCCGTGCCGGTGAACCCCAGGGCCTGCAGGGACTCGATCTCGTTCATCGGGGCACCTCTGCTCTTGACGTCGTCGTGCCCTCAGATTACCATGATGCGTAGTCTCGTTCAATACTACGAATCTGCACCGGATCGAGGCGATCCCCTTGTCGTCCGCTTCCCTGTCCGCTGCCGCCGTGCCCGTCGACGCCCGGGTCGGCCCGCAGGCGCTCCTTCCCACCCGGTTCGGCGAGTTCCGGATCCGGACGTATCCCTCGCCCGACGGCGGCGAGGCCAACGTCGCCCTGGTGCGCGGCGACCCGTCGCGACCTGACTCGGTGCTGGTGAGGGTCCACTCGGAGTGTCTCACCGGCGACGTCTTCTCCTCCCTGCGCTGCGATTGCGGCGCCCAGCTCGACGCCGCCCTCGAGCGGCTGGGCCGCAGCGACGACGCGGTCCTCGTGTACCTCCGGCAGGAGGGCCGCGGCATCGGGCTCGAGGCCAAGATCCAGGCCTATGCCTTGCAGGACCGGGGACTTGACACCTACGACGCCAACGTGGCCCTGGGCTATCCGCCCGACGCCCGCACCTACGAGGCGGCAGCCCACATCCTCGCGGATCTCGGGGCGCGCCGCGTGCGCCTGCTCACCAACAACCCCGACAAGGTGCGGGCACTGTCCGCGCTGGGCATCGAGGTGGTGGAGGTGCTCCCGCTCCTGGCCGGGGTCAACCCGCACAACCGGAACTATCTCAACGCCAAGCGGGAGCGCTTCGGCCACCTCCTCCCCTCGACCCTGCGCTGACGCCGCGACACCGGTCGCGGCCGAGGGGAGCGCTCAACGCAGCGCCGGGGCGATGCTCACGCCTTTTGGCGGCCGATGCGGACGCGCCAGGTGTCCGGTCCCCGGTCCACGTAGCTCCACGTGAACTTGCCGGCCTGCTCCGCCTGGAACTGGTAGTAGAGCGGCAGCGGGTCGTGATCGCTGATGAGTTCGAACGCCGCGTCCACCGGCAGGCGCCGCCACCGCTCGAAGATGGCGGCGTGCCGGCGTGCCGGCGGCAGCGGGCGAACGTCCAGGACTTGGGTGGCCAAGGGCGGCATCTCCTTTCGCGGATGGCACCCTCAGTCTGATCGTCCGCGACCGTCACCACGGTGACGGGGGTCACGCACCGCGCCCCGCGTGCCACACACTTCGGGCACGACCGGATCGCCGGGGCGCGGGTGCGGCTTCGTTTGGACGCGCGCGCGCCACCATGGCGCCTGCCCTCCGTGGTTCATGACACACGCCGAGTCAACCTCGTCGGCATGTACGGGCAAAGACATGTCAGGTTTTTCGACAAGCGCGCCCCGG
This sequence comes from Bacillota bacterium, assembly GCA_021797925.1. Taxonomy (GTDB): domain Bacteria; phylum Bacillota; class Sulfobacillia; order JAJZYS01; family JAJZYS01; genus JAJZYS01. The sequence goes on from JAJZYS010000057.1 coordinate 3,335, forward strand.
CGGGACGTGAATGCCGGACTTGTCGCGACGATCTGGACAGCTCATGCCGTTTGTACATCACATACTTGCATGAAGCTTTTGCACTTGATCCCGGAGGTTGACATTCATCGGCGAAAGATCTACTGTGGCGGGGTGGCATGTGCTTTGGTTCACAATTTCGGCGATCGCATGTGCTCAGGTTCACAAGAGGTGACTGCGTATGCGCGCATCCACGTTCGCGCGGGCCGTTCCCGCGCTTGTCGCCTCGATCCGGGGGACGCCCCTCCCCCGGCCCGCCCAGGATCCGCAGTACGTCGTCCTGCACCCGGTGGGTCCCGTGGGGCGAAGCGAGCTTCACCTCATGGTCCTCGCCGGCGTCGCCATGGGGGCCGTGATCCTGGCGGTGTTCGTCCTCTTCGCCATCGCCATCGTACGCTTTCGGGACCGGCCCCACAGCCGCGCTCCGTACCGCCCCAACTGGCACGGCAACAAGTGGATGGAGGCGACCTGGTTCGTCATCCCGGCGGTCATCCTGACCGTGATCGCCATCCCCACCGTGCGCCTCACCTACTCCCTGGCGCGGCTGCCCGCGCACCGGGATCCGCTCGTGGTCGACGTCACCTCCCTGAACTGGAAGTGGCTGTTCGAGTACCCGGGGCAGCACGTGGCCACGGTCAACTACCTGGACATCCCCACCGGCAAGCCGGTCCTCTTCGAGCTCACGGCGAACTCGCCCATGAACACCTTCTGGATTCCCCAGCTCGGGGGCATGGAGTACACCATGCCCGGCCGGGTGCTGCCGCTGTGGCTCGAAGTCGGCCGGCCGGGCGTCTACTGGGGGCACAGCGGCCAGTTCTCCGGGCATGACTTCGAGCAGATGTTCTTCGCCGTGAGGGCCATGCCCCCCGCCGCCTTCGACCGCTGGGTCCACGAGGTCCGCCGCCGCGTCCCGGTCATGACCCTCGCCGACTACCGCCGGCTGCTGCGCTTTGACACCGTGGCCGAGCAGACGTACGGGGGCTATCCCGCCGCGACGTTCCCGTCCGTCCACCATGGCTTCACCCTCGCGGGCGGCATGTACATGGTGATGCACAACGATCCCCAGGCCAACTAGACGTCCCCCGTGAGGTGATTCCGCGTGCCCCCGTTTGCCCGCTACCTGCTGCACACCCTGTTCCCGCCCGACGTGCTGCGTCCCACGGAAGTCGGGGCGGACGTGCTCATCCTCGCCACCGGCGTGATCATCATGGTGGTCATGACCAGACGGCACAAGTGGCGGCACCTGTGGACCGAGTGGCTGACGACCGTGGACCACAAGAAGATCGCCGTCATGTACCTCATCGCCGCCATCGCCATGCTGTTCCGGGGGGGCGTGGACGCCCTCATGATCCGGACCAATCTCGCCCTGCCGGGCAGTCCGGTGATCAGCGCGTCGGAGTACAACGCCGTCTTCACCACCCACGGCACCATCATGATCTTCTTCATGGCGATGCCCTTCATCTTCGCCCTCTTCAACGCGGTGATCCCGCTCATGATCGGCTCGCGGGACGTGGCGTTCCCGAGGCTGAACGCCATGAGCTTCTGGCTGTTCGCCTTCGGAGCGCTGCTGTTCAACATGTCCTTTGTCATCGGCGGCTCGCCCAATGCGGGCTGGACCGCGTATCCGCCGCTGACGGAACGGGTCTTCAACCCCGGTCCGGGCGAGAACTTCTACTTCCTCTCGCTGCTGATCGCCGGCATCGGCACGACCATGACCGGGATCAACTTCGTCGTGACCTCGCTGCGCATGCGCGCGCCGGGGATGACGCTCATGAAGATGCCCATGTTCGTCTGGTCGGCGCTCGCCACCTCGACCCTGATCCTCTTCGCCTTTCCGCCGCTGACGGTGGCGCTGCTGATGAGCCTCATCGACCGGCTCTTCGGGTCGTCCTTCTTCACGCTGGGACATGGCGGCATGCCCATGATGTACGTGAACCTCTTCTGGCTGTTCGGCCATCCCGAGGTCTACATCGTGGTGCTGCCCGCGTTCGGCATATTCTCCGAGGTGGTGCCCACCTTTTCTCGCAAACGCCTGTTTGGATACGAGACGATGGTGCTCTCCATCGTGGCGATCATGCTGCTCGCGTACGGGACCTGGGTGCACCACTTCTTCACCATGGGCGCAGGGCCGACGGTGAACGCGTTCTTCGGCCTGTCCACCATGCTGATCGCCATCCCCACCGGCGTGAAGATCTTCAACTGGATCTTCACCATGTGGGGCGGGCGCATCCGCACGACGGTGGCCATGCTGTACCAGCTGGCCTTCATCCCCACCTTCGTCGTCGGCGGCGCGTCGGGCATCATGCTGGCCACCATCCCGGCGGACTACCAGTTCCACAACAGCTACTTCCTGGTGGCCCACTTTCACAACGTGCTCATCGGCGGAACCCTCTTCGGCCTGCTGTCGGGGATGTACTACTGGTGGCCCAAGATGTTCGGCCGCAAGCTCGACGAGCGGCAGGGCAAGTGGGCGTTCTGGCTGTTTCTCACCGGCTTCTGGATCACCTTCGGTCCCCAGTACCTCCTCGGCCTGAAGGGAATGACGCGCCGCATGTACACCTACCCCCTCGGCTACGGCTGGCACACCCTCAACGTCATCTCCACGCTCGGCGCCTTTGTCATGGGCGCGGGCTTCCTCGTGCTCGTCTACAACATCGTGTACAGCATGCGCAACGGCGAGCGCGACCTCACCGGCGACCCGTGGGACGGCCGCACCCTGGAGTGGGCCCTGCCCTCCCCCGCGCCAGAGTACAACTTCGCCCGCATCCCCGTGGTATACGAGCGTGACGCGTACTGGGACATGAAAGAGAAGGGCCAGACCCTGGCCAACAGCCTCACCGTGCGCGACGTGCACGATCTGGAGCTGCCGCGCAATTCCTCGCTCCCGTTCTTCCTGGGGCTGAGCTTCTTCGTGGTCGGCTTCGGCATGGTGTTCTCCTGGTGGATCATCGCCGGACTCGGGTTCGCGGGCGTGGCCGCGTGCCTCGTGGCCGTGGGGTTTGACTACCGCGGCCCCAAGCGCGTGGACGCCGCGTTCATCCGCGGCACCGAGGTCGCGCTGGGGAGGCTCAGGGCATGAGCCTCGAACTGGCGCCGGAGCCGGGCAGGCGCGAGGACCTTCCCCTGGAGCTGTCCGACGAGCAGGAAAGCGTCAAGATCACCGGGTTCTGGATGTTCCTGGTGACCGACGTGCTGATCTTCGCGAGCCTGTTCTCCGCCTACGCGGTCTACCGGCCGAGGGTCGCCACGGGCCCGGGGCCGCTTGAGCTCTTTCACTTCGGGCCCGCCCTGCTGGAGACGCTGCTGCTTCTGACCAGCAGCTTCACGGTGGGCATCGCGATCTACGAGATGCGCAAGGGCCGCCCGGGCGGGGTCATGGCGTGGACCATCGCCACGCTGGCGCTGGGAGCCGCGTTCGTCTTCCTGGAGATCCACGAGTTCGCGTCGTACGCCGCCCTCGGCGCCACCTGGCATCAGAGCGCCTTTCTCTCCGCGTTCTACGTGCTGGTGGGCACCCACGGCGCGCACGTCTCCTTCGGGATCCTGTGGGCGGTGACCCTGCTGGTGCAGCTGGCGCGCCGGGGCCTGACGCCGGTGACGGCGCGCAAGCTGTACACCTTCTCGCTGTACTGGCACTTTCTCGACGTGGTCTGGGTGTTCATCTTCACGGTCGTCTATCTGATGGGCAAGATCGCCTAGTCGCCGGAGAGGAGGTGGGTGACGGTGGCGGAGCCCCTGATCAACCGCGCGGACCCCGAGTCCGAGGAGGCGGAAGCCGAGGGAGCCCTGGCGTTCCTTCGACCCCGCTTCGCCGAGGAGCGGTTTCCGTGGATCCAGGTGTGGGGGTACGGCGGCTCGCTGGTGCTCACGCTCGGCGCGTATTTCTCGGTGGTGCGCCACGTGCTGGCGCCCCAGTTCCTCGTGGCCGCCATCCTGGCCATGGCGGCCGGCCAGGCGGCGCTGCAGCTGGGCGTGTTCATGCACCTGCGCGAGAGCCGCGGCCTCAGCTGGCAGATCGTTCCCCTGGCCCTGGCGTTCTTCACCGCCCTGGGGATGATCGGCATGTCGATCTGGATCATGGCGTTCAAGTCCGGAGTGTCCTAGCCAGGGCGAGACGGCGCTGAGCCGATGCCCGTGGGCGCCCGCCCCCGCCGGGGCGAGCGCCGTTCCGTCCCCGGGCGAGAAGGGTTCACCGCAGCGGGGCGGGAACCCGCCAGGTTCGAGGGTCACCGCGGAGAATGCTTCCCGGGCGCAAGCTCCCGCCGCGGGCATCCCGGCCGGCCCTAAGACGCGCGGGCCGTCCACCGCGCTCCACTCGAACCCGAAGGCAGGTATCCCACCCGTTGGCCCACATCCCCGCGGATCCGACCCCCGGCCGGCACCGCCCGCCGAGGGCCGTGATCGCCACCGCCTTCGCGACGCTGATCGCGTTCATGGGCATCGGCGTCGTGGACCCGATCCTCCCCGTCATCGGCCGTGCGATGGGCGCGTCCCCTCCCCAGGTGGAGATGCTCTTCACGACGTACATCGCCGTGATGGCCCTGACCATGCTCGTCTCGGGCGTCCTGGCCACTCGGCTGGGCGGCCGGCGCACGATGCTGCTGGGGCTGGGCGTGGTGGTGGTGTTCTCCACCCTCTCCGGGCTCTCCAACGGCATCCCCATGCTGGCCACGGTCCGCGGCGGCTGGGGCTTCGGCAACGCCATGTTCACCTCGACGGCGCTGTCGATCATCGTGGGCGCCTCGGCGGGCACGGTGGCCCAGGCCATCACGCTGTATGAGGCCGCCCTGGGACTGGGTATCGCCTCGGGCCCGCTCTTGGGCGGGTTCCTCGGATCCATCAGCTGGCGCGATCCCTTCTTCGGGACCGCCGTCCTCATGGCCGCCGCGTTCACCGCCACGTACCTGAGCGTGCGCGACCTGGGCCGGCGGGAGGATCCGCGCGGATTCGCAGACATGCTCGGCGCGCTCAAGCACCGGCTGGTGCTGGTCAACGCGCTGGTGGGCCTCAGCTACTCCTACGGGTTCTTCACCATCCTGGCGTACTCGCCGCTGGCCCTGCACCTGGGCGCCGTCACCCTGGGCGTCACCTATTTCGCCTGGGGCGCCCTCGTGGCCGTCAGCTCGGTATGGGTGGTGAACGTGCTCCGGGATCGGTGGGGGCCCACGCGCATGCTGACGGGCGACCTGGTCTGCCTCATGGCCCTCTTCGCCGCGGTGGGCCTGGTGCGCCCCACGGGAGCCGTGGTGGCGCTCATCGTGGCCTCGGGGTTCTTCTGCGGCATCGCCAACGCGCTCTTCACGACGCTCGCCATCGAGGTGTCGCCCTTCAGCCGCTCCATATCCTCGGGCGCCTACAATTTTCTGCGCTGGTCCGGGGCGGCGCTGGCCCCGGTGGCCTCCGGCGCCCTGGCCGTCGCCGCGGGGACCCGGGCGCCCTTCTTCCTGGCGGCGCTGATCCTGCTCGGCGGCACCGCCGTCCTGATCCGCGAGCGGCCCCGGCTCGACGCGGCCATGGCCTGTGGCCCCAGGTGACCCGACGCCCCGGGGCGGCTCGGCTCCGAAGAGAGGGGCGTCCTGAGCTCGTGAACCCTCACGGGGCGCCGCACCCTCCTGAACGAGCCCCTTGGCCGCGGGCCGGGACGCGGCGCGGGAGGTTCCGCGGGGGCCCTGCGCTCCGGCGCACGCACACATAGGTTTAGCAGGAATCTCCTGATCACCCGCCAACTGGATAATCTGGGCAGGTGATAGGGTTGTCCATCAGCGGGTTCCTGCAGCACGCCATCACCCAGATCCAGACCTGGCTCGGTCTGGCTTCGGTCCTGTTCATCCTATACGCGGCCTTCCTGATCTGGTCCTCCGGGGACAACCCGAACCAGCGTGCCCGCGGCTGGCGGCAGCTGGCCATGGTGGGTGCGGGCCTCGTGCTGGTGCTGTTCGCGCGCGATCTCATCAACATCGTCTACGGCTGGGCCAACGTGCCCAGCCCCCTCTCCTGATGACCTGGCTGCTCAAGGTGTTCGACCCGGGAGCGTGGTTTCTCCACGCGTACGGGCTCGTGGGCCTCTTCTTCCTCCACACCGGGCGGATCACCGCCGACCCCGCGGTCCACCGCGTGTGGGCGGCCACCGTCGCCGCGGCGGCCGGATCCTCGGCACTGCTCTTCTGCGTGGGGGCGCTCAGGGTGGGGGCGGGAGCCGAGCTGTTCGGCGGGCTGGCACTGCGGGATCTCCTGGTGCGGTGGGGCCTGTCGGTCGTCGGCATCATGGGGTCGCTGCGCCTGGTACAGGCCGTGATCACCTTCAACGACCGCCTGATCGAGGCGTTCGCCCGGGCGGTCTCGCTTCCGAGCTTTCCCCCGCTGCTCAACGGCGGGATCCTGGCGATCCTCCTCCTTTGGCTGCCTACGGCCGTCCTGGCCATGGTGTGGCTCGTGACGTACCTGGTCCGGCTCATGGAGCTCTACGCCCTCGCCGCGGCGGCGCCCCTGGCCATGGCTTCCATCACCCTGCCGGAAACCACCGTCTTCTTCCGATCCTGGTTCTGGGAGCTGATCGCCGTGACGTTCACCCAGGCGGCCCAGGCGCTGGTCCTGCTCCTGATGCAGAGCGTCGCCCTCCCCGGCGGCGACGCCTTCCCCGAGAGCGCCTTCTTCACCCTGGCGCTGCTCTACGTCATGGTGCGCATTCCCGCCTGGATGCGCCAGCTCGGAGCCCGCAGCGCGCCCGCGTCCCCCTGGGTGGCGGCCCTGGTGGCGGCCAGGGGCGTGCTGTAGCCATGGCCGAGAAGGACGCCGGGTCGGAGATCGAGGTTCCGGAGGCGTTCTTGCACCTCGAGGAGCCGGTGTGGGCCGGCCTGACGGCCTTCGAGCTGCCGTTCGTCCTCGCCGGGGCCCTTTACGCCGTCTGGGCGCTGCACGGGGAACCGGGGGCCGGCGCCGCGGTCCGGGTCCTGGTGCCCGAGGGACTCCTGGCCGGGGGGCTCTTCCTACGCTGGCAGGATCGACGGCTCATGCACTGGTTTCTGCTCGTCCTGCGCTGGTGCCTGACGCGCCAGCACGTGCGCTACTTGAAGCCATGAGGGGGCAACCGCGTGCAACTGCCTCGCCTGCGCTCGATCGGCCACCGCCGGTGGCTGGGACTGGACACGATCCTCGACGGCCGGATCCGCTGGGCCAACGGCCGTTCCTGCGAGGTGCTGTCCGTGGGCCCGGCCGGCATCGACCTGCTCGACCCCGAAGCGCTCGTCGCCTGGACCCGCGGCGTCGGCGGCTGGCTCAACGCGCTCACCCATTCCATCCAGTGGCTGCTGATGATCCGGCCCGCGGGCGAGAACAGCGCGGTGCAGCGACAGGCGTTCCTCGTCGTGGACACCACCGGGGCCCGGGGCGCCGCGAGGGCGGCGGACGGGTCCAGCCGGACCGAAGCCGCCCGGACGGCGCTGCTCGCCGCCGGGGCGGCCTGGTGCGAGCCCCTGACGGACCGCGCGCTCGTCGGGTTCCTGGCCGAGGTGCTCGGGGCCTGTGCGCCTTCACCCGACGCGCCCGTGGACGGATGGGCGGGGCCGGGTCTCGGCGCCGGGGCCCAGTGGTCCGCGGATCTCGTCATGGGGCCGGCGCTTTTCGCCCGGCCTGACCGTCTTGAGCTGCACGATCGCATCCGGCGGCTGTACTACCTTCACGCGTTTCCCAGCAGCTTCCCCCGCATGGCCCTGAGGAGTCTCGGCTTCTCCAGCCTCCCCCTGACGCTGTCCATCCGGATCGATCCCGTGGCGGTCGCCGAGGCCATCGCGCTCCTGAGCCGTCGGATTCGCGACTTTCACGGCAGCCGGGCCCAGGCCCGGCTGGTGGGAGCCCAGGAGGACTTCAGGCTGCCCAAGGCGCTGCAAGACGCGGACGCCCTGCGGCGAAGGCTGCACGGAGGCGAAACCCGCCTGTTCACCGTGGAGGCGGTGATGGCCCTGGACGCGGGGGACGAGGCCGAGGCGGCCGCGCTGGGGGCGGAACTGGAACTGAGGCTGCGCCAGGAGCTCTTCTCGTGCCATCTGGCGTACTTCGGCCAGCTGGAAGCGCTCGAGGCCATGCTCCCCGGCAAGGGCCGGCTCCTGCGCGTGGGGCGCCACCTGCCCACCGAGGCCACGTGCCGGATGCTCCCCCTCGCCGCTGCCACCCGCCGGCCGCGAGCCGGCGCCGTCCACTACGGTCTGCACCCCGTGGACCGTTCCGACGTGTCGGTGGCGCGCTTCGGAGAGCTGGAGCACCCGGCCGGCTTCTTCCTGGGGACCTCGGGATCCGGGAAGTCCACCCTGGCCAAGCTGGAGATCCTCCGGACCTGCGCGGTCACGGACGCCGACGTGGTGGTGGTGGATCCCGAGGGGGAGTACGGACCCCTCATCGGGCGGCTGGGCGGCCACCACCTGGACCTGGCGCCCGGCAGCCCGGAGCGGCTCAACGTGATGGACCTGGGAGAGGGGCCCAACGCCCTGACGCCGCAGGCCAAGAGCGCGACGCTGGTCACGCTCCTCGAGCCCCTCATCGGCCCCCTGCGGCCCGAGGATCGCTCCACGCTGGACGGGGCCATCCTCGAGACCTACCGCCGGCACCCGTCACCGACGGCGACGCTGGCGCACCTTGTGGACGTGCTCGCCTCGTCCGGCGGAGCGCCGCTCCACCGATCCCTGGACTACTACGTCCACGGTTCGCTGGGAATGTTCGCGGCGCAATCGACCCCCGAGGAGTTGCCCCACGCGGTGGCGTTCGACCTGCACCGGTTCGACCCCGACACCCTGCCGCTCGTGCTGCCGTTCCTTCTCGAACACGTGTGGACCCGCCTGCGGGACAATCGCGGCGCGCGCCCCACGCTCATCACCGTCGACGAGGTCCACCTCTTGCTCCGCCACCCCGCGACCCGGGCGTACTTTCTCACGCTGCTCAAGCGGGCCCGCAAGTGGGGAGCCCAGGTCACCGGCATCACGCAGAGCGTGGGCGACTTTCTCGACGGCCTCGACGGGCGAACGATCCTTGCCGGAGGAGGCTTCGTCGTGCTCCTGAACCAGAGCCCGGCCGACGTGCCGCGGCTGGCCGACGTGCTCAAGCTCTCGCGCCTCGAGCAGCAGCACATCGTCCACCAGCCCGTGGGCCGGGGGCTGCTCCTGGCGGGCCCCTATCGCTCGCCGGTCCAGATCCGGCCCCAGGGCGACGAACTGGCGCTCATCGCCCCGGCGGCGTCGGTCGCTCCCGCGCCGGTGACCTCGTGATCCGCGGGTGGCAGGCGTGGCTGGCGACGCTCCTCTTCGTCGCCGGCCTGGGCCTCGTCGTCCGTTCGGTTCGCAGCTGGGAGGGGACGGTCGAGGTGGTCGCGGCCCGCCGCTGGATCCGGGCGGGCACCCCCCTGGCGCCCGGCATGTTCCGCCACCTGCGCATCAGCCGACGCGACGCGCTGGCCCTGGACGTGCGCAGGATCTCCGCCGTCGCAGGCAACGTCGCGGCCACAACGATCGTGCCGGGGACGGCGCTGCTGAGCGTGGACCTGACCCGTCCTCCGAGCCTCGTGCGGCGTGGCCTGCTCACCTTCAACGCCCCCGGGGCGGGTCCCGCCGGGATCGCCCTCGCCGCCGGCGACAGGGTCCTCGCCGAGGGCACGCTCACCGCCACCGGGCCGGTCCGGGTGCTGGCCCGGCGCCTTATGGTCCTGGGCACCTACGCCCCGTCGTCCTCGATCCTGGGCGCGAGCAGCACCGGTGGGGTGCTCCTCGCCGTGGACCTGGCCCAGTCGCTGCGACTGGCCCAGGCCCTCACCTACGGTCACCTCTACCTCCTTCCGGAGGGGACGCCGTGATGCGCGTGTTCGCCGCGTCCTACAGCCCCACGGACCGGGGCGCCATCGAGCGCTACCTGGCCGCGGTCGCGGACCTTCAGGTCGTCGGTACGGCGCATCGCCTGCGCGATCTCCTCCAGGTGCTGCCCGATCCCGGCCTGGACGTGCTGCTGCTCAACCGCGACCTGCCCGGATTCGCCGATCCCCTGGCGCAGCTGCGGCGCATCCGCACCCAGGCGCCCGCCCTGCCCATCGTGTACCTCGCGCCCGACGAGCCGGCGCTCGACACGGCTGTGCGCCGGGAGGGGCATCTCGGCCCCATGCGTCTCTTGCGCGGCGCGTTCAGCGGGGAGGAGCTCCTCGAGGCGCTGGCGGCGGCCGTCCGGCTGGCTCCCGCCGGCCGATGCATCACCTGGATCGCCCCGCGCTGGGGCCGAGAGACCGCCGGGTTCATGGTCAGGGTGGCCCAGGAGCTGCACGGCGCGACCGCCATGGTGCCGGTGCTGGTCGACTGGGACTTGGGGACGTCCGCGCTCACCGCCGTGCTTCTCGGCAGCGACGGGCACGCCGCGTGGCCCCATGCCCTCGAGAACGTCCTCGCCGACGGGCCGGCCGAGGGCCTGCGCCACGCCGTGAGCGTCGACGCGGGACCGCTGCGGCTGATGCCGGGGCTCTTCTCCCCTGCCCGCCGAGACGAAGTGACGGCGGACCGCCTCGAGGAACTCATCGCCGGCGGTCGCGGCGCCTGGGTCCTCATCTCGGCCGGCCCCGACGTTCACGACGCCGCGGTGGGGGCGGCGATCCACGCCTCCGACGCCGTCTCGTGGCTCGTGGACTCCGACGACCCCGTGGCCAGAGCCTGGCTTCGGCGCTCGCGAGGCTGCCTGCACCTGCGGCCCGAGCAGCAGGAAACCATCACCCCCTGGGGACGCTGCCGCGCAGGCACCGAGGGCCTCGACGCGCTGGCGGGTCCGCAGCGCTCCCCCGACCGGCTCGCGAGCGCCGTCGTCAGCCGGCTGCTGAGCACGCCGACGCGTCCCACCCGCCACGCCGCTCGCCTGGTCGCGCACACCCGTACGCCCGAACGGGTCGACCCGACCGAAGAGGGAGGAGGGAGCCCATGAGGTTCTCCGGCCGCACGTCCCGCTGCTCGCACCGGACGTGCCGTTGGACCCGTCGAGCGATCCGGGCGCCTGCCCGGAACTGACGCGACGCTGGCCGAGCGCCCGGACCGCGGCCCACGGGATCGGGAGCCGCCCGGCCCTTCACGGACGCGCCCCGTGCCGCCACCCGAGAAGGTGGCGAGACGACGACCGCGGCGGGACCGGCGACGCCCCGGAGC
>JAJZYS010000058.1 GCA_021797925.1 Bacillota bacterium
CGGTGCTCGAGCCCACCACGGCGAGCAGCTGTCCCCGGTGCACCCGCTCGCCGATGTGGGCGAGGATCCGGTCCACGTGGCCGCTCTCGGCGCTCACCACGGCCACGGTGCTGCGGGCCACCACGCTGCCCACGAGGCTCAGGGTCTCATGGATGGTGGTCGCGGTCACCGGCGCCACGGTGACCGCCACCGCCGGGGGGGCGTGGCCGTGCTTCACGGCGGCGTGGCCCGCGAAGAGCAGCCGGCCACCCGCGAAGAGTGCACCCAGCGCGATGGCGCCCACGATCCAAGGCGCCCGTGACGAATGCCGGAACACCACCATCGCCGCGCCTCCCCCGGGCCCGCCCCCCAGCGGAACTCCGATTTCCCTTCCACATTAGAGGGAAAGTGTGACACGGATGTGACAACCGTGCCGGCCGAGGGGCGGACCGGCACGGATGCGCCGGCGCCACTTCAAAACCCGGCAAGGCGATGGTACAATGTTCGCCAGATTCGGAGGTGGTTCCGTGAAGCGCTGGGCCGGGGTCCTGGCCTTTCTGCTGGCAGTCCTCTCCTCGTCACCGGCTCTGGCCGCGAGCACCATGCCGCTCGACGTGCGAACGGCGTTCAACGTCATCCTGGTGGCGATCATCCTGTTCGGCGTCATCCTCTGGCTGCTGGTCCAGGTCATCTGACACCCGCCGGAGCCAACGCCTCCTGTCACGTGCGTGCCCGGCGGCGCGGCGGCGGGCCGCCGGCTGAGCGGACGACGGGTACCCACACCCCGTGGCGGCGCAAGTCGCCTGGGATCACTGGCGCGGGGTGGACACGCCCCGTCCCGAGGGCACCCGTCGCGCCGCGCCGTCGGGGTCGGGGCCGCTTCGACCCCGGCGCGTCGCGGCCGCGAGGGCGCAGGAGACCGCAAGCGGTCGCGTGGAAGGGAACGGTTGCGCGTGCAGGTCGGCTGTCACCTCAGCGTCGCCAAGGGATTTGCGGGTGCGGCCCGCAAGGCGCCGCTCCTGGGCGCCACGGCGTTCCAGTATTTCGGCAAGAACCCCAGGTCCCTCAGGCCCAGCCGGCCGCCCGATCCCGAGGATACCCTGCGGGGTCGGGCGCTCGTGGGTGAGCGGGGCCTTCTCACCGTCGTGCATGCGGCGTACCTCATCAACCTGTGCGCCGCCGATGACGAGATGCGCGCGGTGGCGGTCGCGTCGCTGGTGCAGGAACTGGAATTCGCCCACACGCGTGGGACGCCGTTCGTGGTGGTGCACTGCGGGAAGTACACCTCGCTGGGCAAGGCCGAGGGAGAGCGCATCATGCGCGAGGCGGTGGCGCAGGTGCTCCACGAGGCCGACTTCCCCGACGTGACGCTCCTGCTCGAGAACACGGCGGGCCAGGGCACCGAACTCGGGACCGATCCCGACGAACTCATGGGCTTCATGGACGAAAGCCCGCAGCGGCTGGGCATATGCTACGACACATGCCACGCCTTCGCGGCCGGCGTTCTCGACCCCATGGCCCCGGAGCGCGCTCCCGGCGTGCGCGACCCCGCCTTCTGGGCGCGGGTCCGGGTGGTGCACCTCAACGACAGCATGGGCGCCATGGGGTCGCGTCGCGACCGGCACGCCCGCATCGGCCAGGGAGCGATCGGGGTGGAGGGGATGACCCGGATCCTGCACACCCCCGCGTTCCGCGAGCGGCCCATCATCGTGGAGACGCCGGTGGACCGCGAGGACGAGTACGCCGCAGAGATCGCGCAGGTGCACCGCCTGGCGGGCGGCGCGCCGGCGTGAGGTTGCATCGTGCACTGGCTTCATGGTACGCTGGACTTGAGCGGCGAGCCGTGGAATTTTCAAGACGCGACGAATGACGGCTGCGGGGACCATCCGAGCAAGGAGTGATTGTCGTGGTTCAGCTGACGCCGCAAGCCGCGGCCAAGTTCCAGGAGATGCTCGAGGGCGAGGACCGAGTGGGGTATGGGCTGCGCCTGTACGTGACCGGCGGCGGCTGCGCCGGGTACAGTTACGGCATGGCCTTTGCCGAGGCGCCCGAGGAGGGCGACGAGGTCGTGGAGACCCAGGGCCTGCGTGTCTTCGTGGACGAGGAGAGCGCGCCTTTGGTGCGCGGCGCGGTCATCGACTACGCCGAGGGCATCACCGGGAGCGGATTTCACATCAGTAACCCCAACGCCCGCTCCACGTGCGGGTGCGGGCACTCCTTCAACACCGACGGGCACGCCGCCAGCGCCAGCAACTGCTGAGACCGACTTCGCATCGGGTCCGAGGCGCCTTGCCTCGGACCCTTTTTCAAGGGAGGGACCGCCGTGCGGGATCGTCTCCCCCCCAACCAGCGGCTGACCTCGGGCTGGCCGGTGCTGCACTACGGCCTGGTTCCGCGCGTGGACCCGGCCACCTGGCGCTTTCGGGCGGACGGGGCCGTGCGCCAGGTCGCGGAGTGGTCCTTTGCGCAGTTCCTTGCGCTGGGCGAGACGCAGTCGACGAGCGACGTGCACTGCGTGACCGGCTGGAGCCGGTTCGACAACGTCTGGCGCGGGGTGCCCTACGGCGCGCTCGAGGCGAGGCTCGAGCTTCTGCCCACGGCGCGGTTCGCGCTGGTGCGCGCCGTCGGCGGCTGGACGGCCAACCTGCCCGTGGACGACCTCAGGGCACCGGGGGTCCTCTTCGCCACCCATCACGACGGCGTCCCGCTGTCGCGCGAGCACGGCGGCCCCATCCGCCTCGTGGTTCCGCACCTTTACTTCTGGAAAAGCGCCAAGTGGGTGACGGGGATCACGTACCTGGAGCATGACGAGCCGGGATTCTGGGAGGTCAACGGGTATCACATGCGGGGGGATCCGTGGAAGGAGGAGCGCTTCCGCGACGACTGACCCGCAGGCGCGTCACAAGGACGCGTCGTCGAGCGCGGTGCGGGCGATGAGTTCCTTCACGTCGCGCTGGACGGCCGCCGCCGTTTCCGGGTCGAGCGCGGTCAGCGGCGGGGCCATCCGGGGTGTGCCGATTCCCGTGCCCGCCAGGGCGGCCTTCCATCCCGCCGGGGACACACCGCGGCGGCAGGCGCCCGCCAGAGCGGCCAGTGCGTCCTGGATGCGTCGCGCCCGCGGGAGATCCGCGGCGGCCATCGCGTTCGCGAGTTCGCGGATCCACGACGGCACGAGGTTGGCTCCAGCGGTGATGGAGCCGGTCGCGCCCGCGGCCAGCGCCCCGAGCACCTGCGTGTCCGCACCGGTCCACACGCCCCGGTCCGGGTGCTCCCGGGCCAGCCGGACCAGGCTCTGGGTCCGGTCGTAGTCCCGGCTGCTGTCCTTGATCCCCGCGATGCGAGGGTGCAGGAAGAGCCGGCGAACGCTCTCGGGGGCCAGGGCGATCTTGGTCAGCGCCGGGATGTTGTAGAGGATCACGGGCACGGCGCTGAGGTCGGCCACCCGCTCGAAAAACGCCTCCACGCCCGGTGCGCCGGTGACGTAGTAGAAGGGCGGGGCGACCAGGACCGCGTCCGCGCCGTCCTCGGCGGAGCGGTCCACCTCCGCCTGGATCTCGTCGAGGCTGGTGCCCATCACCCCGCAGATGACCGGGACTCCTCCGGAGCACGCGATCACCTGGCGGCGCACCTCTCGCCGCAGGCGAAGCGAGAGCGACGCGCACTCGCCGGTGGATCCGAGCGCCACCATGGCGTCGACGCCGCCGACGACGACCCGCTGCACCAGCTGCTCCATGGCCGCTTCGTCCAGGCGAGCCTCCCCGGCGAGGGGGGTCAGAAGCGCCACCATCACGCCCAACGTGCGGACATCCCGCCGCATGATGCGCCACCTCGCTTGTCCGAGCTCTTGGAAAGTGGTATCAACTCTAGCCCACGCGGATCGGGCCCGCAACGCTCTCGGGACGCGGGGGCCGCGGTGCCGGGATCATTGGGCGGAATCCGACGACGCCCCGCGGGCCAGACGGTCGAGCGCCTCGAACTGCGTCGGGTGCGCGAACACCATGGATCCCAGCTCCCCCGGCGTCAGCCCCAGCCTGACGGCCATGTGCGCGGCCGCCGACAGGGCCGCCGCGTCGACCCCCACCGCGTGCATCCCGACGATCCGGCCGGTGGCGCGGCCGACGGTGAGCTTGACGAATCCCTCGGTCTCTCCCCGGATCTGGGCCCACGCCTCCACTCCCATGGGTCGCGTCTCTTCCCACACGGCCAGGCCCTGCCGCCGGGCGGCTTCTGCGGTCAGACCCACCGTCATGGCCTCGGGTCGCGTGAACACGGTGGCGGGCGCGTCGCGGAGCCAGGGGGCGCCCGCCTCCGGGCCTTCCAGGATCGTCCGGGCCGCCACCTCGCTCATGGCCACAGCGGAGTGAAACAGCATCGACTCTCCGTTGACGTCACCCGGGGCGAGGATGTGAGGAACACCGGTGCGCATGTGCGCGTCCACCGCGATACCCCGGCGGTCGTAAGCCACGCCCGCCCGCTCCAGTCCGAGATCCGAGGGGACATGGGGCACCCGCCCCGCGGCGGCCATGACCCGCTGGGCACGGTAGCTGAGCGCGGTCCCGTCCGCGGTGCGCCGCCCGGCGACGACGTAGCCGTGCCCGCCGTCGGGCTCGATCCCGGTCACCTCCACCCCGGTCACGACCGTCACGCGTTGCTGCAACCCCTCGCGGACCGCACGCGCCAGATCCTGGTCCATGCCCGAGAGGATCTCGGGCATGAGTTCCAGCAGCGTCACCTTGACGCCGAGATCCGCGAGCATGGAGGCGGTCTCCGCCCCGATGTATCCGCCGCCCAGGATGACGATGTCCTCGGGCAGCGTCGGCTGGGTCTGCTTCCACGCGAAAAAGTCGTGGTGGTTCCACGCGGAGTCGAACCCGGCGATGGGCAGGTGCGCCGCCTCGGATCCCGTGGCCACGATGATGTGCCGGCCCGACACCGTGAACTCCTCCTGCCGGAGAAGGTCCTGGACCCGCACGCGGTTCGCGTCCACGAACCCGGCGAGGCCGCTCACCAGGGTCAGCCCTCGCGCCTGCTCGACCTCCTGGCGATGCTGTGCGTAGCGCCGGGTCTGGACGCCGTCCTTGTAGGCGACCACCCGGCTCCATGCCGCGGGACTCTGGACCGCCTCAAGTCCGAAGAAGTCGGCCCTCTCCATGGTGCTCTTGAGCGACGCCGCCTCCCGGACGGCCTTGGACGGCACGCAGCCCTCGAAGAGGCAGTTGCCGCCGAGATTGCCCTTGGGATCCACCATCAGCACGGTCCGGCCCGCCCGGACCAGTCGCAGCGCAGCCGGGTAGCCTCCCCCGCCGGCGCCGATCACCACCGCATCGTAAGCCTGGGCCATCTGGGCGCCGGGTCCGTGGCGGGGCCCCGGTGGACACCCGGTCCCCCGCCGGACCCGGCTCTTCACCCCTTTCGCCTGCAATCCCTTGCCGCGATCGCGTCCTGCGCGTCATCCCGCCGGCTGCGGCCGCAGCGCGACCGCCTTGAAGGCGTCCAGCACGAACATGAAGCCGACGGCGATGAGCGCGACCCAGATGATCTGGCTCCACGCAACGGCCGTCATGAGCACGCCCACGCGCGCGAACAGCGCCACCGCGCCCACGTCGCCCAGCGACGCCAGAATGAGGGCGCGACTGGGCCGGCTGCGCCAGAACCAGCCGGGTTCGCGCACCACGAAGACGGTCGCGAGTCCGGAGAAGACCAGCATCACAAACACGAGGCTGTGCACCTGGGACCAGCCGGCATGGAGGAGGTCGCGTCCCACGGCCAGGACCACGAACGCCTCGATGAGCATGATGAGGCCCATGGCCAGGGAACTGGTGACCAGGCGCCGGACGTCCCAGCGCGCCGGTTTCGGCCCGGGGGTCACGCGGTCCGTGGAGATGGCCATCGTGACGAAGTCGTTGGCGAACAGCAGCATCACCACCAGACGCGGCGTGGTGACGAACTGGCGGGTGAGGAAAAAGCCGAGGGTCAGGAACAGGGCCAGCTGGACGGTCTTGATGATCTTGTTGAGGGTGTAGGTCTGCATGCGCTGGTAGATCCTGCGGCTCGACTCCACGGCCGCGACGATGTTGGTCAGCCCGGGGGTGGTCAGCACGAGGCTCGCCGCCGCCTTGGCCACGTCCGTGGCGCTGGCGACGGCGATGCCCACCTCGGCCTGGCGCAGCGCCGGGGCGTCGTTCACGCCGTCGCCGGTCATGCCCACCACGTGGCCCCGGCGCTGCAGGTGCTGCACCAGGTCGTACTTGTCCTGCGGGAACACGCCGGCAAAGACGTCGTAGTCGTCCCCGTCGTCCCGCCGATCGCGGGGCGACGCCGCGGCGGGCCCGCCGCGAAGCATCCGGCTGCCGATGTGGAGCGCCTCGGCGACGGCGGCGGCCGTCTCCGGCGCGTCGCCCGTCACCATCTTGGTGCTCACGCCCAGATCCCGGAGCGCTTGGATCAGCGCCGCCGAGTCGGGTCGGGGAGGATCCTCGAGGGCCACCAGTCCCACGGGGTCGAGCCGGCCCGCCTCGCCGGCGGCGACGGCGAGGACGCGGTAGCCGTGGGCGGCCAGGCCGGCGACGCTCCCGGTCAGCGCGGAAGCGTTGGCCACGCACGCCTGGGCCACGACCTGGGGCGCACCCTTGATGATCTCCCAGGCCTGCCCCCCGTGGTCCACCCGCGCGGCGGTGCGCTTGGTGGCCGGGTCGAAGGGGGTGAAGTCCAGTCGGTCGAGCGGGGGGACGCCCCGCTCCCGGGCCGCCTGAAGGATCGCCAGGTCGATGGGGTCCTGGGTCGCGTCGTCCGACGCCGCCCCCGCGCACTGCAGCACCTGCGCCTCGGAAAACGGGGCGACGGGGACGACAGCGGCGACGCGCAGCCGGTTCTCGGTCAGGGTCCCCGTCTTGTCGGTGCACAGGACGTCCATGCTGGCGGCCTCTTCGATGGCCGACAGCCGGGTGACCAGCACCCCCTTGAGGGCGAGTTCCTGGGCGCCCAGGGCCTGGGCGAGGGTGAACGTGGCCGGCAGCGCCACCGGGACGGAGCCGACCAGCACGATGACCGCGAAGGGCAGCGTGAGGTCCCACGGCACGTGCACGAAGAACGAGAACACCACGAGCGCCGCCACCAGGACCACGTCCAGGATCAGGAGGTAGCGGACGATGCCCAGGATCGTGCGCTCGAGGTGCGACTGGGTGTGGGCCAGGTTCACAAGCTCCGTCGTCTTGCCGAAGTACGTGTGGGCGGCGGTCGCCGTGATCCAGCCCGTCGCCTCTCCCCGCTGGACCACGGCCGCGGCGTACGCGGTCGCGTGTGGGCCCTTTTCCACGGGCACCGCCTCACCGGTGAGGGCCGACTCGTCCATGAGGACCGACCCGGTGGCGATGGCGAGGTCCGCGGGCACCACGTCCCCCATCCTGAGATGCACCACG
Source organism: Bacillota bacterium (assembly GCA_021797925.1). Taxonomy (GTDB): domain Bacteria; phylum Bacillota; class Sulfobacillia; order JAJZYS01; family JAJZYS01; genus JAJZYS01. The sequence goes on from JAJZYS010000058.1 coordinate 7,398, forward strand.
TCGCCGGGCACAAGTTCCCGTGCCCCGACGGTTTGCCAGCTTCCCGACCGCAGGACGCGGGCGCGCACCTCGAGGCGCGCCTTGAGCAGTTCCAGCGCCTTTTGCGCACGCCCTTCCTGGGCGAAGCTGACCATGGCGTTGAAGACGAGGAGGAACAGGATGACCACGGCGTCCACGTCCCGGCCCAAGAGCAGGGTCAGGATGGACGCGGCCTCGAGCATCCAGGGCACCGGCGCCCAGAACTTCCCGGCAAAGGCGAGCAGGGCGCTGCGGCGCTGGACGGTGATCTCGTTGTAGCCGAACTGCCGCTGCCTGGCCGCGACCTCGGCGGGATCGAGCCCCTCGGTCAGGGACGCCGCAGGGGGCGGGGCGACGAAATCTCCGGCAGCGGCGCCGCCCGGCGCGGCTGTCACCGGGCGGCCTGCTCGGCGGCGATCCGGTGGGGGCACATGAGGACCACGGGCACCGGCGAGCCCCGCACCACGGCGTCGGCCACGCTGCCCATCACCATGCGCGCGAGGCCGGTGCGGCCGTGGGTGGTCATGACGATGAACTCGGCGTCCACCTGGCGCGCGGCCGCCAGGATCTCCGCCGCCGGCATGCCTTCGCGCACCATGAGCCGGGTGGGTCCCGCCAGCGTGCGCTGCACCGCCTCGAGGTACTTCTCCGCGGCCTCGCGGTCCTCGCGTTCCAGTTCCGCGGGGTTCTCCATGAGCGGCATCATGGGATACTCCCAGACCTGGGCGGGCGGCGGGGGAACCACCCGCAGCAGCAGCAGCACCCCATCCCGGTCTCCCGCGAGATGAGCGGCCACGGGGACGGCCTCCTCGGCGACGGGGGACCCGTCCAGTGCGACCACGATCGTGCGAGCCATGTCCACACCGTTCCTTTCCATGCAACCTCCGGGGCGGTACCGGCGATCGTCCGCCCCGGGTCCGACCCGCCGTCAGGGCGCCGGCGGATCCAGACACCGGTGGCACGTCCCGTACACGTCCACCCGGTGCTCCTCGGGGACACCGGGCATCTCGCCCGCCATGGCCTCCAGGACCGCGTCCACGCCCCCGGCGGGCAGGTCCGCGATCGTCCCGCACCGCGTGCAGATGAAATGGTGGTGGTGTCGGACGAACGGCGGCTGCAGCTCATACCCGGCGATGCCGTTGCCCAGGAGCACCGGGCGGATCCACCCCAGGGCGGAAAACTGCTCCACCGCCCGGTAGACCGTGGTCGCGTGAATGCCGTGGGCCCGCAGCGCCTCCACCAGGGTCAGCCGGGACAGGGGCCGGCCAGCCCCCATCAGCACCCGGAAGAGGTTCAGGCGATCGGGCGTGCACCTGAGGCCCTGTGCCCGCAGGCAGGCCCGAAAATGCTCCTCGGCCAGCGCTGACGCGTCCCGGGGCGTCACACACCGGCCCCCGTCTTCACGGCCGGGCCCATCTGCCGGGCCCAGTGCCGGGTCTGCTGCACCAGGGTCGTCACGCCGATGCCCAGCACCGAGATCATGACCAGCACGATGGCGATGCCGAGGTGGGCGAGGTTGTGCACGTCGAGGCCCGTCGCCAGGCTGAGCCCGGCGATCCCCGGGAAGGCGAGGCCGAACAGGCCGCCGGCGATGAAGACCCAACCGCCCCATACCAGGACGCGGCCGGCGGTGGTCAGGGCCACCGCCCGAACGGCCGCCGGCGTCAGACCCAGACCGCGGCTGATGCGGCCGAAGAGCGCGCCGATCATCGCCTGCATGGCCATGGTCCCCAGGCCGAACAGGGCGCCCGGCACCCAGCCCCAGACGGCGCTGGGCATGGACGGGGCGAGGACGGTGTAGATGATGATCGCGAAGGCGCCAAAGCCCCAGCCGGCGATGAAGCCGTGCACCGCGGGCATCCAGGGCCGTGGGTCGCGCAGCACCTCGTCGGGGTCGGGGGGACCGGCCGGGTGCGAGTGGCCCAGGTGCCAGTGGCGACCGCGGAAGACGTAGCGCCCGCCGACGATCATGACGGCGCCCACCACCACGTAGACCAGATAGTCGACCACGGAGCCGAAGGTGAACCACCGGTCCAGGGCCAGGTACGCCAGTTCGCTGGCCAGCGCCCGCTGCAGCGTGAAGGCCAGCGAGAAGACGATGCCGGCCCACAGTCCCCGGCGCGTCGAGTAGCTGCCGATGGCGTAGCTGAACGTGATGGGCCAGGTGTGCTCGTCGGGCGTGATGCCGTGCACCAGGCCCAGAAAGAACGCCGTCGCCAGCACCGACCCCACGGCCAGGCCGATGTGCGGGTCCCAGAGGTTGATCATGCGCTCACCTCTAATGCAACTGACTTGCAATTGCATTATACACGCGTTAACTGGAAAGGCAAGACCCCGGAGGGTCCGGCGAGTCTCGAACGCCGCGGTGCAGCCGGTCAGGCCGCCTCGGCCAGGATCCGCTGCAGGCGACTGATCTGGCGCCGCAGGGCGTCGGGGTCGGTCTGGTGCGCGTAAGGCTTGCCGGTGCCGCCGTATTCCAGGGTGACCTGCGCGGGATGGCTGCGCTGGACGAGCCAGGAGATCAGCTCGTAGTCGACGTCCGTCAGCTCCTCGTGCCGGTCCGTCAGCACCCCGTTGACGACCCGCGGGCCGTTGACGTGCAGTTCCCACGCGCGGTCCAGGGGCAGGGCCTCGAGATAGCGGTGCACGGGGATACCCAGACCCGCGGCGGCCACCCGCGCGTGGGCCACGTCGAGGAGCAGGTCCACGTCGGCCCGGCTGCACAGCTCGCGCACGGTCGACGGCTGGGACAGAAGCTGCCGGGGCCCGCCCTCGCCGCGATACGGCATGTTCTCGATGATCACGGTCACACCGTCCCCGAGCTGTCGGGCCACATCGGCCTTGAGGTCGCAGATCGCGGCGTAGGTCGTCTCGAACCATGCGTCGGGCGGCGCGTCGTTGCCCAGGGTGACGTGCAGGTTGACCGCCGGCTGCCGTACCGCCCGCAACCAGGGGCCGAAGCGCTCCCAGTCGATCGGGTCGCCGGGCGCGTGGTTCCAGTGGAGAAAGCTCGGGCCGACATCACCGATGGCGTCGAGGTCCTCCTCGAAGGTCTCTTCCCGGGACAGCTTGAAGCCGTCCACGTGGAGTTGCCGATCGCGAACCAGGTCCAAGATCGCCGGGGAATAGTTGCACAAAAGGCGCATGGGTCTCCCGGTGCACAAACCCGGCGGGCGGGACGCGGCCCCGCCAGGCTGCCGCGCGCCGCCGGGCCCCTCCCCTGACCGGGTGCTCGCCCCTTTCTCACTGGACTTCCCTGACGCAGGGATGGCGACGGGAGGGTGGGTGGCGGGAACAAACGACGGACCGAAGCCGTGGGGGCCAAGGCCCGCCTCGGTTCGGGGCCGGCGGTGGGGCGAGGATCCTGGCCGGAGGGAGCGGAGCCGCCAGGAAGAGCCTGGAGCCATCGACCTCAACCAGGCGACGACCCGGACCTCGGACGCCCGTGGTGAGGCTCGAGTCGTGCCCGCGGGACGCGGCGAGCATCCCGGGAGGACCCTTGCGCCCGCACCCATGGACTTCCACGTCGGTCGGCGGGAACCTTCCGGCGCGTCGCCCAGAAGCGGTCGGAGGCAAAGACGGGCCCTGCCCCCCCCCGGTCGAGCGTTCTGCGTCGATTCTCATGGGGGGATGATATGCTGCCCTCGAACGCGTCGCGCGATGCAGGGGAGGCGCTCGGTGGCACGAGGTCGGACCGCAAGAAGACTGCGCCCGCGCTGGCGGCTCGCGTACCTCCTCGCCGCGGGGGTCACTGCGGGGCTCCTGGTCGCGCGGATCGAGGCGACTCCCGCGTCCGCGACGCGGCCGGCCGCGACCGGGAGCCCGGTGCGTCCCAGACTCGTGGCGCGGACCACTGGCCGCCTGCCCGTGGCGCTCGAGGGCGCCGCGGTGGCGGGGGCGCTCCTCGTGGGCGGGCTCGTGGACGGCACGACCTCGACGCGCACCGTGCGGACGCTGCCGGCCCTCGGGGTCTGGGGGCACCTGGCCGCGGGGATGCACGACACCGCCGCCCGGTTCGCGGGCAACGCCCTGTACGTCCTGGGCGGCGGACTCGACAGCGGTCCCAGCGCCACCATCTGGCGGGTCTCTCCCCACGGCGCGGTGGCGGTGGGGTCGCTGCCGCAGCCGCTCTCGGACCAGGCCGGGGTGACCCTGGGGCGGGTGACCTACATCTTCGGCGGGTACACCGGCCACAGCGTGACCCGTTCCATTCTCGCCTTCACCCCGCCGGATCGCGTGCGCCAGGTGGCCCGGCTGCCCGTGGGACTGCGCTACGCCGCGGCGGCGGCGCTCCACGGGAGGATCTACCTGGCGGGAGGGCTTTCCTCCGCGGGGCTGACCGACGAGGTGCTCCGCTTCGACCCGGCGTCGGGGCGCGTCACCTCCCTCGACGCGCTGCCCAGCCCGCTCATGTACGCGACGCTGTGGGCGACGGCCGGCCACCTGGTGCTCCTTGGCGGGCGCACGCCCACCGGATTCACCGACCGCACGTGGCTCGTGAACCCCGCCACCGGACACCTCACGCCCCTGGCGCCGCTGAACTCTGCCCGCGGGTACGCCATGCTCGCCCCGCTGGGTGCCCACCGGGCCCTCCTCATGGGCGGGCGGAGCGACGGTCGCTATCTCGACACGATCCTGACCCTGAAGCTCATATGCGTCCCATCTTCCAGGAAAGGAGCCCGCCCGTGAAGCTTCCCATCCGTCCCGTCGCGGCCGCGGCCGTGGCGGCCATCGCCACCGCGCTGCTGGTCCGCGGGGTCACCGCTCCCCCGCCGCCGACCGTGAACGTCGCCTCCGGGGCCCATCACCCCGCCACCCGGTCAAGGGCGGGCACGACCACCGCCTCCGCCCCGCTGCTGCAGAACTCGCCCTATGCCCAGGTCGCCTACGAGATCTATCCCCACTACGCTCAGGGGGCGCACACCGCCGTGGACGGGTTCACCTTCGCCTTTCGGCCTTCGGGTTCCGGGGTGACCGTGACCGTGGGAGCCCAGGGCCAGGCCGGCACGCTGTCGCGGCAGCACTTCGCCTCGGGAGACCGCCTCTACTTCGTCGAGACGTCCCTGGGCGACGACCAGCCGGCGGTGGACCTCAACGGCGGGGACGACGGTCTCATCCTCACCGACGCCGTGGGGCACATTCTCCGATGAGGCCCGGTGGCAAGCCGGCGGCGCGCCTGGGCCCCGAGGACCTGCGACCGCTCGTGGCGCGGGTCGGCCTGGGCTTGGTCCTGTGCTACTTCGGGTACGGCGAGCTCACCGACCCCGGGGCGTGGGTCGGCTACATCCCGGGGCTCCTGGCGGCGCTGCCGGCCGTCGCCATGATCCTGGTCCACGGCTGGATCCTCTTCGTCCTGGGCGGACTCGTCCTGGCCGGGATCTACACCCGTCCCTCCGCGGCGATGGGCGCGGTGATGCTCCTGACGATCCTGGCCACCCTGGCGATGAAGGGCGGCGTCACCTCCATCTTCGTCCGCGACCTCGGGCTCACGGCGCTGGCGGCCACGGTGGCCCTCGAGCGGCCGGGGCGGATGTCGCTGGACGCGGTGGCGGTTGAAGGGGCCAAGGGGCGCGCGCGGCGGTAGGCGCGGGCCGCCGTCATTCTCCCGCGGGAGGATCCAGTGGGAACGATCCGCCTGGCGGCGGGGCCAGTCGCAGGCGTGCCGCTGAGCGTACGGGGGACAAACTCCACCAGCACGGTGCTCTGCGCAGCGACGCGCATCGTGACCGTCCCGGCGAGTGTCGGTGCTTGGCTGCCATGTCCCGGGAACAAGAGTCTCACCTGAGGATCAGGTAGGCGCAAGGCTTCGGCTGGCGGTGTGAAGGTGACGGAGAGAGGCTCCCCGGTAAGGTTGGAGAGCACCACGGCGATCCGGCCGTCTGGCGCGCGCCAAGCGCTCGCAAGCAGGCCCGATACCGCAACCTCATAGGTATGCGGCGTCTTGATCGCCGACGGCGGACCGAGCAGTGGCACGGTGAGCGTCAGGCGCGGCGCCGCGACCCTGGGCGGCGGCAGCATCGTCCCCCGCGCCAGGAAGGAGGCGTACTGGCTGTAGATGCCCTGCGCGCTGGAGGCGAAGGGACTCCTGGGCCAGGGCGCCCCTGCCGGCGGGGGACTGACGGAGGGGGCGATGCCCATCTGAAGCGACAGGGCCGTCCGATAGGCCAGCCACCGCGCCATGCCCGGGAAGGGGGCGATGCGCGGCAGGGGTTGGCGGGCCAGGGGCACGACCGCGCCGTGGTAAAGGTATTCGAACAGGGGCAGGGCGTGGGCTGCACCCCGGAACCTGGCCACGGTCGGGTTGTTGAAGGAGACGGCGTCGGAGATGAACAGGGCGCTATAGGGCAGGAACACGTCGGGCAGCCCCTCGCTGGCGAAGACGATGTGCGGATTGATGGCGCGCGCCGCGGCCTCCACGCCGGCGAGCAGCGCCCGCATGCTGCGGGTGTACGCGGCGCCGTCCCATCCGGGGGTGTGGCCGTGTCCCGGGCTGTAATCGAACGGCCCTTCGAACAGCGCGTCGAGCTGGATGGCGTCCACGCCTGCGCGGGCCAACTGTGCGGCATCGGCCTCCAGGCGCCGCGCGAAGCGGGGGCAGCCGGGCCACACCTCCACGTGCAGCGCGTAGGCGACGGCCACGCCGCCGTCCGCCTGGCGTTTGGCGCAGGCGACGCCTGCCGTCGGATCGTCGGGCAGGGTCGTCGTCCAGGTGCCCGCCGAGAGCCCGACCATGACGGCGACGCCCAGGCGGTGGAGCTGCTCGATGGTCTGGCGAAAGGCGCTCCACCCCTCAAAGGGCGGGAAGACGTCCGGCCCGTTCCAGGGCGCGCCTCCCTCCCAGCCCATCCAGCGCAGAAGCACCGTCGCCGCCGCTCGGCCGGGATACGGCTCGAGGCGATCGACCAAGGCGGCGTCCGAGCCGAGGGAGCCGCGGCCAGCGTCGGTGTACGCGGACATCTCGACCACGCCCCGCCGCAGCCAACCCGGCAGGGGCTTGGGCGCCGTCCACCCTTGCGCGGCC
>JAJZYS010000059.1 GCA_021797925.1 Bacillota bacterium
ACTCCGGCGGAGCGCAGGAGGAGGCTCCCTCCCTGGGTGTTCCGGTGCTGCTCCTGCGCGAGAGCACCGAGCGGCCCGAGGCCATCGAGGCGGGGGTGGTGACGCTGGTGGGGGTCGATCCCGAGGCGATCGTGAGCAACGCCGAGCGGATCCTGGGCCTCGGTGTCGACGGTCGGCCCCATCCCGAATCCAACCCCTTCGGGGACGGACGGGCCGCGGAACGCATCCTGCAGGCCATCCGTCACTTCTTCGACCCCTCCATCCCGGCGCCGGAGCCCCTGGTCCGCTGAGGGCCGTCGCTTGTCAAGTATTTGCGGATCCCGTATAATACGCCCTGCGAAAGGTCGGGACGGCATCTTTCGAGACTCGAGCGGGAGCCCGTATCGGATGCTGGGCCTGGTAACGAGCATCGGACTGAACTGGGCGGCCGCGATTCTCATCGGACTCTTCGGCGGGCGGTGGGTAGACGGCAGGCTTCACACTGGCCCGCTTTTCCTGCTGCTCGGACTGCTCCTGGGCATGGGCGCCGGTTTCTGGGGGAGCCTCAGGCTCCTGAAGGTCTTCTTCCGACCGTGAACGGCGTTGTGACCTCGGTCAAGGTCGTGGCGCTGGTGACGGTGGTGGCGCTCCTCACGGCCGTCGCGGCCGGAGGACGAGCGGTGCCGACGGGGATCGCGGTGGGATGCGGCCTGTCCTTGGTCAATGCGCTCCTCATCCTGGCGCGCGCCGCCCGCGCCATCGAACGGGCACCCCGAGAGGGTGCCGCCTTGATGCAGGCGGGATTTTTCGCCCGGGTGGTCCTCTTGCTGGTGACCCTCTACTTTCTTCACCGGGTCCTGCCGCCCGTGGGTCTGTGGTTCGTGGTCGTCGGTTTCTTCGGATCGCAGGTGCTGAGTCTCATCATCGTGAGTCGAGAGGTGTTCGCGAAGTGATTCCCCAGCACATGTGGACCCTGGGATTTCTGACCTTCAATTCGAAGACGCTCATCACCACCTGGGCGACGATGGCCGTGGTGCTCGTCATCGCGGTCGCCGGGACCCGGGGGATGTCGGAGACCTCCCCGCGCGGGCTGCAGAACATCATGGAGTTCGTGGTCGACTTTGTGAATGGTTTCCTAAAGGATTTGCTGGACGAGCCCCGGGGCGCGCGCCTGCGCGAGCTGTTGGTGACCCTGCTGCTCTTTCTGGTGGTGGCGAACCTCATCGGCCTGCTCCCCGGCTGGGGGTTCATCCAGGGCGTCAACTCCCCCACGGCCGACCCCAACACGGCGTTTGCCCTGGCGGCGCTGGTGTTCATTCTCATCCATTTTTACGGCTTTCGGTTCCGCGGCTTCTCCGGCCACGCCGGCAGCTTCTTCCGGCCGTACGTGGCGCTCTATCCGGTCAACGCCCTCGAGTCGATCACCAACCCGCTCACCCTGGCCATGCGGCTTTTCGGCAACATCTTCGCGGGGGAGCTGCTCATCGACGTCTTCCTCAACCTCTTCAAGGTCGGCACCGTGGGGTGGCTGGTGTCGATCCCGGTACAGGTGTTCTGGCTGTTCTTCGCGGCCTTCATCGCCGTGATCCAGGCGTTCATCTTCATGATGCTTACGATGAACTACGTGGGCACGTCGATGCTGCCGCCCGGAGAGCACTGAAAGGGGGTGAGCAATCCATGCTAGACGCACAGCACGCAACCGTGATCCTGGGCGCCGGCATCGCCGCCGGTGGTGCCGCCATCGGAGCGGGCATCGGCGACGGGATCCTCTTCGGCAAGACCATCGAGGGCATCGCCCGCCAGCCTGAGGCCCGTGGGCAGCTTTTCGGGAACATGTTCCTGTTTCTCGGCCTCATCGAGGCGGTGCCGATCATCGCCGTGGTGGTGGCGTTCATGATGTACTTCCACGTGGCGATCGGCTAGCTGACCGCGCGGGGCGGGGTCCCCCGCCCCAGGCTGCTGCAGGAAGGGGGGCAGGCATGGGCATCCTCAGTCTCGGGACCCTGATCGCTGAAATCATCAACTTTCTCGTCCTGCTGGTGCTGCTGCGCTACCTGGCCTACCGGCCCCTCGCGCAGATGCTGGAAGGGCGGCGGCGACGGATCAGCGAGGCCATCGCGGCCGCGGACGCGGACCGCGAGGCCGCCGAGCGGATGCGGCAGGAGTACGAGGCGGCCCTGGTCGAGGGCCGGCGGGAAGCGCAGGCCGCCATGGAGCGCGCCGAGAAGATGGCCCAGGGCCGCGCGCAGGAGATCCTGGCCGAGGCCCGGGCGGAGGCCGAACGGCTGGTGCGCCAGGCCCGCGAGGACATCGGGCGCGAGCGCGCCTCGGCGATCCGGAACATGGAGCGCCAGGTGGCGGAACTGTCGATCCTGGTGGCGGCCCGGATCCTGGGCCGGGAGATCGACGAGTCGGGCCACCGCCAGCTGATCCAGGACTTCGTGCGGGAGGCGACTGAGGTCCATTGAGTGCGAGCACGGTGGCGGAAACGTATGCCGAATCCCTGCTGCTCGTGTGCAAGGGGTCGCACGAGGTGGACCGCATGGTCGACGAGCTCGAGGGGTTCACGCATCTGACCCGGGAGCACCCCGCCCTGGCGTCGGCCTGGCGCAACCCCCGGATCCCCTCGGCTCAGAAACTGAAGGTGGCCGCGGCCCTGACCCCCGGATACTCCGAGACCTTTCATCGCTTTTTGGCCGTCGTCCTGCGCCGGGGTCGCGGCCTGGAGCTCGACGCGATCGCCGGTGCCTACCGGCGAAAGGCGCGCGCGCTCCAGGGGGTGCTGGACGGCGAGGTGCGCACCGCGGTGCCGCTCACCGACGCGGAACACGCCCGGATCGAGGCGGCCATGACCCGCTCGTTCGGCCAGAAGGTGCGGCTGGTGCGAAGGGTGGACCCCCGCCTCATCGGCGGCGTGCGGGTCCGGGTCGGTGACCGGCTCCTGGACCGGTCGCTGTCCAGTGCGCTGGAGCGCCTGGGCGAGCGGTTGACACAGACTGCGCTTGGGGAGGTGGATGGCGGCGATGAGCCTACGGCCTGAAGAGATCACGGCCATCCTTCGGCGGGAGATCGAGGGGTTCGACGTGAAGACCCAGGTGGAGGACGTGGGGACGATCCTGTCGGTGGGTGACGGGATCGCCCACGTCTACGGGCTCTCCATGGCCATGGCGGGCGAGATCCTGGAGTTCCCCGGCGGCGTGGTGGGCATGGTCCTCAACCTCGAGGAGGAGAACGTGGGCGTGGCCCTGATGGGCGACGAGACCCACATCCGCGAGGGCGACATCGTGCGCCGCACCGGACGCATCGTAGAGGTGCCCGTGGGCGACGCGCTCCTGGGCCGGGTGGTCTCGGCCCTGGGGGAGCCCATCGACGGCCGCGGTCCCATCGAGACTACCGAGCGCCGGCCGGTGGAGCGCGTGGCCCCGGGCGTCGTGGACCGCAAGAGCGTTCACCAGCCGCTGCAGACGGGGCTGAAGGCGATCGACTCCATGATCCCCATCGGCCGGGGCCAGCGGGAGCTCATCATCGGGGATCGCTCCACCGGGAAGACGGCTCTGGCGATCGATACCATCATCAACCAGAAGGGTCAGGACGTGACCTGCATCTACGTCGCCATCGGACAGAAGTCGGCCACCGTGGCCCGGGTGGTCAAGACGCTCGAGGACTACGGAGCCATGGATTACACCATCGTCGTATCGGCCACCGCGTCCGAGCCGGCGCCCTTGCAGTACATCGCCCCCTACGCCGGCTGCGCCATGGGCGAGGCGGTCATGGACCGAGGCGGCCACGCCCTCATCGTGTACGACGACCTGTCCAAGCACGCCGTGGCGTACCGGGCCATGTCCCTGCTCCTGCGCCGGCCGCCGGGGCGCGAGGCGTACCCGGGCGACGTCTTCTACCTGCACTCGCGGCTGCTGGAGCGGGCGGCCAAGCTCTCCGACGAGAAGGGGGCGGGTTCGCTCACGGCGCTGCCCATCATCGAGACCCAGGAGGGCGACGTGTCCGCCTACATCCCCACCAACGTCATCTCCATCACCGACGGGCAGATCTACCTGGAGTCCGACCTGTTCTTCTCGGGGGTGCGCCCCGCGGTGAACGTGGGCATCTCGGTCTCGCGCGTGGGCTCGAGCGCCCAGATCAAGGCGATGAAAGAGGTCGCGGGCCGGCTGCGGCTGGACCTGGCGCAGTACCGCGAACTCGCGGCCTTCGCCCAGTTCGGGTCGGATCTGGACCGCGCCACCCAGCAGCAGCTGGCCCGAGGCGAGCGGACGGTGGAACTGCTCAAGCAGGACCAGTACCAGCCCATCCCCGTGGAGGAGCAGGTGGCCGCGATCTTCGCCGCCACCATGGGGCACCTCGACGACCTGCCGGTGGCGTCGGTCCGGCCCTTCGAGCGGGCGCTCATCGCCCACCTCAAGACCAGCCACCCCGCCGTCCTGGAGGGTCTCAGGCGCGAGAAGGCGTTCAACGACGCCATCCGCGGCGAGCTCGTGCAGGCGATCAACGAGACCAAGTCGACCTTCGCCGTGGCCAAGTAGCATGCCTGAGAGCTTGCGCGATCTCAGGCGGCGCATCCGCAGCGTCGCCAACACACAGAAGATCACCCAGGCCATGAAGATGGTGGCCGCGGCCAAGCTGCGCCGGGCCCAGGAGAAGGCGGACGCGGCGCGGCCGTACGGCGCCGCGATCGAGGAGGTCCTCAGGGCGCTGGCCACGGGCGCGACCCGCCGGACGAGCCCGTTCTTCGAGGAGCGGGAGGTCGTGCATCCCGGCTACGTCGTGGTCACCGGCGATCGCGGACTGTCGGGCCCGTACAACGCGACCCTCTTGCGCTGCGCCCAGCAGGCCATCGGGGAACGGGCCGCGTCCGCGCGCGTCGTCGCCGTGGGCCGCAAGGGCCGCGACCACTTCCGCCGCCGCGGGTACGCGATCATCTCCGAGCTGGTGCCCGTGGGCGACGAGCCCAGCTACGAGCAGGCCCGGGCGATCGGCGCCGTGGTGGCCCGCGCGTACCTCGACGGCGAGGTGGACAGCTGGGAGCTCGTCTACACCCGCAAGATCTCCACCATGCACGGGCAGGCGGTCGCCGAGCGGCTCCTGCCCCTGGGCCCGGTGAGCGGCGGCGAGACCCGGCCCAGCGCCTCGTTCCTCTTCGAACCGTCGGCGGAAGAGGTCCTGGCCCTGCTCCTGCCGCGCTACATCGAGGCGCTCATCTACCGGGCGCTGCTCGAGGCCAAGGCCATGGAGCACGCGGCGCGCATGATGGCCATGGACTCCGCCACCCGAAACGCCGACACGCTCATTCGCCAGCTGACCCTCGAGCGCAACCGTGCGCGCCAGGCCGCCATCACCCAGGAGATCGCGGAGATCGTGGGTGGGGCGGCGGCGCTGGAATAGGAGGATGGATGTGGGGAGCTTCGGACAGGTCGTCCGAGTGATCGGTCCGGTGGTCGACGTGCAGTTCCCGGAGGGGGAGCTGCCCAGCCTGTACAACGCCCTGGAGGTGCGCGATCCCGACGACCAGACGTGCGTGGTGTGCGAGGTCATGGAGCATCTGGGCGACAACCGCGTGAGCACCATCGCCATGTCCTCCACCGACGGGCTGGTGCGGGGCATGCGGGTGCTGGACACCGGCGGCCCCATCACGGTGCCCGTGGGTCCCGCCACCCTGGGCCGGGTGTTCAACGTCCTGGGCCAGCCCGTGGACCGGGCGGGGCCGGTGGAGGCCAAGGACCGGCTTCCGATCCACCGCCAGCCGCCGGGGCTCGTGGACCAGGCCACCTCCACGGAGATCCTGGAGACGGGCATCAAGGTGGTGGACCTCCTGGCCCCCTACCCCAAGGGGGGGAAGATCGGGCTGTTCGGCGGCGCGGGCGTGGGCAAGACCGTGCTCATCATGGAGCTGATCAACAACATCGCCACCGAGCACGGCGGGATCTCGGTGTTCGCGGGCGTGGGCGAGCGCACCCGCGAGGGCAACGACCTGTGGAACGAGATGCGCGAGTCCGGGGTCATCAGCAAGACGGCGATGGTGTACGGCCAGATGAACGAGCCGCCCGGGGCGCGGATGCGCGTGGGCCTGTCGGGCCTGACCATGGCCGAGTACTTCCGCGACGTCGAGGGCCGCGACGTGCTGCTGTTCATCGACAACATCTTCCGCTTCATCCAGGCGGGGTCCGAGGTGTCGGCCCTTCTGGGCCGCATGCCCTCGGCCGTGGGCTACCAGCCGGTCCTGGCCACCGACGTGGGCGAGCTCGAGGAGCGCATCACCTCCACCCGGTCGGGCTCGGTGACCTCCATCCAGGCCGTGTACGTCCCCGCGGACGACTACACCGACCCCGCGCCCGCGACCACGTTCGCGCACCTGGACGCCACCACCAACCTCGAGCGCAAGATCGCGGACCTGGGGATCTACCCGGCCGTGGACCCCCTGGCCTCCACCTCCCGGATCCTCGATCCCCGGATCCTGGGCGAGGAGCACTACCAGGTGGCCCGCGGCGTCCAGCAGGTCATGCAGCGCTACAAGGACCTGCAGGACATCATCGCGATCCTGGGGATCGACGAGCTGTCCGACGACGACAAGCTCACGGTGGCGCGTGCCCGGAAGATCCAGCGGTTCCTCTCCCAGCCGTTCAACGTGGCCGAGGCGTTCACCGGTCTGCCGGGCAAGTACGTCCCGGTCAAGGAGACGGTGCGGGGCTTCAAGGAGCTTCTGGAGGGCCGCCACGACGATCTGCCGGAGCAGGCGTTCTACAACGTGGGGACCATCGACGACGCGGTGGAGAAAGCCAGGACGCTCGCGTCATGACCCCCTACCCGGTCGTGATCGTGACGCCCGAGCGGGAGATGTTCCGGGGCGAGGCGCAGATGCTCATCCTGCGGGGCACCCTGGGCGACATGGGCGTGCTGGCCCACCACCAGCCGCTTGTGACCGGCGTGGAACCGTGCGTGGTGCACCTGCGCCAGAGCGACGGGGAGCACCGGCTGGCTGCGTCGGGCGGGTTCCTGGAGGTGCGCTCCGACGGCGTGACGCTGCTGCTGGAGGGAGCGGAGTGGCCCGAGGACATCGACGTGGATCGGGCCCGCCGGGCGCTCGAGCGGGCCGAGGCCCGGCTCAGCTCGCCCGGCCCCGACGTGGACCGCCCGCGGGCGCAGCGGGCGCGCCTGAAGGCCCTGGCCAGGCTGGAGGTGAGGGGCCAGCGGCCCGAGTCTGAACGGGCCCACGCGCCCGCCGAGGCCGGCGCCGCGCATCGGACCTGAGCGTAAAGTTGCGCCCGATGGGCAACGAGCAGACCCCACGGTCTGCGCGTCCTTCGAGGACGGCGGCGCAGGCAATCCCCGCCGGCGTTCGATGGCGGGGGCTCGGGGTCGAGTGCGCAACGAAGTGACCGAACTCGGCTGCCCACGACGTCGCCGAAACGCTCGATCTCCGCCACGTCCACATGGGCGGGGTTGAAGTCTGCCCCCAGAGCGCCGAGGGGGCGGTCTCGGCGTCCGGACGGTCCAGGGTGGCCTGGACGTACACGGCTCCTTTCCCCGGCTCTCCCCGGCGCAGGAAGCGGTAGGTCACAGCCTCCCCGCGCAGCAGCGCCGCGTCGACGTCCGCCCGGCCGGGCGGACGTCGACGCGGGGTATCTCGACGTGCGTGCGGTACATCGCCTCCAACGCCGGAGGAACGCAAGCCGCAGCCTGCCCGTCCGGCATCGGGGCGCAGGTCTGATTGCCGGCTGTCTCGTCCTTGGACCCGAGGCAGAGAAACTGCGAGGAGCGTGCCCGGCGCAGCCCGTCCCGCCACTCAGGGAGCGAGACGCAACCGTTCTCCCGCAGGTGGAACTGCGCGCGGAACCTGTACCTGCCACCGAAGCACAGACGCGGACCGCGAGACGCAGACGGCGCCAGCGCTCAGCAGTCTTGGCGTCATGGGCTCCGCCTTCGTCACGGCGCCCTTCCTGACGGATCGCCTCCCAGGCTTCGCCAATTCGCGCTGAGTCGTTCACGCCTTCTCTGCGGCGGCGATGGCGCCCTTGAGCTGGTCGATCTGCAGCTTCTGCGCTTCCTCGGCGGCGTTGACCTTGCCGCGCAGGTTGACCTCCACGGCGTTGAACCTTCGGGCGGCCAGCCCGAATCTGGCCAGATACCCCCGCTTGCATTCGTGCAAAGGGCGCCCCCGCACGTGCAGGTCCGCGTCGAGGGCATGCTCCGCCTACTCGGACAGGCCGGCGATCGAGGCGAGAAGCGGGCCCAGTGTCCGGTCAGGAACCTTCGCCTCGAAGGTCGCCGTCATCCGCCACCGCCGCCTTCACCTTCGCAACCACTTCTTTCGCCTTGTGACGACGGCGCAGTCCGTAGAGCTTTCCGGAGAAGCTGATGACGATGCGGATCGTCGTCCACCAGCTCCTCCTGAAGCGACTTCGTGTCGTCGCCGCCGTCCACCACATGGATGCCGACGCCATAACCGGCGAAGGACTGCTCCAGGTAGCCGAACCCCAAGCGTGTCAGGCGATCCTTGCAGGTGCTGGCCAGGTCGGTGATCCGGCCTCCCCGGGCCGGCGACATCAGCCGCAACGGGCCGGTGCGCCTCTCCGAAAGGCCCGAGGCCACGTCGATGATCGGCATGACCTCCGCGAACGGGGGCTCGACAGCCTGCTCCATGGCGGCGCGGACGTGAGCCACCTGCCGCTGCGGGTCGCCACGCGCTTTCTGGTCGCGCGAGGCGACCCGGCCGTAGACGGCCCGGGTGGCGAGCGGAGCTTCCCCGCGCAGGCGGCGGATCTCGCTCTCGGGGATCCGGCGCTTGCCGCCCGGCGTGCGGACGACACGGACCTTGCCGTGCTCGTCCCAGTGGCGCAGCGTCTTCGGATGCGCGCGGAGCATCTTCGCTGCGCGTTCCACCGGAAGCAGCCGGTCCATACGCCCGTTCCAACGAATGGACGTCTGGAGATCGACTGTCCTGAACCGGCTTGAACCGCCCGTTCCGAGACGAAGAGTCACAAACCCCCTCAACGCCCAGGCTGAACCCGGACGCGCATGGCCGGGGGTCTCTCCTCCCCCGATGACTGGCTGCGAGGCGCCGGCGCGCGGAGGTGGACGGGCGGCTGTCGCCGAACGTGGACGGGGTCTGGCGCTTTGGGCCGGGCAGGTTCGCGCCCCCAATCCGGCACGAGAGGTGAAGAGCGCTCCATGGCTGCGTGTGGGGACATCTCCCGGATCCGCTCCGCGATCGCGGCGCTCCTCGACGAGGCCTTCGTGGGCCCCGCCGAGGGCGCGGAGTATGGCGAGTTCACCACGGGACCGGGGTCGGGGATCCTCGGAACGCTGGAAGGGATCCGCCCCGACGTCGCCTCGGCCGCACCGTACGGCGAGCGTCCGTCGATCGTCGCCCACGCGGAGCACGTGCGCCTCTCGCTGGAAACGCAGGGGGATGAAGTCGTCGCGGATGTCGACTGGAATGCGGCCTGGCGGCGGACCGCCCCTGACGCGAACGCTCTGGGCGAGCTTCGCCGCGGGCTCGAGGACGCGTATCTCGCGACCCGCCGGCGCCTGCTCGACGGGCCGTGGTCGAGCGACCACGACATCCGGCGGGCCCTGGCCGCGGTCGTGCACACCGCGTATCACCTGGGCGCCATGCGGCAGACGCTTCGCCTGCTCGAGGCCGAAGACGCGGCGGACGCCGCCATCCACCTCACCGCCTTCACGCCGTACGAGCGTGCGCTGGCCGGGCTGGATCCCGCCCGGGCCCTCAAGGTGCCGCCGGGCGCGCCGTACTGTGTGGCGCAGGTGCTCGCCCACATGGTGTTCTGGCAGGACTGGCTGACGGCGGCGGTGCGCGGCGAGCCGCGGGCCTTTCCGGAGCACGCCGAGACGGGCTGGCCCGCGCCTTGTGGCGACGCCTGGCCTGCCCTCGTGGAGCGCTTTCTCGCGGGGCTCGCCGAGGCGCGCACCATGTCCCGGGACGCGGCCTGCCGCCACCGGGTCGTGGGCAAGGGCGAACCCGGCGGTCGCCTGCTGTCGGACCTCGCCGTGCACAACGCGCACCATCTGGGCGAGATCATCCTCCTGCGCCGGCTCAACGGCGACTGGCCACCCCCGGGTGGCGGCGACTCGTGGTGATCGCAAGGGCTCGCTCGCTCCGGTCGACCGGCTGGGCGAAACTGGCCCGCGGCCGCGTCGCCCACCCTCGAGCGCCGGCGCTTTCGGCGAGGTCGCGCGTCCCGGACCCGGCGTGAGCGGGAGGGCGCGGGAACCGGTTCGCGGGTCGCGGCGACGCCATGACGCGAGTCCGCCGTATAAGGCTCCCACGCTCGGGCCATCATGGACCCGAAGGGGGGCGTACCATGACGCGCGGCTGGGCGGTGGCGCTGCCGGCCATGCTCCTGCTCGGCGCCTGGCCGAGGCCCTCGGCGTCCGCGTCGCTGCGGCCGGCCGCGCTGGTTCGCCTCTTCGCCGCCGCGTTCCCGGGGCCGATGCGGGGCACGTGGACCGTGTGGGCCCAGCGCCCCGGGAATCGCCGGCCCCTCGCCGCGGGCCTGCCGCTCGTGCGCCGGGCGCCCGTGACGGGAGGAGGGGTGTCTGTCGCCGCGGCCGCGGCTCTGGCCCGACCGCTCGTGACCCGGGGCCTCGCCTCCGAGGCGGCGCTGGTCCTTCGCGGCAGCTTCCGGGGCTCGCCCGCTCTGGGGTACCGTCGCGTCCTGCGCGCCATCGCCCGGGCGCGGGGACGGGCCGCGGTCGCGGACGTGGGCCCCGCGGCCGGATTCGTCGGGGCTCTGGTTCCGGGTGTGGCGCCGCCGGTGGATGTCGCCGGGCGGTGGATGAACGTTCTCGTGTCGTTCACGTACGATAGGCACCACGGACGGACCGGTGTCCGCATGGGCACGCCGTAGCGGCGGCGGTTGAAAGGCAGGATGCTCGATGGCATTCATTCGTATCAACGGTCCCACACCCCTCAGCGGCCAGGTGGTGGCCGGCGGCGCCAAGAACGCCGCCCTCCCCATCCTGGCCGCATCCCTGCTGGCTCGAGGGACCTGCCACCTGAGCTCGGTTCCCCGGCTCGAGGACGTCGCCACCATGTGCCAGGTGATCGAGGGCCTCGGCGCCCGGCTGGCGGGGATGGAGAGGGGGATCAAGGTCACGGTGGACGACGTCAACGACCGGGTGCCTCCGGAGGAGCTCGTGCGGAAGATGCGGGCGTCGGTGCTGGTGATGGGGCCCCTGCTGGCGCGCACCGGCCGGGCCCGCATCCCGCTGCCCGGGGGCTGCGCCATCGGCGCCCGGCCCATCGACCTGCATCTGAAGGGCTTTCACGCCATGGGCGCCCAGGTGTCGCTCGCGGACGGGGAGGTGGAGGCCCGCGCCGCCCGATTGCACGGGGCCAGCATCTACCTGGACTACCCGTCGGTGGGGGCCACGGAGAACCTCATGATGGCGGCGGTCCTGGCCGAAGGGGAGACCGTGATCGAGGACGCCGCCAAGGAACCGGAGATCGTCGATCTGGCCACGTTTTTGCTGTCGCTGGGAGCAGACGTCCACGGTGCGGGGACGCCGGTCATCCGGATCCGGGGGGTGGGGGAGCTGCACGGGGCGGACCACACGGTCATCCCCGACCGGATCGAGGCGGGGACCTACCTGCTCGCGGCCTGCGGCACCCAGGGCGACGTTTCGGTCCACAACGTCGTGCCCGAGCACATGAAGGCCGTGGTCGCCAAGCTGCGCGAGATGGGAGCCGAGGTGCAGGTGGGGGAGCGGTCCGTGCACCTCGTCATGCCGGGGCGCGTGCGGCCGACGGACCTGAAGACCTTCCCGTACCCCGGCTTCCCCACGGACCTGCAGGCGCCCATGATGGCGGTGCTGACGCTGGCCGCGGGCTCCAGCGTCGTCACGGAGACCGTGTTCGAGAACCGCTTCATGCACGCCAGCGAGCTGATGCGCCTGGGAGCGCGCATCCGGATGGACGGGCGGGTGGCCATCATCGAGGGCACCGACCACCTCTGGGGCGCCTCGGTCCGGGCGACCGACCTCAGGGCCGGAGCGGGCCTGGTGGTGGCGGGGCTCATGGCCCATGGCGTCACCGACGTGTGCGACGCCCACCACCTGGACCGCGGCTACGACGATCTCGCCGGCAAGCTGCGCAAGCTCGGCGCCCACGTGGTGCGGGTGGAGGATGATGACTACTTTGCCGAGAGGTGGGAAAGAATCCACCTGAGGTGAACACGAGATGGATCGGATCCGCACCTGGCTGGGCCGCGGCAAGGGCCCCGGGGCCCGCCTGTTCCGGCTGGGGCCCATACCGCCGCTCATCATCCTGACGGCGCTGCTCGCGGTCGTGGTCGTGGCGCTGGGGCATCGCGCGCAACCGGTCCTGGCGCCCGCCGTCCCGGTCCACCACGCGGCCCGGCACGCTCGGCGGGTGGTCCCCGTGCACCGGGCCGTCGCCGCACCCCGGACCCGGGTAGAGCTTGCGCCTCGCCTGCCCCTGGCCGGGCCCGTGCGGGTGGGCTACGGGTGGATGTACGACCGGAGCCTGGGCGCCTGGCGCTTTCACCCCGGCTGGGACATTCTCGGCGTGCGGGGTCAGCCGGTGGTGGCGGCGGTGGCTGGAACCGTGACCGCGATCGGGAGCGGGACGGACGGCCTCGCCACGGTCACGGTGGCCAGCGGCCAAGGGCGCGAGGAGCGCTACGTCAACCTCGAGGGGCTTGAGGTCCGCCCGGGAGAGCGCGTGGAGCCGGGCACGATCCTCGGCGCGGTGGGATCGGCGGGCCACGGGCCGGCGTACCTGCGTTTCGAGGTGCTCGCGGGCGGCAGCCCGGTGTCCCCGGCCACCGTGGTGTCGGTGAGCAATCGCGGGTCCTGACCCGGGCCCTGAAGCGGCGCCTCCTCCCGGCGGGAGGGGGCGCCGCGCGCTGAGCGGCCCGGAGTGCCGGTCATTTCCTCTCCCACCAGCAACAAGCGGTCACGCTCCCTACCCCCGTCGCATGGACACCGACATCGGGGCATAGGAAAGCGTAGCCGACGCTCGGGGAAAGGGGCCGGAGGGTGAAGGACCACATCTGGAAGCGGGTGATCGATATCGGCGACCACATCCTGAGCACCCGCGAGACTGTCCGGGACACCGCCCGCCATTTCGGGGTCTCCAAGAGCACGGTCCACAAGGACGTCACCGAGCGGCTGCCCCGGCTGAACCCCCAGCTGGCCAAGGCGGTCCGCGACGTGCTGGAATTCAACAAGGCCGAGCGCCACCTCAGGGGCGGAGAAGCCACGCGCAAGAAGTTCCTCGAGAAAAATGTCGAATAAAGGAATCCGGGGACCCGAGCGCGAATGGGCGAATCTGACGGGATGGCAACGCTGGGAGGGCATGGCTCCGGGCGGACTGGATCCGATGATCCCCTTGCGGACTGCCGGGTCCCGGGCCATCGGGCGACGGAGGTCCCCTGTTCGCCCACCGGGACACGCGGGCGACTGCGGGCGGACGGGGCGTGTGGTCCCGGGGCCCAAGAGAGGAACGGTGCCATGGAAATCGCCATCGACCTCGGGACGGCCAACATCCTGGTGTCCGTTCCGGGCAAGGGTGTGGTCCTCCGTGAGCCGTCGGTGGTGGCCATCGACCGCACGGACGGGCGGGTGATGGCCATCGGCGTGGAGGCGCAGCGGATGCTGGGCCGCACGCCCGGCAACATCCTCGCCACCCGCCCCCTGCGGGACGGCGTGATCGCCGACTACGAGATCACGGCCGCCATGATGGCGTATTTCATCACCAAGGTGGTGGGGAAAAACCGCCTGCGGCGCCCGCGGGTGATGGTGTGCGTGCCGCCGGGGGCCACGGGGGCGGAACGGCGGGCGGTCCGCGACGCGGCCGAGGCAGCCGGAGCCGGACGCGTGGACATCATCGAGGAGCCCCTGGCGGCGGCGCTGGGCATCGGGATCGACATCACCAGGCCCGCGGGCCGGATGGTGGTGGACGTGGGCGGCGGCACCGCCGACGTGGCCGTGCTGAGCCTGGGCGGGACCGCGGTGTCCGAGTCGGTCCGTTCCGGTGGCGACCGGATGGACGAGGCCCTGATCCAGGAGATCAAGCGCACGCACTCGGTCATGATCGGGGAGCGCACGGCGGAGGAGCTGAAGATCCGGTGCGGGAGCGTGCACCCGCGCGGGCGCCACGAGCGCGCCGACGTGCGCGGCCGCGACCTGCTCAGCGGGCTGCCCCGCACGGTCACCGTCACGCCCGAGGAGATCACCGAGTGCCTCATGGAACCGGTGGGCCTGATCCGCGACGCCGTGGAGCGGGTGCTGGAGATGACGCCCCCGGAGCTTTCGTCGGACATCATGGAGGACGGGATCTGGCTGACGGGCGGCGGGGCCCTCCTGCACGGCCTCGACGCATACCTGGCCCAGGAGACCGGGGTTCCGGTGCACGTGGCGGAGGACCCCATGTCCTCGGTGGCGCTGGGAACCGCC
>JAJZYS010000060.1 GCA_021797925.1 Bacillota bacterium
CACAAGGTGCACACCGCGCCGCACCAGCCGGTAAAATGTCGCCCGTGACACGCCAAGCTGCGCGGCCGCCTTCGCCGGCGCGACCGGATCCGCAGCCAGATACGCCGCTTCAAGGGCCGTGATGGCCGCATCATTCCCGGACCGTGCCCGCGCCCGCTTCAGCGCGCGCCACGCGGCGCTTCGCACGGCGGGGGCGCCGTGCCCGTGCGCGCCGAGGCAGGACGGGGAGGCCGCCTGAAGCCACGCGTCGTCGCGCCAGTGAGCCAGCACCGCCTGAATCTGCCGCTCCGCCTCGCGGAGATCCGCGGCTCGGGGCAACTGGCGGCCGAGCAGCAGGCCTTCGATCCAGTGCGCAAACCCCACGCGGGAGAGGTCGAGCTCGTACGCATCGGCGGGGTGATGGCGCTCGCCGGCAACTGTGTGCCCGGGCATCGCCCGGAACCCGAGCGCCTCGACCAGGGCCTTGTACTCGGGGATGGGGGTGGCCACGTAGTAGGCGCCCCCGCTCGCGAAGACGCTGACCATGTCCCGCAGCAGCGCGGCACGCACTGCCTCGGCCGAGGGCCCCGTCTCCGCCAGGAAGCGGAGCACGAAGGCGCGGCTGTCGGCGGCGCGCCGGGGCCACGCGGCGAGTTCCGCCTCGGTCCACCGGGTGGCCAGCAGGGCGGCGACGGAGCGGTCGGTGGTCAGCAGCGGCAGCGTCTCCTGGCAGAGCGGGAGCAGGCCGCTGAAGCCCACGGCCCTGCCCTCCCGGTCGCGAGCGACGCGCAACCGCGCGCCCGGGTAGGCCAGCACCGCCCCCAGCCGCCAGTCCCCGGTCATCGGCAGGCGTACGCCGAGGCGAGTCTGCAGCCACCGGGCCCAGATCCGCTGCACCTCGACATGGTCGGCCGGCCGGACGGGCTCGGTCCAGATGCCTTCGTCATCCGTGCCGTCGAACATGAGCGACGCCGTTCGCGCAGGCCCGAGGAGGAAAAGGCACGCCTCGGCCAGGCGCGCGTGACCCGAAGGCGGCGCGGTCGCCATCTGACGGCGATAGACGCGTGCGGCGCGCAACCGCAGTCGTTGGTAGCGGTCCGGGTCGCGCCAGCTGAGGTCCTGCGCCAGGATGAGGCGCGTGTCGGCGTCAAAGGTCAGCCCGCGTCCGGCGGGCCTCACGAACGAAAGCTCGCAGAGCTTTTCAAACGCCTCCGCGAGATCACGCCGGCCCGTCATCTGCGCCAGCATCGGCCGGTCGAACTCGCGCACCAGCGCACCCGCGTCGATCAGCTCGCGCAACCGGCCGTCGCCGACCTCGCGCAGCAGCTGCTCCGCCAGCGAGCGGACCACCAGGCACCACTCGGAGAACTGCGGGCCCCCCTGCCGGGTGGCAAGGTCGGCGGCCAGCGAGAGGGCGAGGGGACTGCCTCCCGCCAGCTCGCGCACCCGCGCCGCCAGCTGCGGGTCGGTAAGGCCACGGCGACGCAGGTACTCCCGGCTCTCCTGGGCCGAGAACCCGCGCAGCGGCAGCGGCTGAACCACGCGGCTCCAGGGACAGTCGGGGCCCCACGCGCGGGCGACGGGCACGCGGCCGGCGAGGACCACCTTGGTCCCCGCGTCGAGGCGCGCCAGGAGGTCCTCGAGCAGATGGCGGCTCAGCTCGCCCAGCTCCTCGCACGTGTCCAGCAGCAGGAGTCGGGGCGCATGGACCCCAGCGCCGGCGCCGTCCGCCCACGCCGGGGCCAGGGCGGCGAGAAACCCCTCCCGCGTGCGCGGCATATCCCGCGCGTCGACAAGCAGCGGATCGTACCCCAGGCGCCGCGCCAGGCGGGCACACACGCGCAGCAAGGCGCTCTTGCCGGTGCCGCCCGGGCCGTACACATTGATGAGCTCGGGCGTCGGCGCGTCGAGCCACTTGCGCAACGCGACGAGCTCCTTGTCGCGGCCGACAAACTGCTCCTCTTCCCGGGCGGCCAGCGCCGCGCCCAGCGTCGCGCTGCCGCCCACGGCCACCGCCTCCCCGGTGAGCCGCTGGAGCAGCTGGGAGGTGGCGGGGCTGGGATCGACGCCGAGTTCACGGCGCAGCGTCGCGGCGCACGTCTCGTACGTGCGCACCACGGCGCCACGGTCCCCGCGCAGGGACTCGATCCGCATCAGCTGGCGATGCGTCTCCTCCTGCAGGGGGTCCTCGCGCAAAAGCCGCACCAGCTGCTCCGCCGCCCCCCGGTAGTCGCGCGCCCCCTCGAGGAGCTCGGCCAGCCGCAAGAGCGAAGACTCGTAGAGCTGGCGCAGGCGCTCGCGCTCGGGCACGACCCATTCGTCGTCGCAGTCCGGTAGGAGCACGCCCCGGTAGATCTCCACCGCCCGCTCCAGGGAGGAGCGGCTGCCCTCACGGACGGCCGCCTCGAACTCGGCCGTGTCCACCGTGACGATGGCGTCCTGCCGCCACCCGAGGGACGGGCCCTCGAGCCGCATCCACGCGTCCGCGGGCGCCAGCCGTTTCCGGAGCCGGGCGACCAGTTTCCGCAGATTGGTCCGCGCCTGGGTCTCGTCGGACTCGGGCCACAGCAACGCCGCGACCCGGGCACGCGGCAACTCGCCGTCCGGGTGCAGCGCCATGAGGCCCACGAGCGCCTGAAGTCGGCCCGACCCCAGGGCCTCGGCGAGGCCGTCGCGGCACAGGCGGAACGAACCCAAGAGACTGATGTCCAGCAACCTGTTCGCCACCGCCGTGGGAACCGGATCGACGTGTCGTACATGTTTTCTGTAGCGTGTGAATGTTCGCGATACGCGTGGCGTTTCCTGCCGAAACCGTGAGCCGGCGTGCCCGTCCGATGGCGCCTCCTCACGCTCCCGCGCGCTCGGCGCGGGGAGCGACGCCACCCGCGGCCCTCGGTATCAGTGGCTGCCGGACCTGGGGGCTTCCCCCGGCCGCGCCGGCCGGACAGGGTCAGAGGCGCCGCGTGCCCTGGCTCGCGCCAGAGCTGCGGCCAGGGCGTCCCCGGCGTCGACGCCCAGCTGGTTGCACAGCAGCAGCGCCGTGAACAGCACGTCCCCCGTCTCCTCGTTCAACCGGGCGCCCAGGTCCGCGACCGGCGACTTGATCCCCTCGCGGATCAGCAGCAGCCGGGAAAGCTCGCCCACCTCCTCGCAGAGGCGAGCCAAGTTGGCCATCACCGGCCAGTAGCCCACCCCCGGCTCGCCGGCCCACGCGTCGATGGCCCGCTGCTCGTCGGCCAGCGAACGCCGCTGTACGTCCATCAGTCCACCGCGGCCATGGTCTCCGCGAGGCGCCGCTCCAGCGTCAGGCTCGCCAGGACGTACATGGCGTGGCTCCACGCCAGCGGCACGGCCCAGGCCGGCTCGCCCGTGGTCCGGTCCACCTGCTCCGGCAGAAGCCCCGCGGACGTGGAGTGCTCCCGGGCCCAGCGCATGAGCGCCTCAGCCCCGGCGAGATCCCCCCGGCGGGCCCGGTCCCAGGCCAGCCACAGCGTGGTCACCGCCCAGGGGTGGCCACCGGCGTAGCCGTCCCCGTTGTACCGGCGCAGCCCCCCGATCCCGTCTTCCCACAGCTCTCGCTCCACCGCACGGGTCGTGGCCACGATCCGCGGATCGTCCAGCGGAAGGAAGTCGAATGGCGTGGAAAGACCCAGCAGACTGGCGTCCACCGCCCGGTCCGCGGTGCCGTCGGGAAGCCGCCCCCGGAGGAACCGGCCGTCCTCCTCGGACCACATCTGCTCCACGATGGTGTCGTGGAGCGCATCGGCCGCCAGCTGGTACGCCCCTCCGGGCTCGCCCAGGTGGTCCGCCACCCTCGCGGCCGCCAGGAGCCCCGCCCACACCGCGACCATGGAATAGGTCCACGCGCCGTAGCGCTCCTCCCACAGGTCCAGCGACGGATGGATGAGGCCGGTGGTCATGTCGTAGCGCTTGAGCAGGCCCTGCGCCCCCCGCGCCACCACCGGCCAGAGGCGACGCCACGCGCTGATCCCGATGGCACTGGAGCCGACGAGCTGGCCGATGCCCCAGAGCACCGCGCCCGTCTCGTCGATCTGCCGACCCCACGTGGGAGCGAGCTGCCCGTCCGTGTGGTGCCGCTGACCCCACAGCCCTCCGTCATCCTGGGCCCTCACGGCCCAGTCCAGGTAGAAGCTGCGGCACGCCTCCCACTGCCCGGCCTCGCGCAACGCCTCCGCCACGTACACGCCGTCGCGGGCCCACACGTACCCGTAGCCGCCGCTGCGCTCGAAGTACGGGTCGAATTCCGGCGACGCCAGGATGCCACCGTGATGGCGGTCCGACAGCATCCTAAGCACCTCGATGTGGGGCGCCACCGGGTCCGCGGGCTGGGTATCCACGCTCCACACCGGGTCGGTCGTGACGCCGATCCGCTCCCGGTACTGCCCGATCCCAAGCGCCATCCGCACCCCGTCCCGGGCGGGAATCCGCAGGCTGGCCGCCACGTCGCCCAGCGTGCAACAGTCCTCGGGGATGGCGACGGGCACCGGCGCCATGTCGCCTCGGCCTTCGACGGCCACGCCCACGGGCACCGGGTCGGTCCTCAGGGTCAGCACCAGCGAGGGGCCGTGGAAGACCACCGCCCCCGGTCCCGGTTCGTACCGGACCCCGTTGCCGTAGCTGCGCCCGTCGATGGTCATGCGCACGCGGACCACGAGGTCCTGGGGGGTGGCCCCCTCGAACGTCACCGAGCGCCACCATATGTCCCGGTCACGCTCGCAAGCGTCCACGATCCTGACGGCGCGGCTCTGGTCCTGGGCGACGATGCGGGTCTCGATGGTCCCCGGGCCCACCCGCTGCTGATAGGCCACGGCGCCGTGGCCGCCCAGGGGAACCGGATGCGCGCCGTCGGACCACAGTTCGCCGATCTCGTAATGCGCCAGGTGGTCGGGAGAGTCGATACGGGGTCCGAATATACGCAGGGGGGTGCCGTCGGTCGCCAGTCCCACCAGGAGCCCGGAGTTTCCGATCACCGCCCCGTGAACAAATCGTTTCAGCTGCCGCCACTCCTCATCAGGGATCTAACCCCGATATCATACCACGTACCTCCCTGTCGACAAAAATCGCAGGCTGGGCGCCGTGGCTCCTGGCGCTCCAGCCTATGATGCTCGTGCGATTCGCGTGCGACGGCCGTCCTCAGGGTGCACGCGCACCCGCATCCTCCACTTCCTGGACCGGCTGTCCATCCACCGAGGGCCCGGAAGCTCCCCGTTGGTCCAAAGGCTCCGGTGCCGCGGGGACCCCGGCGCTCATCGCCGCGTCCTCGACCACCTTCGCCGCCGCCGGGCTGACCGTGACCCGGCCGGAGTACGGCCCCCGTTCCAGCCCCGCGCGCCGCGCCAGGGCAGATCCCCCCTGTGGACGCCTGCGCCGGCCCTCGGGCCATACGCGCACCACCACCACCCCCGCCGCTAGTCTGCCAAGCGCGCGGGGACCGATGTGCCGTTCAGATGGCGTTCGAGGAAGGCCGCGATGGCCCGGTACGCGGTGATCCGGTTGGCCAGCTTCACGATGCCGTGTCCCTCGTCCGCGAAGCGGAGCAGGGTCACCTCTCGGCCCGCGGCCGTCAGCGCATCACAGATCTGCTGGGCCTCGCGCACCGGCACCCGAGGGTCGTTGTCGCCGTGGACCACCATCAGGGGAGATCGGATCGCGCCGGCCCGGTGGATGGGCGAGGCCCTGCGCAGCGCCTCCCGGTCGTGCTCCAGGCTGCCGTATTCCACCTCGCGCAGCCGGCGTCGCCAGGGGCTGGTCTCCTCCAGGAATGTTTCGAGGTTCGCGATTCCCACCACGTCGACGGCCGCCGCCCACAGCTCCGGATGGAAGGCTGCAGCCGCCAGGGCCATGTAGCCACCGTAGCTTCCACCCATCACGGCGATCCGGTCGGGATCCGCGCCGCCTTCCCGGACCAGCCAGGCCACGGCGTGCACCAGATCCGCCACCGCGTCGAGCCGTCGTTCCACGTCGTCCAGGTGCGTGTAGCCGCGACCGTAGCCCACGCTGCCGCGCACGTTGGGGGCGAGGATCCCAATCCCCCGCGACAGCAGGTACTGGTAGAGCGGATTGAGATCAGGCCGCTCCTGGGACTCGGGGCCGCCATGAACGTGCACGAGCACGGCGCGCGGTGGCGGTGACCCTTTCGGCACGTAGTAGAACCCCGGGATCAACCGCCCGTCGAAGGACGGGTAGCGCACCAGCTGCGCAGACACCATGGACTGGGGCTGGATCCCCGCCGTCGACGATCGCGTCACCTGCCGGGCCTTCCCATCCGCCGGCGACACGGTCCACAGATCCTGGGGCGTGGTGGGGGTCCCGAAGCTCAGCGCCAGGTACGCCCCGGTCCTCGCCCAGGTGATGCTCCGGATCACCCCCGGCTCACCGCCCACGGGCACGAGGCGGGCCGGCTCCGATCCTCGCCGCAGGTAAAGCCGGCTGTAGCCGTCCTCGTTGACCGTGTACGCCAGGGTGGATCCGTCGGGGGCGAGCGCCATGTGCTCGACGCCCCAGGGATCGGCCGCCACCAGGAGCTCCCACGCCTGCGCCCCGGGCTCGAGCCGCCAGATGGCGGCGAGATCCCGCCCCTGGTCGGACACCGACCACAGGGAGCCGTCGGGTCCGACGGTGACCGGGTCGAAGCTGCCCTCGCCCGCGAGCCTGGGGAGGGGCGAGTGGGCGCCGTGGACCAGGTCCACCCAGTGGAGGCGGTTGTCCAGGTTGCTCAGCACCTCGCTGACCACCAGGGCACGGCCGTCGGCGGAAAAGGTGGCGGCCTCCGCCATGCCCTCGCACGGGAAGACCATGCGCGAGTCCCCGCCCGTCAGGTCCACGACGCTCACGTCGAAGCACGCCCGATCCCGGCGGTTCGAGGCGATGGCCACCGCCCCGCCGTCGGGTCTCCAGGGCCCCAGGCGGTGCACCACCTCGTCGTCGTGGGTCAGGCGCCGCTCCCCGTGCGCCGTGACGACAAAGATCTGACCGCGCTCGGTGCCCGCCTGGTCGGCCTCGAACGCAAGATCGGCCCCCTTGGGACTGAAGGCGACCCGGGTCACCCGCCCGTCGAAGGACACCTGCTCGGGCCAGCCTCCGGTGCCCGGAACCACCCAGGCCTCCGGTTGCCCGGTGATGGCCGTGACGAACGCGATCTGTCCGCCGTCGGCCGACACGCTCGGCCCCACGGCCCCGCGAATCCGAAGGTAGCGGTCGATTCCCAGCGTCAATCCCATGCCTCCGTCCTGAGCTCGCCGGCTCGGGGCCATCCCCACGGCGTGCGTATACCTCACGGGGCCGCCGCATCCCTGCCGAGAGCTTGCCCGGCAACATTCGCGGAAAGACGTTGCAATTCTCTGTTGCTTGTGCTACTCTCACCTTGGGTTGGAGCGACCTAGTTGCCAGTGAGCGTGCCGTATCCCGTCGCTGTTGCGGCGCCGCGAGAAGGGACACGTTGCCTTGGACGGGAAGTTCCCCCAATCACTTAGGGACGGGGACGACCCGCTCCAGAGGAGTAGTGATCCCGTGACGAAGACCCTGTACGTTGGCAACCTGCCCTGGGCCGTGTCCGAAGAGGAGCTGGCTCAGGAGTTCGCGGCGCACGGCGAGGTCATCTCGGCGCGCATCATCTCGGACCGTGAGACCGGCCGCTCGCGCGGTTTCGGTTTCGTCGAGGTCAACGAGGACGACGCGGCGCGGATGGTCGAGGCCATGAACGGTTACATGCTGGGCGGTCGCGAGCTCAACGTCAACGAGGCACAGCCTCGTCCGGAGCGGCGCCGGTACTGAGGAGGGTCGAACGGGGGGGCGCTCGCAAGAGCGTTCCCCCCGTCTTTTTGTTCCGCCTCGGTCGCGACGGCGCCTGCTAGCAACCGAAGGGCGGGGTCACCATCGTGAGCCCCCCGTCCACGGTCACCACCGTGCCCAGCACGTACTCCGCCGCCGGTGAGCACAGGAAGGCCACCACCTCGGCCACCTCCCGGGGCGTGCCGCACCGACCCTTGGGGATGGAGCGGACGATGCTCTCCAGGGTGGGGGTGTCGGGCCGGTCGAAGTAAAACGCCGCCGAATCGGTCTCGATGACCCCCGGCATCACCGCGTTCACGTTGATCCCGCGATCCGCCAGCTCCAAAGCCATGTAGCGCACCCACGCCTCGATGTCCGCCTTGGCCGATCCCAGCGCGCTGTAGTGGATGTGCGTCCGTATGCTCCCGTAGCCCGAGATGGCCACGATCCGGCCGCCCGCGCCCATGCGCCGGGCGGCCGCCTGCACGCCCAGGACGAAGGCCCGCACGTTCATGTGGTAGTTGCGGTCCAGGTGGTGCAGCTTCAGCTCCATGAAGGGCTTGAACACCGATGCCGCCGCATTGGCCACGAAGATGTCCAGCCGCCCCCAGCGCGCGTCCACCACCTGGAAGAGGCGCTCGATCGCCTCGGGATCCTCCAGGTCGGCCGGGACGGCGAACGCCTGGCCCCCGAGCGCCTCCACCGCCTCCACCGCCGCCCTGGCCGCGGGTTCGTTGTTCTTGTAGTGAATCACCACCCGGACCCCGTCGCGGGTCAGCCGCTCCGCCACCGCGCGGCCGATGCCCCGCGACGATCCGGTCACCAGCGCCACCCGCTCCCACCGCTGCACACCGTTCCCCCCTCTGATCACCGGGAGCCCGCTCCCTGCGGATGCTCCCATCGCACCCGAACGCGGTACGGGAGAAGAAGCCACGTCCGCCGGCCGCCACCGCCCGGCGCCGTCACCGCCACCGCGCCTTGGCGGCCGGCATCGAGCACCCGGACCACGCGCTGGCCGGGCGCCACCTCGGCGAACGTCCAGCCGTCGACCTGACCGGTGGGGCCCGCGCCGGTCACGGGCGCCCGGTCGTGAATCGCAAACGGCAGCGTCGGCGGAGGCGCCCGCCCGGCGGGCAGCGGAGCGTCCGGGACAAGTTGCCGCAGGGCAGAGGCCGTGCGAGCGATTCGCGCGCCAAGCGTCGACGGCCGCAGGATCAAGGTGCCCATGCTGCCGGGTCGTTCGAGGGCCACGAGGCTCGTCAACTCGCCCTCGAGCCCCGCCCGCCTGTCGCCGCGCACCCCGGCCGCGGCGGCGAAGTGGCCCAGGGCCAGCCACGGGCTGCTGGTCGCCCGGGCGTAGTCGACGAGGCGTCGCCCCAGATGCCCCGAGAGACAGCGCCTCAGGTGCGTCGCCGCGAAGAAGCCCTGGCGGTCGTAGGCCCACAGCGCGCTGGCCATCAGGTGCGGCCGGTCGAGGATGTAGCGGCCCAGCGCCAGTTGGGCCGCGGCGCGCGCCGCCCCGTGCGCGCCGTGCACGGCCTGCTCAAGCGCCGCCAGGTTGCGCGCGCGATGCGCCTGGTCGGCGATTCGACCCACCACCGGGAACGTGCCGCCGCCGGCCCCGGCATAGTCGAGAATGGAACCGGGCGCATACTCGCCGGCAACCCGCGCGAGCTCGGCGGCGGCCGCCGCGTCCTCACCGTCCCTCAGGCGCCACAGCGCCAGCGAGTAGCGCACCAGCGGTCTCAGCGCCGGAGCCAGCGGACGGCGGGCCAGGCGCTGAAGTTTCCGGGCACCGGTGTCCACGTCCAGGACCCGGATCAGCCAGCCCGCCGCCAGCCGCGCCGTCGAGCCGTCAGGAAGCAGGGTGGCCTCGTAGAGCCAGTCCACGGCGCGCCCCCAGTGCCCCAGCGCCATCTCGTCCCGGCCCAGGAGGTACGCGGCCGCGTCCGAGAAGGGCACATCGGTGTAGCGCAGCAGGAAGGCGCCGAGCGCCGTCGTCTGCCGCGCGATCTGCCGCCGCTCGGCGCGCGACGGGCCTTCCACCGGACAGGCGGGCTCCGCGGCCATGCGCTCGATCGCCCGCAACCGGGTCTCGGCCCTGGCCAGGAGGCCGTGGGGCGCTCGGCGGATCGCGGCCGCCTCCACGCGGGGGCTCCACGGCCCGTCGCTCCGGTAGACGCCGTAACGGTCCACGCTGGCGTCCAGCGGGCCCACCGAGCCTGCCACGCGGGCGGTGGCGAGCTGGAGCAGGATGCTCTGTTTCACCTGGGGCTTCACCGTCTCCTGCAGCAGCAGCGCACCCAGGTCCACTTCGCGCGGAGGTGCGCGTCCGTCCGCGGGCACGGGCAGGAGCAGGTAGCGAACCGCGGCGATCTGCTCGGCGGTGGAGAAGCGGGGGTCGGACCACAGCTGCATCCCCAGCATCGTCGAGCCGGGACGTCCGGCGACGGTCTCGAGAAACGCGGTCAGCGCCAGGGGACGCGGGAGGAGGGCGTCGGCGATGCGCTTGTCCGCCTGGGGCGAGAGTTTCTGCCCCAGGGGCGAGTCCAGCACGCTCACGAGCGCCGGCGCGTTCATGATGGCGAGCAGCTGCGGCGCGAAGGCGTTGCCGAACACCACCCGCAGCGCGTCCGCCAGGTCCGGCGGATAGCTCGACTGGTCCGCGAGGAGATACTCGCGCAGCACATCCCTGGCCACGGGGGCATCCAGGAGGGCAGCCACGTTCACGTAGAACGCATCCTCGTCCTGTCGCTCGTACCGGAACGGTGTCCAGGTCACGAGCTGGCGCTCGACGATGGTTCTCAGCCCCACCTTGTCCCTGAGGACCACCTGGAGCGCCGGGCTCGTGGTGATGCGGTCGCTGAGCCGGTAACTCTGCTCCGCCCGCTCGAGATTGCGTTCCACCGATGGCGAGGTGCCCGCGGCCAGGGGGAAGTGCGTCTCGAGCTGCGGCAGGACGGGAACCACCAGCAGCGTCGCTGCGAGGAGCAGACTCGCCACCAGGGCCGCCGCGGGCAGACGCTTGGGATCCAAGTCTCAGTCGTTCAGGGTCAGCAGCAGCTGCGGGGCCGGGAGCGTGCCGCCGGCTTCGGTACGCGTGACCGCGGTCCCCACGGCGAAGAACTCGATCACATGGCTCCCCCAGCCGTGACTGCGCTCGTCGATGCGCACGCCCACGATGCCCTGGGCCTTTTCCGCCGCCGCCTCGGCCTGCATCCGCTCCATCGCCAGTTCGCGGGCGTCGTAGAGCGCCTGGGTGAAGTTGGGCATCTCGCAGTTCTGGCTCACGGTGCGAAACCACGCACCCAGCGACTGATGGGCGACGTGGTAGACGCAGTTGCCCATCACCAGCGCCAGGGGACGGTAGCCGGAACGGATCAGCGTCCAGAAGTCCTGCCCGGAGAGATCCGAGGTGAAGGGCTTGCCGTGCACGGTCCGGTGGCTCTCGCCCTTCATCGACCGCACCGCCGTGCCGATGGCCATGAACTCGGCGAGATTCTCCCCCCACTCGTAGCGGTTCACGTCCAGGCGCACACCCACGACCCCGTCGGCGCCCAGTTGATCGGCCTCCTCCTCCATCCGGGTCATCGCCAGCTCCCGGGCGTGATAGGTGGCCTGGGTGAGCACCTGCATCTCCTGGTTCTGCCGCCACTGTCCGGGCTGATACCCGATGTGGTAGATGGAGCTTCCCACCACCAGGCCCAGGGGCTCGAACCCGGCCTCCTGGACGAGGACAAACTCGTTGACCGTCAGGTCGCTCGTGAACAGCTCCGTCCCCCGGGTCCGCATCCGCTGCAACCGCTCCTGCGCGTGCGCCGGCAGCTCCGCCTCGTTGGCACTCACTGGCCCTCCCCCTTCCCGTGGTCGCCGAGGTCAAGCCCCGGCCGGATCCCGTCATCCCCGCCCGTGGAGTCGATGGGCCGAAGCGCGTCACCCAGGGCCACAAACTCCAGCACCCAGCCCGACTGCTCCCCGCCCATGCTGTTCTGGGTCTCGATCTCCGTGACCCCAAGGTCCACCCGGCAGCCGGCGATGCCCGCGGCACCGAGCTCACGCGCATCGGAACGCATGCGCTGCATCGCGTAGCCGCGGGCGCGGTAGACCATCTCCGTCAGATCCGTCATCTCCTGGTTGTTCAAGGACATGGCCGCCCAGGTCGTGCGCCAGTTCCCGAGGAACGCGTACACGCACAGCCCGATGGCGACGCCCACCGGCAGCTGGCCGCGCGCCATGAGCTTCGCCAGCGAGGGCAGGTCCATTCCCGCCATGAACAGGTCCACCCCGGGGATGCGCTGGCGCAGGCGCACGGCGGTCCCCATGGCCGTGAACTCCACCAGGTCGCCCGACCACTCGTGAGCCCGGCGCACAAGGTGCATGGCCACCACGCCGTGGGCGCCGAGGCGTTCCGCCTCGTCCCGCATGCGCTCGATGGCCAGGCTGCGCGCGTCGTAACTCGCCCGGGTGAGGGACGTGAGTTCACCCGAGCCCATCAGCATTCCCATCAGACCCAGATGATAGAACGCGCTGCCCATCACCTGACCCACCGGTTCGATTCCGAGGCGCTCCAGGAGCAGCAGGTCCGACACGCTGAGCGTGCTGGTGAAGGGCGCCCCCGGCGTCAGGGCGGCCTCGATCCGGGCCTTGGCGCCGAGCGGCAGCCCGTCCTGCTCCATGGCCGCCACGCTGGCGAGCCCCGCCGCGACCGGGTCCTCCCCGCCGCCCTGAGGCCGGTGTCCGAAGATCCGCATGTGATCCCACCTTTCCCGCGGACGCCCGCCGGCGCCCCGGTGTGAACCCCGCTACTGGACCAGGAAGCGTTCCAGCGCCGCCCTGGCCTCGGCGCTACCCTTGGCGTGCTCCACCAGCGCCGCGCTCAGCTCCTCGATCCACTCTCCCAGCGGTATGGGCTCGGACTTCAGGGCAATCCCGCGGACGATCTTCTTGCGCTCCGCCTCCAGGTGGTCGCCGCGGCGCCGCAGTTCGAACGCCACCGTACCCAGGGTCACCACGAGCCGTGCCACACGGTGTTCGCGGTGAAGAAGTCCCCCTTCCCGCTCCACGACCGTGGCCCCCGGCAGCGCATCCTGGAGCTTGTTGCCCAGCACCTCGAGGAACGTGCGTTCGTCGCTGCTGTCCGAGCGCAGCGACGCGGCCAGGAGATCAAAGTCCATTCCCTCGTCCAACCCTCACCCCTCCTCGGCACCACCGGCCAGCGCCATCCGCCGGGTGCGCATCCATCCCGAGCCCAGCGCCCCGAACGCCACGCCCCCGAGCAGCCTCAACGCGGCCGACACCCAGAACACGTTCGTGAGCCCCATGGATCCCACCAGCCACACCCCGACCAGCGGACCCAGCACTCCCGCCACGCCGTTGACGGTGTTGGCGAACCCCACCCCGATCATCTGGTCCTCTCCCCCCGTCACCTCCAAGAGGCGGACCAGAAGCAGCATGTTGACGCCCGACCCCATGGTACCACCGACCACGGCGATGAGGAGGATCACCGGCAACGAGGGGGACAGCGCATACATCACGGGCACGCCCACCAGTCCCAGCGCCGCCAGGGGGAGAACCCGGCGCACGCCGTGGCGGGTGGCCACCCGGCCCCAGAACCCGCTGGCCAGCGCCATGCACACCCCGTTGACCGCGGTGAACAGTCCCATCCAGAGGTTCGTCGCGTGGTCCACCGACACCTGGTAGCGCAGGGCCAGCGGCCACGTCATGACCCAGCCGACGTAGAAGATGAGCGAGCTCACCGTGTAGGTGCGAAACTGGGGCATCGCCAGCAGCCGCCGGGTGGGCGGCCCCACCGCCCGAGCCGGACGGGGCGGCGGCGGCTCGCCTCGAAGCCGCAGGAAGACGAGCACCTCCGCGAGTCCCACGAGAAACGCGACCCCGAAGACCCAGATGTATCCGCGCTCGCCGGCGTCAGCCCGGATCGCCCAGCCGCCGACCACAACCGCCAGGATGCCCGCCAGGCTCGCGGCCCGGGACCGGAGCGCGAAGGCGTGGGCCCGCCGCCGCGGCGGGATGATCCCGGCGATGAAGCCCTGCCAGTTCACGTTGGCGACGGCCGTGGGCAGGCTCATCAGGGCGAGCACAGCGATGAGCGCCGGCGCCCGCCACCGGCCCTCCCCCACATTGACCAGGGCCAGGAGCAAAAAGCAGAACCGCGCCAGCAGGAACGTGGCGGCGATGGCGCGATGGGGGTTTCGGACCGTCTCGATCCAGCGGGCTCCCGCGATGGCGGTGGCGGCCTGGGCCAGTGGCGGGATCCCGCTCAGCAGGCCCACCTCGAAGTTGGATCCGCCCAGACGGATGAGGTCGATCCCGAGAAACGGCGTCACGAGGTTGATGGCGGTGTTCTGCAGGGCACCGTGCATGGCGTTGGTCCGGATGTTCGCGGTCGTCTCGTCCAACCGCTCGCCTCCGCTCCGAAAAACCTTGGGATCCGTTGGACGGCGCCCGCCTTGCGCCCCGGGGGCCAAGCCCCGGGGCGCGCCGGTCCCGCGTCGGGGGTCGCGCCCCATGGGAGCCTTGTCGAGACCAAGCCACCCCGTGACCGACGGCAAGGCCACTCTTTCGCGGCCGTCACCGCGCCTCCCTGCGCCCGCGGCCCGGGAGCGCTGGGCTTTCATGGC
>JAJZYS010000061.1 GCA_021797925.1 Bacillota bacterium
CGCCGGCCGTATAGAAGCTG
The DNA here is from genome assembly GCA_021797925.1 of Bacillota bacterium. Lineage (GTDB taxonomy): Bacteria > Bacillota > Sulfobacillia > JAJZYS01 > JAJZYS01 > JAJZYS01. The sequence goes on from JAJZYS010000061.1 coordinate 21, forward strand.
GACCACTGCCAGATGAAGTCGCCGAGAAAACCCACCGTGACCACCGGCAGCGTGGCGGCGTGGTTGCTGGTGAGCGAGACCGCGAAGATGAAGTCGTTCCACGCCAGCATGACGCTCACCGCCCCGACGCCGGCGATGCTGGGCGCCGCCAGCGGCCCCACGATGCGCAGGAGCGTCTGCCAGGGCGTGGCCCCGTCGATCCACGCGCTCTCGTCGAGCGCGCGGGGGATCTGGGAGAAGAAGCCCACGAGCAGCCAGATGGCCAGCGGCAGGTTGAACAGCACGTACACCAGGACGAGGCCGGGGAGCGTGTCGTACAGGCGCAGGCCCGACAGCAGCAGGTACAGGGGCAGCACCACCGAGATGGGCGGCATGATCTTCATGCTCACCACCCAGCTGGCGATCCCCTGCCCGAAGCGCCACGGATAGCGGGTGAGGCTGTACGCCGCCATGGTGCCGAGGACGAGGACGATGACGGTGCTGCCCAGGCTCGCGATGGCGCTGTGGAGGAAGTTGACCCACAGTCCGTCGTGGGCGATGGTGGCCAGAGCGTGCCCGATCCACTGCGTGGGCCAGAAGATGGGCGGGCCGGCCCAGAGTTGACTCGCGGGCTTGAGCGCCGAGGACACGAGCCAGTAGATGGGGAAGACGAAGGCGGCCGTGGCCAGCGCGAGGACGCCGTTGGCGGCGACGGTGCGCACCCGGGTCACGATGCCCTGACCTCGAACCGCCCCACGCGGATGAGGACCGTGGCCAGGACGCTGGCGATGGCGATCACGATCCAGGACTCGGCGGCCGCCCGCCCCATGAAGAAGAAGTTGAGGCCGTTCTGCCAGATGCGGTAGGAGACCGTGGCCGTGGACAGCCCGGGACCGCCGCTGGTGAGGGTGTACACCAGGGTGAACATCCGCAGGGCCGTGACCATCTCCAGCACCCCGACGACGGTGACCACCTGGCGCAGGTACGGAAGCAGGATGTAGCGCACGGCCTGGGAGTCGCTGGCCCCGTCGATCTGGGCGGCCTCGAGCGCCTCCTTGGGCGCCGACAGCATGGCCGCGTAAAGAAACAGCGCCACGAACGGCGTCCATTCCCACGTGTAGGTCGCGAGGATCGTGCCCAGCGCCGGCCAGGTGGAGCCCAGAGGGTTCCATGTGCCGCCGAACACGCGGTCGGCGAGGTACGCGAGCACGCCGTAGTCGGGATTGAGCATGAACCGCCACAGGATTCCGGCGACCATGGGCGCCACGGCCATGGGCAGGATGAGCAGCGTGCGGTAGGCGGTGAGGCCGGCGATGTCCCGGCGGTAGAGGAGCAGTCCCATCCCGAGACCCAGGACCAGCTGCAGCGCGACCGTGGCCACGGTGAGGCCCAGCGTCACCGCCACCGTGTGGAGGAAGACGGAGCTCTCGAGCACGCTCGCGTAGTTGGCCAGGCCCACGAACGGGAAGAGGTACGGCTGTCCAAGGTACCACTGGTGCAGGCTGATCCAAAAGGAGTAGAGCATCGGGAAGACGCCGAGAACCGCCAGTAGCCCCACGGGCAGCACCAGCATCAGCACCGCCGCCTTCGGGTGCGCCTGATTGCGCCGGCGGGGGAGCGATCTGGCGGCTTGCACCCGGGTCATGGTCGAGCGCCCTCCACCGCCAGTTCCCGGCCGGCCGCCGCGGCCTGGGGCCGGGCGGCGGACTCGCGCAGGACCAGGTGCCCCGCCAGGGTCAGGGTGCTCTGACCCGCGACCGCCTCGCCGTCCAGCATCCGGGCGGCCAGCGTGGCGGCGGCTCTGCCCTCTTCGAACGCCGGCTGGTGCATCGTGCTCAGCGCCGGGCGGATGAGCGCCGCCATGGGACTGTCGTCGAAGCTGACCACCGACACGTCCCCGGGCACCGCCACGCCGCGATCCGCCAGGGCGTGGATGGCGCCCACGGCCATGACGTCGTTGAACGCCACCATGGCCGTGGCCCGGCCCAGCACCTTGACCGCGGTGCTCGCGCCGTCATCGACGCCCGAGCCCGTGGTCTCGACAACGAGGCGGTCCCAGTGCTCCTCGCCCGCCGCCAGCAGCGCCGCCTCGAAACCCCGCAGGCGCATCCGGGCGGTGTGGGTGGGCCGTGAGCCGAGGAACGCGATGTCGCGGTGCCCCAGGGTGAGGAGATACTGGGTGACCATCCGGCCCGCCGCCTCGTTGTCCATGGTGACCGCGGGCCACGTCTCGCTCACGGTGTCCACGAGCACCGTGCGGTCGGGAACGAAGCTCCGGGCGGCGACATCGTCGGGGCTGACGACCACGAAGACGGGGTCGCGAAAGCCGAAGTCGCGCTCGGGCGCCAGCGCAGCCGCAATGTCGGCCACGCACAGGGGAACCTGCGGCCCGAGGCCGGAGATGAGGCCCCGGACCACCTCGGTGAAGAAGGGATTGGTCAGGCTGTAGGTCGTCGCGTCCGGCAGACACATCACGACGCCCGGTAGCCGGTCCTCCAGGGCGGCGCGGTGGTACCCGAGCTCGCGCGCCGCGGCGAGGATGGCCTTGCGGCGGTGGGGCGACGGCCCCGGCAGACCCCGCAGGGCCTGGGACACGGTGGCCGGGCTGACCCGGTGCTGGCGGCGATCTCCCGCAGGGTGCTCAACGGTGCGTCCAGCACCCTGCGCGATGGCGTCCTGACCGAAGTCACCGCCGCGCGGTGGCGAGGCACAGATCGAGGCGTAAAGCCCCTGGCGGGCTGCGCGCACGTGTGCATGTGGGGGTACACCCTGGGGGAGGAGCCCACGGAACTCGCGGAGGGGATCTACACCGCGGCGTGGGGGGAGGGGGTGCTCCGCGATCCCGGCGGCGTCGAGACCCGGCTTGCGCGGGGTGCGACGGCGCTCGTCCCGGCGGGCACGACGGCGGTGAGCGGGGTGGATGCGCCGGCGCGGCTCGTGCGCGCGTGGGTCGCCACCGAGCGGGATGTCGACGCGTTCGGGCGCGCGGGACGGTACTTCGAGGGGGCCTGACGGGCCCCGGGGACAGGCCGTGTCCAGGCCCTGGGCGGCGTACCATGCCTCGGGAGGGGTGGCATGGCGCGCAGGAGTTCGCCGGTGTCGTGGCAGGTCAGGGTCGTTGCGCAGGCAGAGCAGGCCGAGGCCGTGCGGGCCAGAGAGCGGGCGGTGGCGGCGCTCGTCCAGTGGATGCGCGAGGAGCCGGGGCTTTTGGCGTCGAGGGATGCGACCCAAGCCCCGAACCGGTGAGGGCCGCCATCTACCTGCGCGTCTCCGGTGAGGAACAGGCGCAGCACGGCTACAGCATCGCCGCCCAGCGCCGCTCGTGCCGCGAGCGCGCGCAGCGCCTCGGCGCGCAGGAGATCACGGAGTACCGCGACGAGGGGATCTCCGCGTCGGTGCTGGAACGCCCTGGCCTCCTGGCCCTGCGCGCGGCCGTGGGTCGGCGCGAGGTCGACCTGGTGGTGATCCACGATCCGGACCGCTTCGCCCGCAACCTCTCCCACCAGCTCCTGGTCACCGAGGAGATCGAGCGGGCCGGGGTGACGCTCGACTTCGTGAACTTCGAATGGCAACACACCCCCGAAGGGAAGCTCTTCTACGCCCTGCGCGGCGCCATCGCGGAGTACGAGCGGGAGAAGATCCGCCTGCGCACCATGAGCGGGCGCGCCCAGAAGGCCCGGGAGGGAAAGCTCCCCTTCGGTTTCGCCCCCTACGGCTACCGGTACGCGCCCGAGCGCTCCCAGCTCGAGGTGGTCGAGGAGGAGGCAAGGGTCGTGCGCTTCATCTTCGATCAGTACACCGGCGCGGGCCGCGGGCTTAACGGCATCGCCCGCGAGCTCACCCGCCGCGGGGTGCCCACCCGCAAGAACCGGGCGGCCTGGCACCGCCAGGTGGTGCGCCAGATCGTGCGCAACCCCGTGTACACGGGGATCTACCACGCCAACCGCCGGGACATGGCGGGCATGGCGCTCAACCGGTTCCGTCCCTCCGGCGAGAAGGTGCGCACCCGCGAGCGCGACCCGGCCGAGTGGATCCCGGTGAAGGTTCCCGTCCTCGTGGACGGGGCCCAGTGGCTCGAGGCCCAGCGGCTCATGGCTGAGCACGCCCGCGTCCTCGGGGCACGACCGTCGGACTACCTCCTGTCCGGACTGCTGCGGTGCGAGTCGTGCGGCCAGACCATGACCGGCCGGCGGGGACGCTCCTGGGGGAGGGCCGTGCGCGCGTACACCTGCCGCAAGCACACCGCCGGCGCCCGCTCGCCCGGGTGCGGGCGCCAGGTCGACGCGGCGGCCGTGGAGGAGGCCGTGTGGGCGCGGGTGATGGCGTGGCTGGACGATCCCGGGGAGGTGGCGGCGCGGCTGGCGGCCGGTCCGGACACCGGCGCGCTGGAGCTCGAGCGGGCGGCGGGGGAGGCGGAGCTGAAACGGGTGGACCGGGGGCGGCGGGAGCTCCTGCGGGTGCTCGAACGCGGCCTGGCGCGGGCCGAGGACGTGACCGAGGGCCTCGACCGGCTCGCGCTCCGGGAACGGAGCCTCAGGGCCCGGATCGGGCAGATCGAGGCGCAGCTTGACCGGTGTGCCATGGGCGGGCCGGAACCGGGGGCGATCCGGGAGGCGGCGGTCCTGGGACTCGACGCGGCAAGGCGGTCCCTGCCTGCAGACCTGCGCCGCCGGATCGTGCGCGAGCTCGTCGCCGGGGTCGCGGTGGGGGCCCACACGCTGACCGTCCGGGCGCGCATCGCCCGCGGGTGTCCCGAGGAGCCGGCTGGAGGATCCTTCCGCGCCTCGGGGTCATGGCAGACGAGATCCTCATGCACCTGAGAGCCTCCAAGCGCGTCAAGAGCGAGGTCTCCCTGTACGACCCCATCGGTACGGACGGAGAGGGCAACGAGATCACCCTCATCGACATCCTGGGGACCGGTCCCGACGACGTCCACGACCGGGTGGCCACGGACGCGGACATCCGGCTCCTGTTCCGGCGGCTGGGGCGGCTCGACGCCAAGGAGCGCCGCGTGCTGGAGCTGAGGTTCGGGCTCAGGCGTTCGCCGCGCAAGACCCAGCGGGAGATCGCCGGCATCATGGGGATCTCCCGGTCGTATGTGTCGCGAATCGAGAAAAAGGCCGTCAGCAAGCTGCAGGCCGAGTTCTCCGGCGAGATCGACCGCTGACACGCGGCGCGGCAAGTTCGTGATATACTGGCCTCGATGGTCAGGAGGGGTCATGGATGCCGCGGCTGCTGAGGCCGGACCTGCGCCTGGAGCGGATCGTGGACCTTTCTCCCGCCGAGCTGGCGGCCACCGGCATCGAGGGTCTGATCGTGGACCTCGACAACACGCTGGCGCGGCCCAACCAGGCGTTCGCGGACCGGGCGGTGCGACGGTGGTTTGACGCGGTGCGCGCCGCCGGGCTGAAGATCGTGATCCTCTCCAACAACTTCCCGCCGCGGGTCGAGGCCTTCGCCAGCTCGGTCCACGCGCCGTTCCTGGCCAAGGCCAAGAAGCCGTGGATGAGAAGCTTTCGCCGGGCGCTGGCCATGATGGGCGTGCCCGCCGCCCGCGCGTGCGTCGTCGGGGACCAGCTCTTCACCGACGTGCTCGGCGGCAACCTGGTGGGCTGCCACACGGTGCTGGTGAGCCCCCTGGGACCGGGGGAGTTCATCGGCACGCGGCTGGTGCGGCGGGTGGAACGGCTGGTGCTGCCGCGCATCGCGGCCGAGGAACGCCAGGGCCGGCCGGGTTAGCTTCGGTCTCCCGGCAGGAATCGCGGTCGGACGGCCCGAAGGCTAGCCCATGACACCGGCCGCGTCGAGTGTGAAGTTTGCCGTCTGGGGCCAGCCCATCGCCCACACGCTCTCTCCCCGGATCCACGAGGCCGCGTTCCGGGCGAGAGGGCTCGCGTACGGTTATGCCGCCTGGGAGGTGGCGCCCGACGGGGTGGGCGAAGCGTGCCGGCGGGCCCGTGCCGAGCTGCGGGGGGTCAACGTCACCCGGCCGCTCAAGCAGGTGGTGATGTCCTGCCTGGACGGGGTGACCGAGGAGGCGGGGCTCTTGGGTGCCGTCAACGTGCTCTTCTTCCGGGAGGGGCGGCTCCTGGGCGCGAACACCGACGGGAAGGGCTTTCTCGACGCCCTGGGCGAGGATCCCCGGGGGATGCGGGTGCTCATCCTCGGAAGCGGCGGCGCCGCCCGTGCGGTGGGGCAGGCGCTCGTCGGGGCCGGCGCGCGGGTGACGGTGGCGGCGCGCCGACCCCAGAGCGTGGAGTGGTCCCTGCCGCCGGGGCAGGTCCTGCCCTGGGAGCAGCGCAACCGTCCCGGCGGCCCCTACGACGGGGTGGTGCAGGCCACGCCCCTGGGCCAGCATCCCGGCCCGGCGGTCAACCCGTTCGAGGCGTTCGCCACGATCGTGCCCGGAGGGTTTGCGATGGATCTCGTGTACCGCCCGCGGCTGACCCCCTTCCTCGCCGCCGCCGCCCAGGCGGGCTTGCGCACCGTCGACGGGGTGTGGATGCTCGCCTACCAGGCGGCGCGGTCCTGGGGGTACTGGCTGGGTGAGGACGGTCCCGCCGAGGTCATGCGCCAGGCGGCCCTTGCCGCGCTGGAGGAGCCCGCCGGGATGAAGTCACCGTGAACCCGGCGGTGGTCGCGGGCGCCGCGGGCGCCGGGTTCCTCCTGGGCCTTTTCTTCGAGCGCTGGGTGGCGGTCCTGCTCGCGGACGGCAAGCCCCACCGGCCTGTGCTCCTGGCGGGCGTCAACGCGGCGCTCTTCGCCCTGGCGGCGTCGGCCGCGGGCTCAGGTGCGCGGAGCCTGTCGGGCATGCTGCTCTTCGGCCTCCTGCTGGTGGCGTCGGTGACCGACCTCAGGCAGCGGATCATTCCCAATCCCGTGGTCCTCGCCGGGCTCGTGGCGGCGCTGACGGTCGAGGCGCTGGCCCGGCCCATCGCGCCGGTGCAAAGCCTCCTGGGGGCCGTGGTGGCGGGGGGATTCCTGTGGATCCTCGAGGCCGCCAGCGGGGGCGGGGTGGGCCGGGGCGACGTGAAACTGGCCGCGGTCATGGGCCTGGTGCTGGGGCCGGGACCGGCGGTGGTGGCGCTGTTGCTGGCGTTTGCCCTGGGGGCCACGGGGTCGGCGCTGCTGCTGGCGGTGCGCCGAGTGGGAATGCTCGCCCGGATCCCCTTCGGCCCGTTTCTCATGGCGGGCGGCGTCGTGGCCTTCCTGGCGGGCGCGCCGCTGATCCACTGGTACCTCGCCATCATACGGGCGTGAGATTCATCCATGGGAGGACGTGACCGGGTGCTTCGATTCCTGACGGCGGGCGAGAGCCACGGGCCGGCACTGGTGGCGATGGTGGAGGGGCTTCCCGCCGGGATCCGGCTGGACCCGGAACTGATCCAGCACCACCTCTGGCGGCGCCAGCAGGGGTATGGACGGGGCGCCCGGCAGAAGATCGAGCAGGACGCCGCGGAGATCCTCACGGGTGTGCGCTTCGGGGAGACCCTGGGCGGCCCGGTGGCGCTGATCATCAAAAACCGCGACTTCGAGAACTGGGGGCCGCGGATGGCGGCGTTCGGCGATCCCGCGGGCAAGGTGGTGACCCGGCCCCGCCCGGGCCACGCGGACCTGGCCGGGCTCGTGAAGTACGGCCGCGAGGACATCCGCGACGTGCTGGAACGCGCCTCGGCCCGCGAGACGGCGGCGCGGGTGGCGCTCGGCGCGATCGTGCGCCAGCTGCTGCTGCCCTTCGGGGTGCGGATCCACTCCCACGTCCTGGAACTGGGCGGCATCGTGGCCAGTCTCGAGGGCCTCAGCGACGAGGAGATCTTCCAGCGGGCCGAGGCGTCGCCGGTTCGCACCGCCGACCCCGAGGCCGAGGAGCGGATGCTTCGGGCCATCGACGCGGCCCAGGCCGAGGGCGACAGCCTGGGGGGCGTGTTCGAGGTGGTGGCCACCGGCCTGCCGGTGGGCCTGGGCTCCCACGTGTCCTGGGATCGCAAGCTGGACGGGCGGCTCGCCCAGGCGGTCATGAGCATCCAGGCGGTCAAGGGGGTGGAGGTGGGCCCGGCGTTCGCGTCGGCGCGACTGCCCGGCTCCAAGGTCCACGACGAGATCGTGCCGGGGGAGGGTCCGCTCGGGCTCACACGCCGGAGCAACCGGGCGGGCGGCCTCGAAGGCGGGATCACCAACGGGCAGAACCTTTTGGTGCGCGGCGCCATGAAGCCGCTCTCCACCCTGCGCCGCCCCCTGGCCAGCGTCGACGTGAAGACGGGGGAGGTGGTGCGCGCCGGAGTGGAGCGCACCGACGTGACCGCCCTGCCGGCGGCCGGGGTGGTCGCCGAGGCGATGGTGGCGTGGGTGCTCGCCGACGCCTTCCTCGAGAAGTTCGGCGGCGACTCCATGGCGGAGATCCGGCGCAACTACGACGGGTACATGGGGGGGCTGCCCCGGTGAAGCTGGTGCTCGTCGGCCTGCCCGGATCCGGCAAGACCAGTCTCGGACGCCGGCTCGCCGCCACGCTGGGCTGGCCGTTCGTCGACACCGACGACCGGATCGAGGCGGAGGCGGGCGCGAGCATCCCGGAGCTGTTTCGCGCGGGCGAGGACGGGTTTCGCCGGACCGAGTCCGCGGTGCTGGCCCGGGTCCTGGAGGGGCCCGACGCGGTGGTGGCCACCGGCGGTGGGATCGTCCTGGACCCCGAAAACCGGGCAAGGCTTCTGGACCAGCGCACCCTGTGGCTCGACGCTCCGGATCCGGTGCTCCTCGCCCGGTGTCGGGACGGGGACCGGCCCCTCCTGGCGGGCGACGCCCCGACCCGCCTGGCGGGGCTGCGGGCCCAGCGCGAGCCCCTCTACGCCTCGGTGGCCGAGGGCCGCCTCGTCACCGACGGATCCGAGGACGCGGTCCTGGCGCGCCTTCGCGCGTGGGCGGCGCTCGCCCGGATCGCCCCGGGTGCCCTGTGGGGTCCGGGCGCTCGCCACCAGCACGCCCTGGTGACCGTGGGTCCCTCTCCGGGGGCGCTGGTCACGAGCCGGGCCGTGCTCCAGCACTCGGGTCCGCTGGAGCGCGCGCCCTCCTGCGTGCTCGAGGTGCCCGACGGCGAGGCGGCCAAGCGCCTGGCGGTGGTGGAGGACCTCTACCATCGCGCGGTGGCCGCGGGGCTCGAGCGGCGCTCCTGGGTGGTGGCGTATGGCGGCGGCACCGTCACCGACGCCGGCGGCTTCTTCGCCGCGACGTTTCTGCGGGGCGTGAACTGGGTGGCGGTGCCCACGACGCTGGTGGGCCAGGCGGACGCGGCCCTGGGGGGCAAGGTGGGTGTGGACCTGCCCGAGGGCAAGAACCTGGTGGGAGCGTTTCACGCGCCGGCCCGGGTCTTCCTCGACCCCGTCCCCCTGGCGTCCCTGCCGCCGTCCGCCATCCGCGAGGGCATGGCCGAGGTGATCAAGACCGCCATCCTGGGTGACGCCGAGCTGTTTCACGCCGTCGAGCGCACCGATCCCACGGCGGCGTCCCTGGGCGAGTGGGCCCGGCGCTGCGCGGAGATCAAGCTCGCGATCGTCGCCCAGGATCCCCGCGAGACCGGTCGGCGGGCGATCCTGAACCTGGGGCACACGGTGGGCCACGCCATCGAGCAGGTGACCGGCTACGCCGTCACCCACGGGCAGGCGGTGAGCCTGGGTCTGGTGGCCGAGGCGCACCTGGCGGGCGCCGTGCTCGGGGTCGACGTGACCCTTCCCGTGGAGCGGGTACTGGCGGCCTGGGGACTGCCGGTGCGCCGTCCCGGCCTCGACCCGCGGGCGCTGGTCGCGGCGATGCGGCGGGACAAGAAGCGCGAGGGCGCCCGCCACCGGCTGGTCCTGCCCGCCGGAATCGGCGTGGAGCCGCGGATGGCCGTGGTGGACGAGGCCGCCATCGAGCGGGCGCTGACGATCCTGAATCAGCCCGCGGGGTCCGACTGACCGGAAAGCGCCTCCAGCACGGTGACCAGGGCCGAGTGATCGAGGCCCGCTCCGCCCCGGGCCATGAGCGCGGTGAGAAGCTCGTGGACGAGCGCGGTGGCCGGGAGCGGGGCCTGCGCGCTGCGGCCCGCGGCCAGCGCGATCCTCAGGTCCTTGCGGTGCAGCTCGGCCCGGAAGCCCGGCTGAAACTGCCGCTGCAGCATGCGCAGGCCGTGCACCTCGAGGACGCGACTCTGGGCGAAGCCGCCGAGCAGCGCCTCGCGGACGACCTCGGGGTCCACGCCCGCCCGTTTGGCCAGGGTGAGCGCCTCCCCCACGGCCTCGAGGGTGACCGCCACGATGATCTGATTGCACGCCTTGGCCACCTGGCCGGCACCGCTGGGGCCGATGCGCACCACGCGCTTGCCCAGGACCTCGAGGATGGGCAGCGCCTGCGCGAAGGCGGCCTCGTCGCCTCCCACCATGATCGAGAGTTCGCCGGCGCGGGCGCCGGCCTCTCCGCCCGACACCGGGGCGTCAAGCGCCCCGGCGCCCGCATCCCGGGCGGCCTCGGCGATGCGCCGGGCGATGGCGGGATCCACCGTGCTCATGTCGATGAGGAGCATCCCGGCCCGTGTGGCCGACAGCACCCCCTGGGGTCCGAAGTACACCTGCTCCACGTCGGGCGTGTCGCCCAGCATGGTGATGACCACTTGGGCGTCGCGGGCGGCCGCCGCGGGGGTGGGCGCCACCTTGGCCCCCTGGGCCTCGAGCGCTTGCAGCGGTCCGGGGCTGCGGTTGACGGCGACGAGGGGATGGCCGGCGCGGATGAGGTTCAGGGCCATGGGTCGGCCCATGATCCCCAGGCCGATGAATGCGACGGTCTGCATCACGTCAGCTCCTCGGTCGATCAGGTTGCGAATCGCCCCGGCGAAGGCGCCGGGCCAGAAAACCCAGGGAAGCGAGGGTCCCGGTCGCGGGGAGATACTCCAGGCCGACAAACCCTTCGTAACCCAGGCCCTCCAGGGCGTCCAGGACGAAGTCGTAGCGGATCTCCCCCGTGCCGGGTTCGTGGCGCCCGGGCACGTCGGCGATCTGGACGTGCCCGATGCGGGGCAGGTGGCGGGTGATGGTTCCCACGAGCTCCCCCTGGGACCGCTGCAGGTGATAGACGTCCAGCTGCATCCGCGCCTCGAGGGGCTCGAGGCGCTGCAGCACCGCCTCGAGGTCGCCGGCGACCTGCAGGAGAAACCCGGGCACGTCGTATCCGTTGATCGCCTCCACGACCAGCGACACCCCTCGGGTCTGCAGAGCCTCCACCGCAACGCGCAGGTTGGCGTCGAGGACGTCGAGGGCTTCTCGTCGCTTGGCGGCCGGGACGACTCCGGCCAGGGCGTTGAGCTTTTGAGTGCCCAGCGCCTCGGCGTAGCGCAGCGCCTGGTCCACCCCGGCCCGAAACTCCCCTTCCCGGCCGGCCAGGGCGGCGATGCCCCGCTCCCCGCCCCGCCAGTCGCCGGCCGGCAGATTGAAGAGCACCACCTCGACCCCCGCCCTCCGTGCCGCCCCGGCGACGGCCTCGGGCGGATGCGCGTACGGGAACTGCAGCTCCACGTGGGTGAAGCCCGCGTCGCGGGCGGCGGCGAAACGGTCGAGAAACGCGTGCTCGGTGAAGAGCATGGTGAGGTTGGGTGTGAAGCGCAGCACGCTCGTCCTCCTATCGGGCACGTGGCCATGCCCCGGCGTTGCCGACGATGACGGTGGCGGAGCCGTTCGGATCAACCGCCGACGTTCACCACGACCCGTCCCCGTACCCGGCCGGCGAGCAGGTCCTCCGATGCCGACACCACATCGTCGAGCGTGATCTCCCGGCCCACGAGGGCCATGGTCGCCGGCGGCACCAGCCGCGCCAGCCGGTTCCACGCCTCCACGCGCACATCGTAAGGGCAGCGGGCCGAGTCGATGCCCAGCAGAGCCACCCCGCGGAGGATGAACGGGAACACCGTGGTGCAGAGCTGGCTTGAGCCTGCCAGGCCGCAGGCGGCGACGGCGCCGCCGTGGGCGGTGCACGCGAGCACCGCTGCGAGGGTGTCGCCGCCCACCACGTCCACGGCGCCCCCCCAGCGCTGGCTGGAGAGGGGTCGCGAGGCGGGCTCGATGCGGCCGATGACCTCGCCGGCGCCCAGGCGTCCGAGGTACGCGGCGGCTTCGGGGCGCCCGCTGGACGCGACCGCCGGGTGGCCCATGGCGGACAGCACGGCGACAGCGAGGCTGCCCACGCCGCCGCTCGCCCCCGTGACCAGTGGCGGCTTCGGGTCGGCGAGCGCACCGTGGCGCTCGAGCGCCTCGACCGCGAGCATCGCGGTGAGGCCCGCCGTGCCCAGGACCATGGCGTCGCGGGGCGTCAGGCCCCCGGGCAGAGGCACCACCCATGGGGCGGCGACCCGGGCCAGTTCCGCGAAACCGCCGGGGTGCTCTTCGCCGATGCCGTACCCGGTGACGAGCACCTGATCCCCGGGGGCGAACGCGGGCGAGTCCGACTGGACCACCTCGCCGGCCAGGTCGATGCCGGGAATGAGAGGGTAGCGGCGCACCACCCCCGGGCGGCCGGTGACGGCCAGGGCGTCCTTGTAGTTGAGGCTGGAGTACGCGACCCGAATCCACACGTCGCCCTGGGCGAGCGTCGAGGCGTCGACGCGCCCGAGCGCAGGCGCGCGGTCCTTGTCCACCTGGAGCGCCCGGAACGACCGGTCCATGCGCATCGTTCCCTTCCCTGGGGCTGTGGCGGGCCACCGAGAACCCCTGACGATCCCATCGTATCACACCGCTGCCCGCCAGGGCCGCCCCCGGAGACCGGGCGCGTGGCGTCCCGGAAGCCGGGAGGAGAAGCAAGGGACCTCGCGCGCCCGACCATCGGCGCCTCGGGGCCGGAGGGCGGAACTCGCGGACGGGCGCGCACCGACGGCTGGGAGCGAGGCGCAGGGTGTCAAGCTGCGCAGTACCCCCGAAGGAGAGGGTGATACCGCCCAGCGGGGTTCATGAACGCCGTCGCAAGCGGCCGGGGCCTCGGGCTCCGGGTGCCGGGTCGCCGGGCGAAGGTGGTGACGGCCCGGCGGGGGCGCGGCGTGAACTTTGCGGGACGCTTGCCCCAGACGACCGCCCGCGTCGAAAGAGTCGCGCGATCACCTGCAGCACGAGGGGCCCGAGTGGCCGACAGATCGTCCGCCTGGAAACGGCCTGGCGTCGCCGCCGAGCCCCGGCGCGCCTGCGCACCTTGAACCCCCGCCGGTGCTATGGTATCATACCGCTGGCGAACGAAGCCGAAGTGGTGAAACTGGCAGACACGCGGTGTTCAGGGCGCCGTGAGCGAAAGCTCGTGTGGGTTCAAATCCCACCTTCGGCACCAGTCGGGATGGCGGAACTGGCAGACGCGTACGTTTGAGGGGCGTATGGAGCAATCCGTGGGGGTTCAAGTCCCCCTCCCGACACCAGTTGCTATGTGTTGGAGGAGAGACGCGGGAGCGATGCCGCGTCTCTCTTGACGTTTCCGCGTTTTTTCAGACGGCGCCGAGCGTGCCACGGATGCTCGCGGATGCAGAGTGCCGGGTGTCGGGGACCCACCCCGGGAAGACCTTCCGGGCCGAGGTCCGCCGCCGCTTCCCGACCCTCGGGCCCTGGACGGGCGCGGGCTTGCGCACCCCTGGGACCGAAAAACGCGGCGGGGTCCAGGTGCCCGCCCCCGCGGTGGTGGCGCGGGCACGCGCTCTTTGGGACGCCGGGCCTTCAGTTCGTCGGGATCACGACGCTGCCGTGACCGGACTCGCCCTCGGGGTGACCCACGTAGCGGACCGCCGTGCCCACGGCCGTCACCTCGACGATCTGACCGTCGTGCATCTCCTGGAACGAGAGGTGGACACCGACCACGCCGTCGGCGCCCAGGGCGTCCGCCTCGTCCTTCATGCGCTTCATGGCCAGCGCCCTGGCGTCGTAGAGCAGCTGGCTGAAGGCGCTCAGCTCCCCCCGGAACACGGCGCGCAGCCGGCTCAGGTGGTCGCGCATGGCGCCCATGGAGAACACGCAGTTGCCCAGGACGAGGCCCACCGGGAGATAGCCCTTGTCCAGGACGAGCCAGAATTCCTGTCCCGTGAGATCGGACGTGAAGGCCCCCTGGTTCGGATGATAGCGGGAAAGCTCTTCGTCGATGGGGTCCTGGGGATTGCCGCCGAAGATGGGCACGGTTCCACCTCTTTCCCAGCGCGTGCGGATCACCGGCCAATTCTCGCCGGGATCCCTTGTTCCTGCCATGAAAGCCCAGCGCTCCCGGGCCGGGGGCGCAGGGAGGCGCGGTGACGGCCGCGAAAGAGTGGCCTTGCCGTCGGTCACGGGGTGGCTTGGTCTCGACAAGGCTCCCACGGGGCGCGACCCCCGACGCGGGACCGGCGCG
>JAJZYS010000062.1 GCA_021797925.1 Bacillota bacterium
TACCGCAAGCTCGTGGACGACCCGACGTTCTGGCAGGCGGCCTGGAACACCCTGTACTACGCGCTCCTCGTGGTGCCCACCGAACTCATGGCCGCCCTGGGCATGGCCCTACTCCTCAACCGGCGCCTGCGCGGCATCGGGTTCTTCCGCGGGGTGTACTTCCTGCCGTTCGTCCTCTCCCTGGTATCGGTGGGGTTGCTGTGGACCTGGATCTACTCCCCGGGGCTGGGCCCCGTCGCCCACCTCATGTCCCTGGTGGGACTTCAGGCGCCCGGATGGCTCGTCTATCCCGGCCTGGCGATGCCAGCCGTGGCCTTCACGTCGGTCTGGCGCAACGCCGGCTACTACACGGTCATCTTCCTGGCGGGCCTGCAGGCCCTGCCCCGGGAACTCGAGGAGGCGGCGTCCGTGGACGGCACCAGCGCGTGGCAGCGCTTCATCCACGTGACCTTGCCGCTGCTCTCCCCCACGATCTTCTTCACCCTGGTCATCGCCACCATCTGGGCGGCGCAGGTGTTCGACCTCACCTACATCATGACCGGCGGCGGCCCTCAGAACGCCACGCTGTCGCTGGCCCAGTACGTGTACCAGGCCGCTTTCGACAACGGCCAGATGGGATACGCGTCCGCCATTTCCTGGGCGCTGCTCGCGGCGGTGCTCCTCCTCACGGCCGTGTACTTCCGGGCGCAGCGGCGCTGGGTGCACTATGGCTAGCCGCATACGGCGCGCGGGGGAATACGCGCTGCTGGGGATCATCGCGCTGATCTTCCTCCTGCCGGTCTGGTCGATGGTGGTCACCGCCCTCACCAGCGAGGGAACCCTCTTCAGCCAGGGAGCGACACTCTGGCCGGCGCACCCCACCCTGGTCAACTTCCGGCACCTCCTGGGCCGGCTGCCCTTCCTCCGCTGGTACCTCAACAGCACCGTCGTCGCCGTCCTCTTCACCCTCGGCCAGCTCTTCTCGTGCACCTTCGCGGCCTTTGCCCTGGGCTACTTCCGCTTCCGGGGCAGTCAGGCCGTCCTCATCCTGATCCTCGCCACCATGATGCTGCCGTTCCAGGTGCTGATGGTGCCGCTATTCCTGCTCATGAAGGCCCTGGGCTGGCTCAACACCCTCGTCCCGCTCTGGGCGCCCGCGTTCTTCGGCGACATCACCGGCGCGTTCGGCGTCTTCCTCTTGCGCCAGGCCTTCCTCCAGATACCCCGGGAACTCGCCGAGGCGGCGTCCCTGGACGGAGCAAGCCCCTGGCGCGTCTTCACCCGGATCTACGCCCCCCTCGCGCGCCCCTTTGTGATCGTGCTGGCCGTGTTCTCGTTCATGACCGCCTGGAACGACTTCGTCCGCCCCATCGTCTACATCACCAGCACCTCGCGCATGACGGTCACCGGCGGACTCAGCTACTTCCAGACCCAGTTCAGTGTCAACTGGGGCGGGCTCATGGCGGGAACGCTGCTGGCGATGCTACCCACCATGGTGCTCTATCTCGTGGCCCAGCGCCACTTCACGTCCATGACCCTGACCACCGGTCTCAAGGGCTGATCCCTGCGGCCGCAGCACCCACCTCCAAAGGAGGCAAACTGGGCCAGGCGCTCGGCCGCCGTCCGGCGCCCCGCGGCGCCAGGGCGTCGAGCCCCGGGCCCGCAAGCATGTCGAGCATCACGCCCGTGATCGCGGACCTCATGGCGCTGATCGCCTGCAAGAGCCCCACGCCGCCCGGTGACGTGTCGCCGGTGGTGGACTTCATCGTTCCGCGACTGCGCCGCGCAGGCGCCCGCGTCGACCTCCCCGAGCCCGAGCCCGGGCGCCCCAACGTCATCGCCACCTGGGACTTCGGCCCCGGACCCACGCTGTGCTTCAACACCCACACGGACGTCAACGACCCCGCGGGGCAGGCGTGGAGCACGCCGCCGTTCCAGGGGGTGCTCGACGGCGCCGGGCGGCGGGTGTACGGTCGGGGCGCGTGCGACGCCAAGGGGAGTCTCGCGGCCATGCTCGCCGCCGTCGAGGCCCTGGCCGCGGACGCCACGGGCCTTTCGGGTCGCCTTGTCCTCACCGCCGTCATGGGCGAGGAGGCCGGGGGCGTCGGCACGCTGCACCTCGTCCGGAGCGGTTTTCGGGCCGACGCGGCCGTGGTGGGCGAGCCCACGAACCTGAAGGTGCTCTCGGCCCACAAGGGCACGTTCATGCGCAAGGTGGCGATCCGGGGCCGCTCGGCCCACTCCGGACAGGCGGACCTGGGGCGCAACGCCATTCACGACGCGGCGGCCCTCGTCGCGCGGTGGGAAGCGCTGGACGCGCGGCTGCGCGACCGGCCCCACCCCCGGGTGGGCCGCCCCAGCGCCCAGGCCACCCTGATCACCGGGGGCACGCGCCAGAACACCATTCCCGAGTCGGCCACCCTGGTCCTCGACCGGCGGCTGGTCCCTGGCGAGACGCACGAGCTGGCCCGCGCGGAGCTGGCCGCGATCCTCGTCGAGCTGTCGGAATCCCGGCCGGGATTTTCCCTGGCGGGCGTCGAAGAGCTGGTCGCCACCCTGCCGTCGGAGACTCCCGCCGACACGCCCATCGTCGAGCTGGCGCTGGCGGCGCGCAACGCCCGGCTGGCGCCGCCCCAGCAGGAGCCGGGCGGCTTCCCCGGCGGTTGCGACATGGGCAAGCTCAGGCTCCTCGCCGGCATTCCGACCGTGATCCTGGGGCCGGGCTCGCTGGACGAGGCCCACGTTCCCGACGAGTTCGTCGAGGTCGCGGAGGTCGTCGCCGCCGCCGGGGTCTACGAGGACATCGCCCGCCGCTGCCTGGCCAGGCCTGAGCGCGTGGAGGAGGTTGATCACACCCGTGGATGACGTGGACCGCGTCGTCGAGGCGGCCGTCGCCGACGGCGCCTTTCCCGGCGCGGCCTGGCAGGCCGAGGTCCGGGGAGCCCCGGTGAGCCGGGGGGCCCGGGGGTTCGCCGTCGTCGCGCCCGAGCGGATCCGCGCCACGACGCGCACACTCTGGGATCTTGCGTCCCTGACCAAGGTCGTGGTGGCCACCGTGTGCATGCGGCTCGTGGAGCGCGGACTGGTGCGGCTCGACGACCCGGTGGGCCGCTGGTTTCCCGCCTTTTCCCAGGGACCCAGGTCCACCGTGGTGCTCCGCCAGCTTCTCGCCCACACCTCGGGGCTGCCCGGTCTCGTGCCGCTGTATCATCAGGCCCGCGGCCGCGAGGCCATGCTCGAGGCGGTGTGCGCCCTGCCGCTGCGCCACCCCCCCGGCGCGCAGGTGGAGTACACTTCCCAGGGCTTCATGCTGCTTGGCGCCATCGTGGAGCGGGTGGCCGACGCCGGCCTCGAGACGCTGGTGGCCCGGGAGATCAACGCGGTGCTGGGCACGGGGTTTCGCTTCACCCCCCCGGCCGAGGAGCGCCGTCGCATCGCAGCCACCGAGGATCAGCCGGCTCGGGGCGGCATCGTCTGGGGCGAGGTCCATGACGAGAACTGCCACGCCATGGGCGGCGTGGGCGGACACGCGGGGCTGTTCGGGGAGCTCGGGGACGTGGTGGCCTTCGGCCGCGCCATGCTCGGCGAGGGCACCCCGCTGCTCTCCCCGGCCGCGCGGGACTGCATGACCCGCTGCCACACCGAGGGCCTTGGCCTGCGGCGCGGTCTCGGGTGGCAGCTCAAGGACCCCGAGGGCTCGCCGGCCGGAGACCTCATGAGCGAGGCGACCTTCGGGCACACGGGCTTCACGGGGACCTCGCTCTTCTGCGACCCGGTCCGGGGCGTCGTCGCGGTGCTCCTCACCAACCGGGTCCACCCCACCCGCGCCAACGAGCGCATCTTCCGGGTGCGGGCGCTGTTTCACAACGCCGTGGCCGCACAGGCCGGCGCCGGCCCGGCCTCGCGCTGACCGCGCCCGGGGCTCGCCGCAAGGTCCCCGCTCCGCCCGAGGGCCCCGCGCCGGGACGGCGCTCGGCTCCGCCGTCACCACACGCCCCGGGTCAGCCCCCCGTCGACGAGCAGCGTATGCCCGGTCATGTACGTGTTGGCCCACGACACCGCGAACGCCACGGCCCGCCCGAGCTCCTCGGGTTCCCCGTACCGGCCCACCGCGATCCCGCGCTCCACCGAACTGCGCCACTGCGACAGCGACGCCCCCGCCGCCTGCGCCCGGCCCCGGTCCAGGTCCTCCACCCGGGGCGTCGCGAACCGCCCGGGCGCGATCACGTTGCACAGGATGCCGTCGCGGCCGTACTCCCACGCCAGGTTCTTGATCAGGCCCGGGATGCCGCCGCGCACGGCGTTCGACAGGACAAGCCCCTCGATGGGCTCGCGCACCCCCGAGGATGCGATCACCGCGATCCGGCCGCCCCCGCGCTGGCGCATGGACGCCACGCTCCCGCGGATCAGCCGGATCGTTCCCATGAGGGTCACGCCCAGCGCTGCGGCCCAGTCCTCGTCGCTCAGCGCCGCGAAGGCGCCGGCCCTGGGACCGCCGGCGTTGGCCACGAGGACGTCGATGCCGCCGTAGCCCTCCACGGCCGCGGCCACCAGGCGGTTCACGTCCTCGGCCACGCCCACGTCCGCGGCGACGGCCATCACCTCGCTCCCCGTCTCGTCCCGGATCTCCCCGGCCGCCCGCTCGATGGCGTCGGGCCGCCGGCTGGAGACGACCAGGCGGCAGCCCTCGCGCGCCAGCACGAGCGCCACCGCCCGCCCCAGGCCCTGGCTGGCGCCGGTCACAAGCGCCACGCGTCCCCTCAGGCCCAGATCCATGCCGCGACCTCCCGCCCCCCGAAGACGGCCACCGCGCCCGGCGAGGTCACCGGGACGGGCGCACCGTGACCGTGTGGGTCTCGGTGTAGAACTCGATCGCCGCCCGGCCCTGTTCCCGCCAGCCCCAGCTCGACTCCTTCACCCCGCCGAAGGGGGCCTGGTACTCCACGCCCGCCGACTCGTCGTTGACCCGCACCAGGCCGGCCTCCATGTGCCGGATGAAGTAAAGCGCCCGGTCCAGGTCGCGGGTGAAGATCGAGGCGGACAGCCCGTAGGGCACCTGATTGGCCAGGGCGACGGCCGCCTCCGCCGTGTCGGCCGCGAACAGGCCCACCACCGGACCGAAGAGCTCCTCGGTGTGCAGCACTCCGCCCGGCCGCGCCCCGTCCACGATGACCGGCGGCACCCAGTGCCCAGGCGGCATGCCCGCCGGGGGCTCCGATCCCGTGAGCACGACGCCGCCTTCCGCCACGCCCCCCTTGACCTTGGCCAGGATGCTCTCCCGCTGGGTCGCGGAGACCACCGGCCCCAGAAACACCGACGCATCGAGGGCGGGACCCTGTTTCAGCGCCCGGGCGCGCTCCACCAGCGCCTCCCGAAGGCTCGGCAGGATGCCCGGCAGTGCGATCACCCGGGAGGTGGCGGTGCACTTCTGACCGGCGGAGCGCATGGCGCTCGAGAGGATGCGCTCCACGGCGACGTCGATGTCCGCGTCCTCCAGGACGATGGCGGGGTTCTTCCCGCCCATCTCCAGCTGGAACCTCGCCCCGGTCTCCAGCGCCCCCGCCGCGATGCTCATCCCCGCCGGCCGGGACCCGGTGAACGAGACCGCCCGGATGGCCGGGTTGCGGGTCAGCGCCGCGCCCAGGGTCCGGCCCGGTCCCAGCACCAGGTTGATCACCCCCGGCGGGAAGCCGGCGCCACCGAGCACCTCGACGAGGCGCACGGCGGTGAGCGACGACCACTCGGCGGGCTTCCACACCACCGTGTTGCCGAAGACCAGCGCCGGGGCCATCTTCCAGATCGGGATGGCCACCGGGAAGTTCCACGGTGTGATGAGGAGCACCGGGCCGACGCCGGTGCGCCGGGTGAACAGCAGGGCGTCGGCCATGGCGGAGGGGTAGACCTCCCCCACCGCCCGGGTTCCCTCCCCGGCGTAGTACCGAAGCAGCGCCACGCCGCGGTCGACCTCGCCCCGCATCTCACCGATCGGCTTTCCCATCTCGCTGGACGCCAGGGTCGCCACCGCGTCCCGCTCGGCCTCAAGGAGCGTCGCCGCCTTGAAGAGGACCTGGCCCCGGGCCGGAGCGGTCCACGCCTCCCATGCCGGATACGCCTCCTTCGCCGCCTCGGCGGCCTCGGCGGCCTGCGCCGGGGTCGCCGGGCTCCACTGCCCCACCACCCGCGTCGTGTCCGAGGGATCCTCCACCTGGCGCCGATCGTCACTCGGGGGCAGGAAGGCCCCGCGCACATAACTCGATCTCACGTCGTCCATCGCTCATGAACTCCTTCCACGCATCACACCGACGCGCGATTGACAAACTGCGTTGGAAACAACTGGGCCCGCGGCGGGTCGCGGCGCGCCGCCTCGAGCAGGAGGTCCGCCGCCGCCGCCCCCATCTCCTCGATGGGGACGTGCACCGTGCTCAGGGGCACCGGGGCCCAGGCCGCCGAGGGAATGTCGCCGAATCCCACCACGGCCACGTCCTCGGGGATCCTCAGACCCAGTTCCAGGGCCCCGTGCTCCGCGCCGATGGCCAGCGCGTCGGTGACCGCGACCAGGGCGTCGGGCCGAGGGACTCGCGCCAGCGCCTCCATGGCCGCACTCCTCCCCGCGGCCTCCGAAAGTCCCGTGGACCATCGCCCGGCCACGACGAGGCCGGCCGCCCGCAGCGCCGTCCGCCAGGCCTGGACTCGGTCGCGGATGTACCCGTAGGACTCGGGGCCGCCCACGAGCCCCGCCCGCACGTGCCCCCGTTCCCGCAGGCGGTTCGCCACCAGCGCGGCCGCCTGGGCGTAGTCCACGTCCACGGCGAACCCTCCCTCCGGGTGGGGCTGTCCGAACAGCACCACGGGCACGTCGTGCTTGCGCAAAAGCTCCACCCGGCGGTCGGGGCGCTTGACGTCCATGACCAGGATCGCGTCCACGGAACGCTCCAGCGCCAGGGACAGCAGGTCCTGGGAGCTGCGGGGGGACACCAGCACCAGCCGCTGGCGGTGTTCCGACAATCGCTGTCCCAGGGCCGCGAGAAAGTGCAGCACGAACGCGTCCTGGTAGCCGCGGACCTCGAAGGCGATCGCCATGGCTTCGGCCCGCCGGGTGGCGAGGCTGCGCGCATGGCTGTTGGGGCGGTAGCCCGTCTCGCGGATGGCGTCGAGGATCCGCTGGCGGGTCTCGGCCGCCACGTCCTTGCGCCCGGTGAGGACGAACGAGACCAGGCTCACCGACACCCCCGTCCGCCGGGCGATGTCGGCGATCGTCACGTTGGCCGCGTCGTGTCACCTCCCGCGGGGACCATCTCGTCAAGCTTGCGCACCATCCGCTCCACCTGGGTCCCGACCTCCTGCAAGGTCACGGCGTCCAGGGCGGGGGCGGGCGAGCGCACCCGCCCGTCGACGATGGCCCCGCGCAGCCGGAGGATCTCCTTGCGCAGCGAGAGCGCGATCCCTGCCTGGTTCTCGTAGCGGGCCATGGGCACCATGCGCTCGAAGAGATCCCGCGCTCGCTCCCGCTCCCCCGCTGTGAAGGCCTGCCACACCGCGACCAGGGCCTCCGGAAATGCGAACCCGGTCATGGTGCCCACGGCCCCGCGCTCGAGCTCCTCCAGGAAGAAGACCCCGCCGTTGCCTCCGAGCACCGCCAGCTGGGGCCGGCGCTCCAGGATCGCCGTGACCTTGGGCACCGTGGGAGCCTCCTCGAGTTTCACCGCCACCACCGGCTCCACCTCCTCGGCGAGCCGGCACAGGGTGTCGGCGCCGAGGATCACCCCGCTGGTGGTGGGCTCGTCCTGGACGATCACCGGGCACCCGGCGGCGTCGGCCACCCGGCGGTAGTACTCGACGAGCAGCGGCCATGGCCCGCAGTTGCGCGAGGGGATCACCATGACCCCGTCGGCGCCCAGGGCCTTGGCGCGCCGGCTCTGCTCGCACGCGACCCGGGTGCTCAGGTGCCCCGTGCCGACGACCACCGGCACGCGGCCGGCCACGGTGTCCACCACCTGGGCCACGACCTCGTCGCGTTCACGGTCGGTGAGCTTCGCGACCTCGCCGAAGATGCCCAGCGCCGCCACGCCGCTGACCCCGCGCTCCAGCTGCCAGCGGACGAGGTGGCGCAGGCTGGCGAAATCGACGGTTTCGGACCGGTCGAACGGCGTGCACAGGATGGAGATGACGCCCTTGATCAATCCCCTCCCTGGTCCGTGGCGCCGGGGACCGCGGGCGGGCCCGCCCGTCCGCGCGCCTCGGCCCACGACCAGGCATTCGCCCCTTTCGAGTCGATTTGCCGGGGCCCTGAGGCCCCGGCCTCGCTGTCTGGAACCGGGCTTTCGCGCACACGGGCGGGTGCGCGGACCTTGCCACTTCTCGGGTCCGCCGCCGGTTCCCTCTTTCCGCCCGGCGCCCGGGCGGACGGCGCGCCTCGAGGCGTCACTCCCCGGGCAGGGTCGCCCGCCAGCGGACGATCCGGCGCTCCGCGAACGAGGTCAGCCCGAACAGGGCCAGCGCCAGGGCCGAGGCGAGGAAGATCCCCGCGTACAGCAGGCTGCCGCGATAGTCGTACGTGGCCAGCACCACCACGTAGCCCAGGCCCACCTGGGCTCCGATCCACTCCGCGACCACCGCGCCCAGCACGCACGAGGTGGCGGCGATCTTGAGCGCGGCAAAGAGATAGGGGGTGGAGGCCGGGAACCTGACCCGCCAGAGCACGTACCACTCGCTCGCGTCCAGCACGCGGGTCAGCTCCATGACCTCGGGCTCGACCGAGGTGAGTCCCTTGAGCATGTCCACCAGCGTGGGGAAGAAGGTGATGAGGGCCGCGATGGCCACCTTCGGCGCGAATCCCGTGCCCAGGAGCAGGGTGAGGATGGGGGCGATGGCGATGATGGGCACGGTCCGGATGGCGACGGCGATGGGATACACGCTCTCCTCCACGGCCCGGTACTCCACGAAGAGGACGGCCAGCGCGATCGCCACCGCGTTCCCCAGGGCAAAGCCCACCAGGCTCTCGAAGGCCGTGGCCTCCAGATCCTGCAGCAGAGTCGACCACTGGGAGACGAGGGTGTGGAACACCGCGGTGGGCGTGGGCAGGAGGTAGGCCGGGATGTGAAACCCCTGGACCACCGCCTGCCACAGCGTGAGCAGCACCACGATGGCCACGGGGGCGAGCCAGGGCCGGCGCCGGGACCGCGGTGAGGCCCCGGCGGGTCGCGGGGTGGCCAGCATCGGCCCCAGGGTCGTCATCACGCCTCCCCCTGCGGGGCCGCCAGATGGAACCCCTGGTAGAGTTCCTGGCGAAGCAGCCCCTCGTACTCGAGAAAAGCGCGCTCGGCGCGCAGGCGCTCGGTGCGGGGCCGCGCCAGCGCTACGTCGACCTCGCGAATGATCCGCCCCGGCCGTGCCCCCATGACCACGATCCGGTCGGACAGGTACACCGCCTCCTGGATGCTGTGGGTCACGAACAGCACCGTGCTGCGGGTGCGCTCCCACACCTCGGTGAGCAGGTTGTTCAGGTGGCTGCGGGTGAACTCGTCCAGCGCTCCAAAGGGCTCGTCCATGAGCAGGATCTTGGGCTCGGTCACGAGGGCCCGGGCGATGGAGACCCGCTGGCGCATGCCCCCCGACATCTCGTGGGGGTACGCCCGGGCGAACGTGCCGAGCCCCACGAGCTCCAGCGCCTCCTGGGCCCGGGCCTCGCCGCCGTGGCGTCGGCCCAGGACCTCCAGCGGCATGAGCACGTTGCCCAGGGCGTCGCGCCAGGGCAAGAGCGCCGCGTCCTGGAAGATGAACCCGATCTCCCGGGCCTTTCGCGCCATGACCGGCAGGCGGCCCAGCACGTCGATGCTGCCCGCGGTGGGCGCGATGAGGTCGGCGATGAGCCGGAGCAAGGTGGATTTCCCGCATCCCGACGGCCCGATGAGCGACACGAACTCCCCCTCCCGGACGGTGAGGTCGACGCCGGTCAGGGCGTCGACCCGCTCGCCGGCGGCGGAGACGAAGCACTTGCCGAGGCCGCGGACCACGAGGGCCGCGCCGTCACGGGGTCCGTGGCCACCGGGGCTGTGTCCCATCGCCTTCCCACCTTGGATGCAGCATGGGGGCACGGAGGGAGGTCCCGCCTATTCCTTGGGCGTGTTGCCGGCGATGAACCGGTTGGTGAAGAACCGGTCGATGGGCAGCATCTTCTTGAGCTGATGGGTGTCCACGAGGATGTGCTCGCCCTGCTCCCACGCCGAGGGCAGCATGTACCCCAGGCCCTGCTTGCGGGTGACGGCGTCGCGGATGAGCGGGATGCTGGTGAGGAGCGTCTTGTACTCCATGGGTTCGGACAGGCCCGACGCCATGTCCATCACGTCCCGGACCGCGAGCTTGGGGTGGCTCATCGCCCACGCCCAGCCCTGCATGCTCGCGTGGACGAACGCCTTCACCACCGCCGGCCGGGTCGCGATCTCCTTGCTCGTGGTGAAGAGCACCATGCCGGTGAACTCAAGTCCATAGTTGTACGTGAGAAAGTACTTCGCGCGGGGGACGGCCGCCGTCTGCCCGGCGTTGATCACCCACGCGGAGGCCGCCGCCACCTGGTGCTCCGCGAGCGGCACGAGGTTGCTGCCGATGGTCACGACGGTGACGTCCTTGAGGGGAACGCCCACCTTGAAGAGAAACGCTTCCAGCAGGTAGCGGGCTGTGGCCTGGATCCCGATCTTCTTGCCCCGCAGGTCGGCCGGGCGGGTGATGCCCGTTCCGGGAAGGTAGAAGAACGCGAAGGGGTGCTTCTGGTAGGTGGCCGCGACGGCCTTCACCGGGATGCCCTGGGCCGCGGCCAGCATCAGGTCGCCGCTGCTGTTGGCCACACCGAACTGGGCCTGGCCGCTGGCCACGTTCACCACGGGGTCCACGCTGGGTCCTCCTGCCTTGACGGTCACGTCGAGCCCCGCCTGGCGGTAGAAGCCCTGTTTCACCGCCGCGGCGATGCCCGCCGACTCGTCGTTCATCAGCCACGCCAGCTGCACGGTGACCTTCACCGGCGCCTTGGCCGCCGCACTGGAGGCGCCGCCCGTGGCCAAAAGCCCCGTGAGGAGCATCACCGCCAGGGCCAGACCCGAAGCCTGTTGGCTGTGCCGCATGTCCGCTCCCGCTCCTTTCTGCGTCCGGCCGGTCCCGGCGCTCAGCCGTCCCGGTGCCGTGGATCCGCGTCCGATGCCACCTTTGCCCGTGGGCCGCTGACCACCCCCTCGTCGTGCAGCCCGTCCACCTCGTCCTCCCGATAGCCCAGTTCCGCCAGGATGGCGTCGGTGTGCTCGCCCAGGCGTGGAACCCGGCCGTCGTCCGGCCGGTATCCGTCGAGCCGAAACGGCGCCGCGACCGTGCGAACGCGGGCGCCGCCCACCTCGGCGGTGGCCCACGGGTCCACCGCCGCCACCTGCGGGTCCGCCGCGATCGCGTCGAAGGCCTTGACCGGTGCGCTCAGAAGATCGTGGGCCGCGAAGCGCTCGAGCCACTCGGCGCGGGGCAGCATCGCGATGCGGCGGGCGATCCCCTCGCGCAGCCACTCCCCGTGGGCCTGGCGCGACTTTAGGTCGCTCACCCTCGGGTCGCCCACGAGCTGCTCAAGATCCAGCGCTCGCAACAGGTCGGCGACGGCGTCCTCGCGCCAGATGGGCATGACCACGAGCTCTCCGTCCAGGGCCCGGAAGATGCCGGCCGCGGGATCCTCGCCCTGGGAGAGGCGGTGGCCCTGCTGGGCCTCGGTCACCTCCTGCAGCGCCGAGAAGAGCACCCCCTCCAGCAGCGACGTGGCGACCCCCGCTCCGCTCCCGGTCCGCTCGCGGCCCACGAGCGCCACGAGGATGCCGGTGACCAGCGCCATGCCCGCGGCAAAGTCCGCCACCGGATAGCCCACGGGCCGGGCCGGCCCACCGGGATCGGCGTTCTGCAGCATCACGCCGCTCAGCGCCTGGGCCAGGAAGTCCTGCCCTCCCTGACCCCTCAGGGGTCCCCGGTCGCCGTAGCCCGTGGATCCGGCGTAGACGATCCGGGGATAGCGCTCGCGCAACCGCGCCTCGCCGAGGCCCAGCCGCTCCATCACCCCGGGGCGGAAGTTGTGGACCACGACGTCCGTCGCAGGCAACAGCCGCTCCATGATCTCCATGCCCCGGGGGTGGCGCAGGTTGACGCACAGGCTCTCCTTCCCGCGGTTGAGCGCGGCGAACGGCAGGGACACGCCCTCCACCTCGTGCCCGTACCCTCGCCGCAGGAGGTCCCCCCCCGGCCCCCGCTCCACCTTGATCACCCGGGCGCCGAAGTCCGCCAGGAGCAGCGTGGCGATGGGGCCGGCCTCGGCCTGGGAGAAGTCCAGCACCCGGATCCCCGTCAGGGGCCTCACCGGCCTGTCCAGACCGGATCCCTCCTCTCCCGGAACGCTGCGATCCCCTCCGCATGGTCGCGTGACGCCTGCAACCGCCTGACCAGGGGATGGGACGAGGCGGAGGCCAGCGCGTCGTCCAGGGCCCGCCCCGACTGCTCCAGGGTCAGGGCCTTGGTCGCCCGCACCGCGAGGGGGCAGGCGGTGAGCACCTGCTCCGCGAGCGCCGTCGCCGCCTCCTCGACCTGCGCGTCGGGCACCACCCGGCTCACGAGCCCCCACGCCAGCGCGGTGTCGGCGTCGAGGATCTCGCCGGCCAGGAGCAGCCGGTTGAGCCTCGGCCCCGGCAGCCAGCGCGCCAGCCGCTGGATCCCTCCCCACATGGCGATGTTGCCGCGCAGGGGCTCAGGGAAGCCCACCCGCGTGGACGCGCCCACGACGATGAGATCGCACGCCAGCGCCAGCTCGAGTCCCCCTCCCAGGCAGTACCCCCGCACCGCCGCCACGATGGGCTTGTCGATGTCGCTGCGGTGGGTGAGGCCGCCGAAACCCCCGGGACCGATGAGCGCGTGAAGGTCCGCCTCCGGGTGGGCCTGCGCCCACTTGAGGTCGAAGCCCACGGAGAACGCCCGCTCGCCGGTGCCCGCGAGCACGGCGGCCCAGAGCGTGTCGTCGTCGCGGTAGCGGTCCCACACCCGGGACATGGCCGCGGACGTGGGGGGATCCAGCGCGTTCATCACCTCCGGCCGGTCGATCCACACGCGCAACAGGTGACCGGTCGCCTCCACCCGGATCCCCGGGGTCACAGGCACACCCCCCGCCGCCGCAGCTGCGCCTGCAGGGCTTCGACGTCCACGTCGCCCACGTCGCGGCCCAGCTTCACGGCCTGGGCGGCCGCGAGCCCGGCCGCCTCGCCCATCACCATGCACGGGGCGATCTCCCGGGCCGAGCGCTGCGCGGTGGGATCCGCGGAAAAGCAGCGCCCGGCCACCAGGAGGTTCGGGACCGCGTCGCAGATGAGCGAGCGGTACGGCATGTGATACCCCCGCCCCATGCCGATGGAGTCGTCGAACTGCGTTCCGGTGAGCACCTCCTGGGTGGTCATGACGTGACGCCCCACGAGCAGCCGCGACTGGCGCGTCCCGATCTCGGGAGAGGTGTCGACGAGGTGGGCGCCCTGGAACCCCGGGAGCCGCTGCCGCATGGCCGCGACGGCCCTCCACACGCGCTCCCTGGCCTCGCGCGTCGCCGCCGTGAGGTCGCGCGAGGAGAGCGCGCTGTAGTCGAGCAGGTGGGGCGCGTTGATCCAGACCACCCCGGGGAGGGTCGTGCGCAGCCACCAGCGCTCCCACGACCCTCCGTA
>JAJZYS010000063.1 GCA_021797925.1 Bacillota bacterium
CCTCGAAAGCGGGGACCGGGTGGCGGCACCGGTGCGCCTGTGGCTGGACACGGAGGGGGAGCCGGCGCTGGCCCGGTTTGTGCGGCGCCACCCCTTTGACTGGGTCGCGAGGACGGGCAACATCCCTCTGCCCGACTTCACGCTGGCCAAGTGGCTTTGCGCCCGGGAGCGGACCGCGGGGCTGAAGGAGCGGGTGAGGCGGCTGCTCTTGCCCAAGGACTTCGTCCGCACGCGGGTGGCGCCGGGTTCGACGGTCTGCACGGACCCCACCGACGCCGCGGGGACCCAGGTCTACGATCCCTTCGCCGGGCGCTGGGACATGGACATCGCCGCCGCCGCGGGCATCCCTCCCGAGGCCCTGGTGGACGTGCTCCCCTCCGATGCGGTGGTGGGAGAGATGCGCCTGGGAGAGTGCGCCGGCGTCAAGGTGGTGGTGGGGGCCGGCGACCAGGCCGCCGCCGCCAGGGCGGTGGGTGCCGTGGTCCCCGGCGTGGCCTCGCTCTCCCTGGGAACGTCGGGCGTGCTCCTGGCCCCCCTGGGTCGAGCGGACCTGCCGCCGGGATGGAGCGGAGATCTTCATCTCTTCCCAGGCGTGGCGGGCTCGGGGCCCCAGGTCATCGCGACGATTCCCGCCCTGGGCCCCGGACTGAGCTGGGCGGCGCGCCTGCTGGGAGCGACGACCGAGGAACTGGAGGCGTGGGCGGGCGCGGGCGTGGGCGGACCGTGCTTCTTTCCGTACCTCGGGGGCAGCGGCGCTCCCCATGCGGACACAGAGCGTCGGGGCCTCCTCACGGGCCTCGGACTCGACACCGACCGCGCCGCCGTGGCCCGGGCCGTCTACGAGGGCTACGCGCTGGAATTTGGGGCGCTTTTGGACGAGCTGCGGGCGGCGGGCGTCGCGGTGCGCGAGGTGGTGCTATCGGGGGGCGTGGCCGAGCTTGCGGTCTTCGCCCGGACGGTGGCGTCGGCGCTGGGCACGCCGGTCTACCGGGTCCACGCGTCCTCGGCGTCGGCCGCCGGCGCCGCGCTCCTGGCGCGGGACGCCGTGCGCGGGGGCGGCCGGCCGGTTCTCGAGCGCTCGTTCGTGAACGGGGCGAAGCCGCCGCTCAGGCGCGAGACGTGGAACCGGCTGCGTGCGCGCGTGCTCGCGGAGGCGACCCCGGGGCGTTGACCCGGCCGTGCTCCTCGCGACGACCTGGAGGGTGGGGCGGACGGGTCGTCGAAGTGACGCGAGAGGGGGGAGCGGGCTGCGGGTCGTCGTGCACGGAGGCTGGCGAGAAGACCGGCTGCTGGTCTGGGGGGAGCTGACCGGGCTCGGGGCACCCCTGAGGCGGCCGCGGGGCCGGCCCGCCCGGACGCCGCGCCCCCGGCCGCTGCCCTTCGCCGCCGATCACGACGCCCTGCGGCCGGCGCTGCCGCAAGGCGCCGAGGCGCTCGAGGCCACGGTGTGGCTGCCCACGGCGCGATGGCGGCCTCTGGGGGCCGACGCCGAGGAGAGTGCCGAGGAGGTCGCGCTGGCACCGTGGACGGTGGCCGCGTTCGCCCTGGATGAAGCCGCGGCGACATGGCTCCTTTCGCGCTCGGCCCCTAAGGCCGAGCTCGCGCCCGCCACCGTGGCCGGGACCGACCTTTCCTACTGGGCCCAGGTCTCCCGCTGGGCGGCGACCCTCGTGGCGCGGGGGCTGTTCCTGCCGGCCGTGGAGCCGGCGGAGGCGGGCTATCGGGCCACGTGGCAGCCGGTGATCGCCGGGGCGGACCGCGCGCGGCTGGAACGGCTCGCCGGGGCCATGCCCGACGCCTGCCGGGCGTTCGGCGTCGGCGGTGTGGGGCCGCCGGCGCGCACCGTCCTCAGGCGATTCGTCCACCTCCTCGTGGACCGGATGGTGCGCGAGGCGGCGTTCGCGGTGGGCCCTCCGCACACGAGGGACCTGCACGGGCGCTGGCTCGCCGCCCTGGGCGCGGCCGACGGACGGCTCCGGGGCGCTCCCGGGGAGCTCGAGACGCTCGCCCGGCAGGTCCGCGAGTGGTCCGAGCCCGTGCACGCCCGCGACGACGCCGTGGCCCGCCTCTGCTTCCGGCTGGAGGAACCCGGGGAGGACTCGGCGCCGTGGCGGGTGCGCTACCTGCTCCAGGCCACCGCCGACCCCAGCCTGCAGCTTGCGGCCGAGGAGGTCTGGCGGCTCGGGGGGCGCGCCGCCCTGGCGTCAAAGATCCCCGCCCCGCGCGAGCGGCTGCTCGCGGCCCTGGGCCGGGCGGCGCGCCTCGTGCCGCAGGTCGAGGCCAGCCTCGCCGAGCCCCGCCCCGCCGGCTACGGTCTCGACGCGGCCGGGGCGCACGCCTTCCTCACCGAGACCGCCAGTCTCCTGGAGCAGGCGGGGTTCGGGGTGATGCTGCCGGCCTGGTGGACCCGAACAGGCACCCGGCACCGCGTCGCCGTGAGCGCCCGGGTCCGCGCCCCGCGCGTGGCGGTCAGCGCGGGCCTGGGGGTGGACGCGCTCCTCGACGTGGACTGGGACGTCGTGCTGGACGGACAGAGCCTGTCGCGGGAGGAGCTCATCGCCCTGGCCCGCCTCAAGACGCCCCTCGTGCGGGTGCGCGGGCAGTGGGTCGAGCTGCGCGCCGACGAGCTGCGGGCGGCCCTTTCGTTCCTCGAGCGCGGCGGGCCGAGCCGGGCGAGCCTGGGCGAAGTCGTGCGCATGGCGCTGGGGGCGACGGGCGAGGTCCGCGGCCTGGCCCTGGAAGCGGTGCACGGGGACGGCTGGGTGGGGGAGATCCTGGACCGGCTGGAGCATGGCGCCGCCCTGGAGGAGGAGCCCCCGCCGGCGGGGCTTCGCGCCACGCTGCGCCCCTACCAGCTCAGGGGTTACGCGTGGCTGCGCTTCCTGACGCGCTGGGGCCTGGGGGCGTGCCTGGCCGACGACATGGGACTCGGCAAGACGGTGCAGACCCTGGCCGTCGTCCAGCACGACTGGGCCCAGGGCGTGCGCCAGCCGGTGCTGCTGGTGTGCCCGACCTCGGTGGTGGGCAACTGGCAGCGGGAGGCGGCGCGGTTCACGCCGCAGCTGCCGGTGCTGGTGCACCACGGGCTCGGTCGCGTGCGCGACGCCGAAAGGTTTGCCGCCGAGGCGTCGCGCCGCGCGCTGGTGGTGTCGAGCTACGCGCTGCTGCAGCGCGACCTCGAGACCCTCAGGAGCGTCACCTGGCGCGGGGTGGTGCTCGACGAGGCGCAGAACGTGAAGAACGCGGCCACCAAGCAGGCCCGCGCCGCCCGGGCGCTTGCCGCCTCCTACCGCATCGCCCTCACGGGCACGCCCGTGGAGAACCACGTGGGCGATCTGTGGGCGCTCATGGACTTCCTCAATCCGGGGCTTCTGGGCGGGCAGGCGGAATTCCAGCGCCGTTTCTTTCTCCCCATCCACCGCGACGGGGACAGCGAGGCCAGAGCGCGCCTCAAGCGCCTCACGGGGCCCCTGGTGCTGCGCCGCCTCAAGACCGACCCGGCGATCCGGGCCGACCTGCCCGACAAGCTCGAGATGAAGGTCTACTGCCCGCTGACCGCGGAGCAGGCGTCGCTTTACGCGGCCGTGACGCAGGACCTCGAGGCGCGCATCGCCGACGCGCAGGGCATGTCGCGCAAGGGGCTCATCCTGGCGACGCTCTCCAAGCTCAAGCAGGTGTGCAACCACCCGGCGCACTTCCTCGGTGACAACTCGGCGCTGGCCGGGCGCTCCGGCAAGCTCGAGCGCCTCGAGGAGATGCTGGAGGAGGTGCTGGCGGTGGGGGAGCGGGCGCTCGTCTTCACGCAGTTCGCCGAGATGGGGCGCCTTCTGCACCGGCGGCTCGCGGAGGTCTTCGGCCGCGAGGTGCTCTTCATGCACGGCGGCACGCCCAAGGCCCTGCGCGACCGCATGGTGGAGCGCTTCCAGGCCGCCGGCGGGGGCCCCCCGATCTTCGTCCTCTCCCTGAAGGCGGGGGGGACGGGCGTGAACCTGACGCGCGCCAGCCACGTGTTCCACTTCGACCGGTGGTGGAACCCCGCGGTGGAGAACCAGGCCACCGACCGCGCCTTCCGCCTGGGACAGGACCGCACCGTCGAGGTGCACACGTTCATCTGTTCCGGTACGCTGGAAGAGCGCATCGACGCCCTGATCGAGAGCAAGACGCGCGTCGCCGCCGATGTCGTCGATGCGGGCGAGACGTGGCTGACGGAGCTCTCGACCGAGCAGATCCGGGAGCTCTTTCGCCTCAGGGCAGAAGCGGTGGCGGACTGATGGCGCGCTGGCGCGACGACGGGTACTTCCCACCCTCGCGGCCCCTCAAGGCGGAGGGGGGCGTGAAGGCCCGGTCCCGGCGCGGCGCCTTCGCTCAAAACTGGTGGGCGCAGCGCTGGATCCACGCGCTGGAGGCCCTGCACCTGGGGGCGCGCCTCGCCCGCGGCCGGTCCTACGCCCGCGGGGGTCAGGTCCTGGACGTGGAGATCGCCGCGGGCGTCGTCCACGCCCGGGTGCAGGGGTCGCGGCCCACGCCCTACCGGGTCGTCATCCGCGTCAAGCCGCTCTCGCCGGCCGACTGGCGGCGCGTGGCGGCGCGCATCGGATCCCAGGCGGTGCACGCCGCCAAGCTCCTGGCGGGCGAGATGCCGCCGGACATGGAGCGGATCTTCGCGGAGGCGAACCTGACGCTGTTTCCAGGGCAGCGGGCCGACCTCGCCACGGAGTGCTCCTGTCCGGACTGGTCGAACCCGTGCAAGCACGTCGCCGCCGTCTACTACCTCGTGGGGGAGCAGTTCGACCGCGACCCGTTCCTCATCTTCCGGCTGCGCGGGCTGGAGCGCTCGGACCTTGTCGCGCTCATCGAAGCCCCGGAGCCCCGGACGGGCGAGAGCGCGCCTTGGGCTCCGGCGGAGGAGGCCGCCGACGAGCCGCTCGCCCCGGATCCCGGGCGGTTCTGGCGAGGCGGTCCCCTGGACTTGCCGGAACTCTCGCCACCGAGGCGCCCGAGCATGCCGGGAGCGCTGCTCAAGAGCCTCGGCGACTTCCCGTTCTGGCGTCACGACGTGGGCGTCCTCGACGCGCTGGCGCCGGTCTACGACCGGGCGTGCGACGCGGCGCTGGCGCTCGCCCAGGGGGACCTGGGGGTGGCGGACGCCGGGGGAGCGCCCCCGGGGCCGGACGCAGACCCGCCGGCGGGACCCGGCGGTCGGCGCGGCAAGTCGAGGGATCGCGCCGCACTGGAGGCGGACCTCGCGGCCGGCGTGCCGGTGGAGCAGCTGCGGCGAAGGTACGACGGCCGGGTGCTGCGGCCTTTTCTGCACCGGCTCGGCGACCGGCCGGGGTAACCTCGGGGACGGGCCGGAGTGCGTGCACGGGGCCTTGACGACCCCTGGCCAGGGCCGAGGCAGTGCCGCCCGACAAGAGCGGCGCACCTTCTGACCGCCGGGCCCAAGCTTCGTCGGGGCCGCAGGAAGGCCCCCGGTCAGGGCAGCGAGGCCGAGACCACCTCACGGGCGGGCAGCGCGTAGATCCCCCGCGTGCTTCCGACGTAGAGCGTGCCGTCCACGAGGATCGGGCCCTCGCCGGCCAGGAAGTTGCCGCCCAGGTAGACGACTCCCGCGACGGCGCCGTTGTTCATGCGCAGCGCCCACAGGAAACCGCCGCCGTCGGTCACGTAGACGAGGCGGTGGGCGACGTCGGCGATGGCGCTGCTCTTGGCCTGCCCGTGCAGCGTCGCGCGCCAGAGCAGGCGTCCCGTGGCCTCGTCGAGCGCGTAGACGGCGTTGGTGAAGGGACTGGCCATGTAGACCGTGCCTGCGGCCACTGTGGGCGCCGGCGCCTCATCGCCCGCCACCACGGGGCCGGGGGGCGTCGTGTACGTCCACAGCACCTTGCCCGATGCCGCCGAGACCGCGTACAGCCGGTTCACCTCGAGATGCGCTCCCGCCTGGATCGAGGCCACCGCGAAGACCCGGCCGCCGTCCACCGCCGGCGCGCAGTCGCCGTTGGGTCCGGGTACGGACCAGAGCACCTTGCCGGTGCGCTCCTTCAGCGCGTACAGTGCGGTCGGGGTGGGCCCCCCGCCGTCGATGTACGCCACGCCGTCCACGAGGTTCGGATGGGACGGGCTGACATCGGCGCGCAGGTCGTCGCGCCAGAGGATCCGCCCTGTGGTGGCCTGGACGCCGTAAACGCGTCCGGCGCCGGTCCCGAAAACGGCGACGTCCCTCGCCGGGTCGACGCCCACGCCGCTCTGCACGCTTGCGCGCGTGTGGATCGACCAGAGGATTTTTCCGGTCTGTGCGGACACCGCCCACGCGCCGCCCACCCCGCCACCGCGGATCCAGCGCCGGGGCGTCGCCTCGAGGAGAGTCGCGCCCCCGGTTCCTCCGAACACGATGTCATTCCACACCGTGACCAGGTGGAGGGTCGACGGCAGCTTCACCGTGCGCAGCACCTTGCCGGTGGCGGCGCCGATCTCCCAGATCTCGCCGGTGGACGCGGGGTTGCCCTTGGTGCCGGCACTGGTCACGTGAAACCGGATGGCGAGGTTGTGGGGATTGACGGCGGCGTAGAGGACGCCGTCGACGACGGCGGACGGTTTGCTGACCCCGCCCTGGTGAAGGGTCCACGCCACGCCCGGGCCCTGCCCGAACACGGCGTTGTGCTGCGGGTTTCCGCCAAACAGCGGCCAGCTGGCGGGCCCCTGGACCGTGGGGCCGGCGGCAAAGGCCACAGCCCCCGCCAGCAGCACGGCCGCGGCGACGGCGACAAGTTGCAGCCATTTCAACGTGGATCACCCCGTTTGTCCTGATGGGTGGGGTTTGGCCGCGGCAAGGGCCGTTTCCTGCCCCATCACGACCGCGTTCCCGAGCGGGGTGGGCCTTGCGGGGCGAGCAAGGATGGTGTAACTTATATTTAATCTCGCATATATAAGAGGTAACAGTCATGGTCAACGAGGTCGTCGTGCTGGCCCTGCTCCAGCAGGGCCCCCGGCACGGCTACCGGCTGCTCAAGGAGGCCCACCAGCTCATCGGGCCCGAGGAAACGCTGGACCCAAAGCGCCTGTACCCCACGCTGCGGCGCCTCGAAGCGGAGGGGAGGATCGTCTCCCATCCCGAGCCCTCGGCCCTTCCCGGACGCCCCGCCCGCAAGGTGTACCGCCTGACCGCGGAGGGGACCCGGCAGCTGCAGGCGCTCGTCGCCGACCCCGGCAACGCGGACGACCGCCGGCGGTTCTTTCTCGCGCTTGCGCTTTTGGATCTCGTGCCGCCAGCGGACCGGCGCCGGCTGCTCGACCAGCGACTCGTGTGGCTCGATCGCGAACGGGAACGGCTCGGGTCCATCGCCGCCCGGCCGGTGCGCACGCGGTGGTCCGCCGCCGTCCTCGCGTTCCAGACGGAAGAGTTGGAGCACGAGTACCGGTGGATCCGGGAGCTGTGCGCCGAGAACGAAGCGGACGAGGCGCGCCGCCCGTGATCGAGGCCGTGGGACTGCGCAAGGCCTACGGGAGGTCGCTGGCGGTGGACGGGATCACGTTCACGGTCGAACGGGGCGAGATCTTCGGGCTCTTGGGCCCCAACGGCGCCGGTAAGACCACCACCATGCGCATGCTGAGCGGTCTTGTGCGGCCGGACGCCGGCCGCGTCCGGATCGCGGGGTACGACGTGGTGCGCCAGCGGCGAGCGGCGCTCCAGCGGATCGGCGTCGCGTTTGAACTGCCCGCCCTCTATCCGCGGCTGACCGTGCGGGAGAATCTGGAGTTCGCGGGAGCCCTGAGGGGAAGACCGGCCCGGGAGGTGGCGGAGGTCATGGAGCGCTGGGGACTTGCCGCCAGGGAGCGCCAGCGGGCGGGGACGCTCTCCAGGGGGTGGAAGCAGCGAACCATGATCGCGCGCGCCTCCCTGGGCTCCCCAGAGGCGCTGTTCCTCGACGAACCGACGGGTGGTCTGGACCCGAGCGCCGCGGCGGAAATCCACCGGATCCTCGGTACCCTCAGGGCGGAGGGGGTCACCGTCGTGATGAGCACCCACGACATGGCCGAGGCGACCCTGCTGTGCGACAGGGTCGCCATCGTGGTTCGCGGCCAGCTTGTGGCCGTGGACCCTCCGTCCGCCCTGGTGGGGCGCCTGCAGAGCCAGGCGGTGGAGGTCACCTGGTGGGAGGCGGGAGGGGTGCACAGGACCGCGCTGGCGCTCGAGGACCCCGCGACCCCCGCAGCGGTCTGGCGCCTGATGACCCATGCCCGGGTGCTTGAGATCCATACCACGGGGTCGCTGGAGACCGTCTATCGCCAGCTGACCGCAGGTGAGAAGCCGTGACCGTCACTCGAGGCATGCGAGCCGTGGTCGGGTGGGCGGCCAGGGACCTCGTGCGCAACCGTGCGCTGTGGGTTATGCTGGCGCTGCCCACCGGCGTGTTCTGGACGGTGGCGCGCACGGGGCAGAGCGCGCGAGGCCCCTGGTTTCTGTCAAGCTGGCTGCTCTTCGCCGAGGTCATGACCGGCCTGATGATCACCAGCAGTCACTGGCTCGAGGAACGGGAGCAGGGCACGTGGAGTTTCCTGCGGACCACGCCGGTGCCCGTCGGCTGGATGCTCGCGGCCCAGGTGCTCTTCGTCGGTGTGCTGACCCTATTCAGCCAGATGGGAGTGCTGGGCGCCCAGGGCCGCAGCGTGGAGCCCGGCGGCGTCCTTGTCCTCGACATGATGGCGGGCGGCCTGCTCTTTGCGACGCTGGGCGTCGTCATCGCCCTGGCGAGCCCGTCGGCGCGGTCGGGCAGCCTGGTCGCGGCGGGCGTCATGGTGGTTCTGTTCCTCACCGCCCTGATCGCCCCGGGCCTCGAGCGTGAGCCGGGGCCCGCGGCCCTCGTCCGGTGGATGCCCTCGGTGCTCATGGCACACGCGCTGGCGCGGGGCGTGTCCGGGTCCCTCCCGGCGCCGCCCGTGACGGCGGGAATTCTCGGCTGGGGCCTTCTCCTCGTGGCGATCTCGGGCGCCCTCGTGCGCCGCGAGTACACCCGGGGCACGTCGCTCTGAGCCCGGCTTGGGCTCGAGGCGTTGGGTTCAGACGTAGTTGAGGCAGCCTGGCCAGACCATGGGCAAGGGCGACGGGCTCCGCGGGCCGAAGAGCTGAGCGAGCGGCGAGAGCCCCGGCGTCGAGCCCCGTGGGGCGGTGGCGCGCTCCGCGGCCAGCGGCGCCAGCCTCGCCCCGAGCCGCCCGAGATCCGGGGCAAAGATCGTCCCGAGCGCGGGCACCGTGGCCCCGGTGCCAAGCTCGTGGCGAGCGGCGAGGTCCCACGTGCCCGGATACACCACCACCCGCTCCACGGGCAGCGAGGCCATCAGCGTGACGAGGGCCCGGCGGCTGCCGCCGTACTCCCACACCTCTGCCCGGTTTTCGTCCATGCCGGCCACGAGGTACCCCACGGGCTCGGAACCGAGGAGGGCGAGGCGGATCCACGTGTCCGCGCTCCCGCGGCCCCGCACGGTCACGAGCCGCTCCCACAGCGCCCGGCTGCGCCACCACCGCACCGGCTCCGCCTGCGCCATGGCCACCAGGGCGTCGAGCCAGTGGTCCTCGTAGGGCACCGTGGTCAACCGGTGGTCCGCCTTGAGCTGGGCGGGCACCCGCTCGATCTCCAGGAAGGAGCCCACGGGCTCGGCGCCGCGGCCGGTGTACAGGCCCAGCCGGCCGGAGATGAAGACGAGGTCGCGCTCGGCGCTCTCGCCCAGCGCCGCGTCCACGAGCCGTCCCGCCAGTCCGCGGCCGCGGTGGGCCGCGGCGGTGGCCACGCTGCCGATGGACGCCACCTCGAGGGTGACGCCCATGAGGAGGATGCGGGTGACGACGACGCCCAGCATGGAGGCGATGGCGCCCCGGGGTCCGATCACCCGGAACGGCGACGTGTCCCCGGGGGTGAACAGGAGCGGCAGATCCGCCTCCATGGTGGGCCTGAGGCCCTCGGCGTGCCGGAACACCTCGTTGGCCAGGGCCACCACGTCCAGGTACTCGTCGGGATCGGGTACGCGCACCCCGTCGCTTTCCACGGCCACGCTCCTCTCGACGGGCGGCTCGGTGCGTCCGGCACGCGGGACGCCGGGATGGGAACGATGCGGCACCGCGGCGCGTGCCGCGATGCCGCGTCCGAGGTCGTCGTGCGGATCAGACCGGCAGGTAGGTGATGTTCACGGTGCGGGTGGCGGCCACCCAGCTCACCTGGGCGCCGAAGGCCTGGGCGATGAACCGGATGGGCACGAGGGTGAAGTTGTTGCGGATGACGGGCGGGGAGTCGAGGGTCAGCGACTTCACGGTCGTCCCGTTGCGCTCCAGGGCGCTCGTGGCGCCGATGGCCACGGTGAGGGTCTCCTGGCCCTGGGTCACCACCACGAGGCGGTTGAGGGCGATGTAGTTCACCTTGAAGCCGAACGCCTGGGCCAGGAACCGCAGCGGCACCTCGGTCCGGTTGTGGATGATCGCGGCCGGGGCCTGCAGGGCCACGGTGCTGCCGTTGACGATGGCCCGCGCCTGGCCGATGACGAGCTGGATCACGTCCACGCCGCCGGTGCTGCTCGTGTTGCCGCTTGTGTTGGAACCCTGGCCGTTATTATTGCCGCTGGTGGAGCTCGTGCCCGATGTGCTCGTACTCGTGGAGGGCGTGCTCATCACGGTGGTGCTGGCCTCGGCGGAGGGGAGGACCGTCCCGTTGATGTTGGCGGTCACGAACATGACCACGTTGCCGGCGGTGACGCTCGAGGGAACCTGGATGCTGAAGAGCTCCATGCCGTTGAGGATCCAGTCGCCGCCCTGGGCGACGGGGGTCGCCGCCAGGGTCTGGCCGCTGACGTCGGCGAGGACGGAGATGGGATTGGGCGAGTTCTGCGACACCGTCAGGGGTACCTCGGTGCCCTGGGCGTTGACCACCTCGACGCTCAGGCTCAGGTTCGACCCCGAGACGACGGTCGACGGGGCGCTGAGCACGAGGCTCGTGGCGGTGGAGGTGCTGACGGCGTTCACGGTGAGCGTGCCGTTGCCGTAGCCCATGGCCGTGGCCATGAGCGTCGTGGGCTGCGTGGTGGAGGAGGCGGGGGTGAAGGTCACGGTGGCCTGGGGCGTGGACTGGGTGAGGGTGACGGTGCTCGGGCTCACCGTGCCCTGGTTCGTCGGCGAGACGCTGAGGGTCACCTGCACCCCGCTGCCGGGCGGCGGCAGGGCGGGATTGCCGTTCACGTCCTTGAGGCCCACCACGATGGACTGGGCGGTTGTGGTGGTCGTGGCGGAAGTCTGCGCGGTGAGGGACACCTGGTTGGGGTTGGAGCTGTACGGCTGGATGGTGAGACTCGCGGCCTGCAGGGCGGCACCGCTCAGGGTGGCGGTGTAGGTGTCGGTGGTGGAGAGACTCAGGTGCTGGAACAGGGCGATCCCGTTGGCGGTGTACTCGGACTCGCTGATCACGCTGCGGTTGGTCTTCTGGTCGGTGATGGTCAGGGTCAGCAGCGCGTTCTCGTCGGTGACCGGCTGATTGGAAAGGTTGTCCAGGGACCCGGTGAGAGTGAACTGGCCGTCCTCGCCCACCACGGCGACGGGGGGAGTGGGCCCGCCCGCGTAGGTGGTGATGGGACCGTTGAGGACGCCGTCCGTGGTGGTGGCGGTGAGCACCGCCTTGGCGGCGCCCTGCGCCAGTGCCGGCGCCGCCGCTGCCATGACCAGGAAGGCGCCCGCGAGGGCGGCGATGCTCGCGCGTGTGCGGTTCATGCGGAACCTCCTTCGGTTTTCTTCTGAAGTGTGAGGCGGGGTCCCTCCGGTGCAGAGTGTTCGGTAAGAGCGGGGCCAAAAGTGTCCGTGCACGGCGGCGACCGCCCTCTCAGTCCGCGGCGCCCACGGCCCCGGAGCCGATCAGCGCCTCGATCTCCGCCGCCCCGTATCCCAGGGAGGCGAGGACCGTCCGGGTGTGCTGGCCCGCGAGGGGCGGGGGCAGCGACGGAGCGGGGTCCGCTTCGCCCATGGTGCGGATGGCGGGGCGCACCATGGGCAGCCGGCCCGCCCGCGGGTGCACCACCTCCATGAGGACCTCGCGGGCCTGCACGTGGGGGTGGGCGAACACCCCCGCGAGGTCCAGCACCGGCCCGCACGGAACCTCGGCGGCGTCGAGCCGTTCGACCCACGCCGCCACGCTGTCTTCGGCCAGCACGCCGTGGATCTCGGCGACGAGCGCGTCGCGATGCACGACCCGGTCGCGGTTGGTGCGAAAGCGCGGGTCCTCGAGCCAGCCCGGCTGCCCCAGGGCGTGGCAGAAGCGCCCCCACAGGCGCTCGTTGCCCACGGCGATGTTCACGTACCCGTCCCGGGCGCGAAACGTCTGGTAGGGGGCGATGCTGGGATGGGCCGTGCCGAGCGGTCCGGGACTCTTGCCCGTGGCCAGGAAGGCCTGGCCCTGGTAGGTTTGCCACGAGAGGAGCGCGTCGAGGAGGGAGGTCTCGATCCAGGCGCCCTCCCCCGTGCGCTCCCGCTGGTGAAGGGCGGCCAGGATGCCGAAGGCGGCCCACATGCCGGCGCTGAGGTCCCCGATGGAGAACCCCGCCTTGACCGGGGGTTCGCCGGGGTACCCGGTGACGCTCATGA
This sequence comes from Bacillota bacterium, assembly GCA_021797925.1. GTDB lineage: Bacteria > Bacillota > Sulfobacillia > JAJZYS01 > JAJZYS01 > JAJZYS01. Next base: position 12,614 of record JAJZYS010000063.1, read on the forward strand.
ACCCGGACATGCCCTGGGCGATCACGTCGTAGCCGGGACGGCGGGCGTCGGGGCCCGTCTGCCCGAAGCCAGAGATCGACGCCAGGATGATCCGGGGGTTGAGGGCGCGCAGCCGCGGGTAGGCGAGATTGAACGCGTCGAGCTGTCCCGGCCGGAAATTCTCCACCACCACGTCCGCACCGCGCGCGATGCGGCGCACCACCTCCTGTCCGTCGGGATGCTTGAGGTCGACCACCACGCTCTCCTTGCCGCGGTTGACGCTCAGAAAATACGTGCTCTCCCCGTCCACGAACGGCGGTCCCCAGCCCCGGGTCTCGTCTCCCTGGGGGCTTTCCACCTTGATGACCCGCGCGCCCTGGTCCGCCAGCATCATGGTGCAGTATGGGCCGGTGAGCACCCGGGTGAGGTCCAGGACCACGAGCCCTGTCAAGGGACCCAATGCATCTCGCGCCTCCGCTTTGCAAACATCTGTCATCCCGATCGGGCCGGGACAAACCCCGGGCGCGCGTTGAGCGTTCCCAGGCGGCCCGCCGCCGGCTCGACATGAACCGAGCGGCTGTAGTGTTTCGCCCGAGACCTCCTGGCTCCTTCCATCTCCTGCCGAGACGGCAGGAGATGGAGTGGGCGGAGCGAAACATTCAGGTTAGCCCTGCAAGGCGCAAGATGCGACGGACGGGCCGGGGAAGGGACGGCTCGCTCCTCCCGTGCGGGGCACTTCAGGAGGAGGGAGCGCGCAGCGCATGGCGGCAATGGTTGAGCTACCGGACACCGGTCTCGACCCGAGGCTCTACAATGCGGACCTGGCCCCCACCCGGATCGCGCAGCGCAAGTGGACGACGTTCAACTACGCGACGCTCTGGATCGGAATGGCGCACAACATCCCCACATACCTGATGGCCGGGTCCTTCATCGCCCTGGGCATGTCCTGGTGGGTCGCGGTCCTCACCGTGCTCATCGGGAACCTCATCGTGCTCGTCCCCATTCTGCTCAAC
>JAJZYS010000064.1 GCA_021797925.1 Bacillota bacterium
GGTCGTTCACCGACTGCAGGATGGCCCGCTGCACCACCACGTCGAGGGCGGTCGTGGGCTCGTCCATGAAGATGAGCTTCGGCCGGAGCACCAGCGACAGGGCGATCACCGTGCGCTGGCGCATGCCGCCGCTCAGCTGGTGCGGGTACGCGTAGAGAAACCGCCGGGGGATCTTCACCAGGTCGAACGCCGCCTCGGCGCGCCGGCGAGCCTGCGCGGGCGACGAGACCCCGTGGGCCGCGAGCGCGTCCAGGAACTGGTCCCGCACACGCATGACGGGGTTGAGCACGTTCATGGAGGCCTGGAAGACCATGGCGATCTCCCGCAGACGAATGCGGCGCAGCTCCTCGGGCGACATGGCCAGAAGGTCGCGGCCCTGGAACCTGATCTCCCCGGAGAGGATCCGACCCGGCGGCTCGAGCAGCCCCGTGGCCGCGAGGGCCGAGGTGGTCTTTCCGCAGCCCGACTCGCCCGCGATCCCCAGCACTTCGCCCGCGCGGACCGTCAACTCCATGTCCTGGACCACCTTGACGGTGGGTTCGCCCTCCCAGCCGTAGCCCACCGTGAGGTGGGAGACCTCCAGCAGCTGCGCCATGTCAGGTCCTCCGCAGGCGCGGATTGACCACCTGGTCCACCGCGAAGTTCAAAAGGCCGAAGGCGGTGCCCAGGAGGGCGATGCACAGCCCCGGCAGGACCATCCACTGCCACAGCCCCATCAGCAGGGCCTCGTCGTTTTCCGCCCAGTACAGCATCGTGCCCCAGGTCACCGTGTTCACGTTGCCAAGCCCCAGGAACTCCAGGCCCGCCTCGCTGAGCACCGCGTACAGGGCGGCGCCGAAGAAGTTGGCCACGATGATCCCCAGCATATTGGGCACGATGTGGGTGAGGACGATGCGCCAGCGCGACTCGCCCGACATCTGGGCGGCCTCGACGAACGCCTGGTGCCGCAGGGTGAGGGCCTGCGAGCGCAAGACCCGCGCTCCCCATGCCCAGCCCGTGACGGCGACCACGAAGATGATGGGGGTGATCCCCTTCACGGTGATGTACGCGGCGACGATGATCATGAGCGGCAGGCCCGGCATCACGAGGAAGACGTTCGTGACGGTGGAGAGGATCTCGTCCACCCATCCCCCCACGTATCCGCCGAACACGCCCACCACCAGCCCCAGCGCCGTGGTGATGCTGGCCGTCACCAGGCCCACCACCAGGGTGGGGCGCGCTCCCCAGATCAGCTGGGAAAGGACGTCCTGACCGTTGGCGGTGGTGCCCAGAAGGTGGCGGGGGCTGGGCCCCAGCATGGGCGGGAAGTTGATGTCGGTGGGCGAGTAGGGGGCCAGGACCGGCGCCAACAGCGCGAGCAGCAGGAAGAACGCGAAGATGGCGGCTCCGATGAGGGCGCGCCGGTTCCTGAGCAGCATGCGCAGGCTCATGGGTTGCCCTCGGTCCGCACCCGTGGATCCAGAAGGACGTAGGCCACGTCCGCCAGGAAGTTCGCGATCAGCACCGCCAGCGCGATGAACAGGAAGATCGCCTGCATGAGCGGGTAGTCGAGGTTGAGCACCGCCTCGTAGAGGAGGTAGCCCAGGCCCGGATAGGAGAACACGATCTCCGTGAGCAGCGCGCCGCCCACCACGAAGCCCAGGGCCATCGCGAAGCCCGTGAAATTGGGCAGGATCGCGTTGCGGGCGGCGTAGCGGTACTCGACCCACCGGTCCGGCAGGCCCTTGGCCCGGGCGAACTTGACGAAGTCCTCCCCCAGCACGGCCACCATGTTGTTGCGCATCGTCAGAATCCACCCGCCCATCGCCGTGACCGTGATCGTGGCCGCCGGGAGCGCGGCGTGCTGGATCAAAGACAGCCATCCCGCCCAGCCGGCCACGTGGTGCGTGAGGCTCATGCCTCCGCTCACCGGGAACCATCCCAGCACGAACGCGAACACGTAGAGGATCAGGAGTGCGAACCAGAAGTAGGGCATGCTGTTGAGAAACAGGCTGACGGGCATGAGGACGCCGTCGAGGCGCGATCCCCGGCGCCACGCCGCCATGACGCCCAGGGCGGTCCCCGCCGCGAACGCCAGGACCGTGGAGAAACCCACGAGCCCGAGCGTCCACGGAAAGGCCTGCGCGAGCATCTGGCCCACGCTGGAGGGATAGTACGTCAGGGACAGGCCGAAGTCCCCCGTGAGCATGTGCCCCCAGTAGGCCGCGTACTGGGCCAGAAGGCTCTGGTGGGTGTGCAGCCCGAACTCGATGGTCAGCGCCGCCAGCGCCGTGGGGTTGAGCTTGCCCTGGAACCGGGCCAGCATCACTTCGGCCGGGTTGCCCGGCATCAGCCGGGGCAGAACGAAATTGATGGTCAGTGCCGTCCAGCCGGTCAACAGCAGCACCAGCAGGCGGCGCAGCAGGTAGCGCACGCCAACCTTCCCCTCTCCGCCTGCCTGTGCGGGAGGCGGCCCCGCGGTCTGGGCGGGGCCGCCTCCCGCCCGTCTCAGTGCGCGGCCGGCGTCACTTCAGGTGGACGTTGACGTACATGAGGTCGGCGCCGCTGGCGTCCGGCGGGTCGCCGGCGTTGTAGGCATTGGCCGCGTCGGGGAATCCGGTGAACTGGCGCACCTGGTAGTCGAAGAAGTTGGGACGGTTCGTCAGCGGCACGAACGGCACCTGCGTGAGCACGATCCGTTCGATGGTGGACATGGCCCGCCGCTGGGCCGCGGGGCTGCTGGTCGACTGGTACGCGAGCAGCGCCTTGTCGATCGCGGGGCTGGTGAACCGCGCCCAGTCGGACACCGCCGTCTGACCGATGCGCTTGGCGGAGTACCACGACCCCAGGCCCTGGTCGTAGAGGTAGTACGGCGCCGGGCCGGCTGCGGCGCCCCAGGAGATGGCCATGTCATAGCGTCCCGTGAGGATGCTGCTCTCGTAGGTGCTGTAGGGCTCCTGGTCGATCACGGTGCTGATGCCCAGTGTCTTGAGCTCACTGGAGATGATCTGGGCCATGGTGATGAAGTCCGTCCAGCCGGCGCCCACGAGGATCCTGAACGTGGGCAGCACGTTGCCGTGCGGCGACTCGATCTGGCCGGAGCTGTTCCACTTGTAGCCGGCCTGGGCGAGGATCTTGCGCGCGCCGGCAGGGTTGTAGTGCCACTGCAGCGCCTTGAGGGCGGGGTTGAACCACTGCTTCACCTGACCGGGGAACACCGCCGCCTCGTTGGCGGGGCCGATGGCGCCGTAGTAAGCCCGCTGGGCGATGAGGCTGGTGTTGAGCGCCCTGGCCACGGCCCGGCGGAACACGAGCTCCGTAAACGGCGACTCCTGGGTGTTCATGTACAGGATGTTCACGTTCGTGACGGGCCACCAGTACTTGTTCACCGCCGGGTCGCGGGCCGCGTACGTCCGCGGGATGTCCGGAATGTAGGTGTAGGTGAAGCCGATGGTGCCCTTGATGAGGTCCAGCAGCGGCGTGTTGTTGGACTTGACGGCTTCGATCACCACCGAATGCAGGTACGGGCGCCCTGTCATCCAGTAGTGCGGGTTCTTGACGTAGGTGACCTCATACGGTGAATAGGACGTCAGCGTGAACGGTCCGGTGCCCACGGGGTGCGTGTTCGTGAACGTGGAGGGATCCTTCACGGTGGCCCAGATGTGCTCGGGGACGATGACCTGCTCGGTGATGAAGTAGAAGATGGGCGTGTCCGGTTTGGAAAACGTGAACGTCACGGTGTTGGGGCCTGTGGCCGCCACCGACCTGAGGCCGCCGGTCCAGATCCCGTAGATGTCCAGGGCCGGGTTTCTGTGGATGTAGTTGAACGTGAACGCCACGTCCCGGGCGCTGAAGGGCGCGCCGTCACTCCATCGGACATGGGATCGGGTCGTGATCACGAGCTTCAGGTTGTGGTCGCTCCACGCGTAGGATGTGCCGAGCATCGGCGTGAGCTGTCCGTTGACGACGTTGTCGTAGAAGAGCGTCTGGTAAATGATGCTCAGCGTCCCGCCGGCGCTCGACCCCGCGGGCAGGAAGGGATTGAAGTTGTCCGGAATGGTCCCCCACGGCATCGCCGTGTACAGGGTTCCGCCGCTCTTCACCGACTGGGCGGTGGCCACCGCGGTCAACCCGGCGCCCATCACCAGGGACACGGCCAGTCCGCTCGCGAGTGCAGCCAGAGTCTTGCGTGTCACTCCCGCTGTTCCTCCCCTCATACGTGCGCGTGCATGATCCCTCGCAATCGGTAGGGCCCCAACCGTCACGATCACCGGGCGCGCCGCCCCAGGGCACTCGGTGGTAACCCAGGCTGCCACGTGCTGCGCCCCTCGGCGCCGCTCCCCGCCCCCATGCACGGCGGGGACCGGCAACCCCGGACGCCCGTCGGCGGTCCCGCTCACCCGCCCGCGCGCCGCGGCGAGTCGGAACCGACACGGCCTTCCACCACCACCCTTCGCGAGAGGCCCAGGGAGTCCCCGTAGAGCCGGACCGCCGCGAAGCGCCACTCGCTCGCGCGCAAGGGTGAGGGCGCCGGCGCCGCTCGGCTCTCACCTGCACTATAGCCCGGGGTTTGGCTCCGGCGACCTTAAGGATGCGGCGCGGCGACCTTAAATCGAACACGGCGCAGACGCGCCCGGCCCGCGCGTCCCGCGAACGTCGACCCCCCGTGGGTTTCAGGAGATCCCCCGCCAGGGGCGCGACCACCCCTCGGGCGACGACGACGCCGCACAGGGGGCGCATGTTTGGACGCGGTCTGCGGCGGCGGGAGGAAATGCCGGCGCACCCGGCCAATCTCCTCGCCGTGATCACGCTCTGGGTGATGGAGGACCGGCCGTTCAGTCTCGATCTCTCCCTGGTCGGCGCGATGCTGGGCGAGGCCCGCGCGCTCGGCCCGAACGCGCAGGTCGAGGTGTACTCGCTGGCGTGGAGGCGCGCCTGGTCCCGCCTGCGCGTGGCGATCCCCGAAGGGGCGCTGCCCGACGTGCTGGAGGTCGGAACCACCTGGCTGCCGGCGCTCATCGCCCTGGGGATCCTGGTGCCCGCCGGGGCCGAGCGGCCCCGGCGGCCGCGCTGGCCGCAGCGGCAGGGCGAGGAGGGGCGCTACGGGATTCCCTGGCGATGGGACATGCGATTTCTCTATTACAGTCCCTCAGAACTCGCCAGGATCGGAATGCGCCCGGCCGACCTCGCCACGATGGCGGGGCTGAAGGAAGCCGCGCGCCGGGTGCGCGACGGGGGCCGCCGCGAGGCCATCGCCCTGTGCGGCAAGCCCGAGCCCACGCTGGTGCAGGAGGCCGCCGCCTGGGTCTGGGCGGAGGGAGGGGAGTTCCTGGCCACCGGCGGCCAGGGCGGCCTCTTCCCCGACGCCCCCGGATTCAGGGGACTGATGAACCTTCTCAGCTGGGTCCGCGACGGATTGCTGGCACCGAGCGCCCTGGAACAGGGAGCCGTGGAGGTGCTGGACCGGTTCGCCGCCGGCGAATACGCCTTTGTCCTCGCCTCGTCCCTCTCCGTTCCCGCGGATGGGACCGGTGAACCGGACATCTCGGCGGTACCGGTGCCGGTGGGCCGCTCGGCGCGCACCACGTTCAGCGGCGGAAGCTACCTCACGGTGACCCGCTGCTCCCCCGATCCCGCCCGGGCGTGGGAGACGCTGGAGCACCTCATGACCCGCATGCGACCCGCGTTCGCGGCGCACCACCAGGCCAACCGCCAGCTCATCCGCAGCGCGTGCGCCGAGGCGGGACTGGCCCTTTCCGCGGGCGGCTTCCTCGCGGACCGGCTGCACGGCATGCCCCGGCTGCCGGTCTGGGCGTCGATGGAGAGTCACCTGGCCGACGCGCTCGCCGACTGGCTGAGAGAGGCTCGGCGGGGTCGCCTGGAGTCCCTGGAACGGGAGGTGGGAGCCCTGGCGCGCGACCTCGCCAGAGCGGCAGCCCTTTGAGCGCTCCGAGCGCCGCCGAACTCCTCGAGATCGTTGTCGCGAGCCTGGCCGAACTCACCACGGAACCGGACCTGACGGTGGGCCCCGCCGTCTGGCGCTTGTTCCGCCGCGGTGAGGGCGTATGGGCCGAACTCTCCCTTCGTCCCGTGGGCGGCGGTCAGGAGGCCTTTGACGCCGTCTACGAGGCGACCGAGCAGGGGCTGCACGTGCGCGAACTGCCCGCGGACGGCCCGCCGGCGGAGGACCTCTCAGGTCCGTGGGAGATCCCGGTGGAATTTGGCGGCGAGGTCGTGGCGGTGTTCTCGGCGCGCCCGCGGGCTCAAGGCTCCCCGTCGAGGACGCTGGCCGCGCTGGCCGCCGCCGCTCCCGGCATCGGCCTGCTGCTGGTGGACCTGGCGCAGCGCCGGCGCATGCGCCGGGAACTGGCCCACCTGCGCGCGCTGACGAAGCTTCACGGTGCCCTCCTGACGCACCGCGACGCCCCGGCGCTGCTCCAGTCGGCGGCCGCCGGACTGCGGGCGGCCTGGTCCCTGGAGCGGGTGCGGATCTTTGCCCGCTCCCCGTCGGGGCCGTGGCCGCTCGTGGTCGAGGCGACCTTGCCGGGAGCCGTGCACGGGACCCTCCGAGCCCTGGGGAGCCAGCTGACCTCGCCCGTCCGGCCTGCCCGCCAGCCCGTGCTCGTCCGCCTCGCCCCTGCCGTCTGGCTGGTGCCCGTCGCCGACGACGAGCCACCGCACGGCGCGATCCTCCTCGACAATTCGATCACCGGCAGCCCGCTGGAACGCAAGGACGAGCTGACCGCAACCGTCCGCGCCCTGGCCGCCGCATGGTCACGGGTGCTGGCGCCCGCGGGCGAACTGCAGACGGCCGCCGCCGAGGATGCCGCCGCGGCCCAGCGACTGGCCGCGGCCGTCACGGCGCACCTGGGCAGCGGCGGCCACCTGGTGGTGTGGCGGGTTCAGGGGCCCGCGGGCGGGGCGCGGCGGCGCGAACGGCACCCGGCGGACGGCCCCGGCCGGATGCTCGCCGACCAGTGCGTACCCGGCCACCCCTTTGTGGTGGGCGATGCCGAGACGTTCGCCGCCCTCCTCGCCACGTCGTCGCCCGAGGCCGCCCGCGAGGTCGCCGAAAAGGGAGTCGACGCCCTGGCGCCCGTGTGGCGGCTCGCCGGCGCGGTGGTGTGCGCCTCGGGCGCCACGGCCGAGCGGTCGGTGACCCGGGCGCTGGACCTCGCCGAAGCCGCCGCACACCTTCACGACGGAGCGGTCCTCGTGGAGGGCGACCGCTGGCGCGCCGCACCGGAAGGCGGCCTCCTCCTGGGACGAGGCGCCGTGCTGCGACCCGACCTGCACCGACTGGACGTGCCGGGGCAGAGCGTCCCCCTCACGCGCACGGAGGTGCGCATCCTCAGGGCGCTGGCCTCCACCGACGGGCCCGTCGCGGCTGCGGCCCTCGTCCGGCGCGTGTGGCCAGGGGATCGCACCATGGGCGTGATGAACCTCTACCCCCACATCCACGAGCTGCGGCGACGCCTGACCCAGGCCTGGCCCCGCGGGCTCGGGATCCGGACCGTTCGCGGCCAGGGCTACGTCCTCGCCGCCGGACCCCAGGACCCGGCGGAGACGTCGGCGGGCGCCTGAGGCCCCGCGCCCGCCGGGCCGTGACGGGGAGCGCTATGCGGCGCCGCGCCGGCCGCGCAGGAGGGCCACGTACACCACCGCGGCCACGGCAAAGGACACATAGTACGACAGGTCCCCGAGCCCCGGATCCAGTCGGGCGATCGGACCCTGGTAGAGGGACTGGTTGAAGAAGGGCCAGGCGCAGGCCAGCCCCGCCAGCCACGCCCACAGGCCCAGGCCCGCCTTCTGGCCGCGGTCGTAGAACGCGTCGATCACGTCGCCTGCCCGCTCACGCCACAGGTCCACCAGCACCACCGCCGCCCAGGGAGCCACCCAGTACGCCAGGACGAAGAGGAAGTTCGCGTAGTTGTTGTAGTAACCCGACCTGCCGCCCACGTACGCGAACACCGCTCCGACGGCGCCCACCAGAAGCGCGCTGGTCCACCGCCGAACCGGAATGCCCACGACCAGCGCGGAGAGCGCGCCGCTGTAGATGTTGAGCACGTTGGCGGTGACCGTCCCCACCACCACGCCGAGCATGGCCAGGGTGCCGATCCAGCTCGGCAGGAGCCCCGTGACGAGGTCCGTGGGCACGTAGATGCCGGCGGGACGCGCCGTCACCAGCGCCACGCCCAGCAGCTCGAGCCATACGCAGGCCGCCACGTTGGCGACGAGCACATTGCGGAAGATGCGCCGCGGGCTCGTACCCTGGGGCAGATAGCGGGTATAGTCCGAGGCGTACGCCACCCAGCCGATCATGTAGGAGACCGCGACCCCGACCGCGAGGATGAACGTGCCGCTCCACCCCGATGCGGCCGGGGCGTGGGGATTGTATCCGACGCCCCAGCGGACGTGCCCGACCGCGTAGACGCTGACGATGAGAAAGATGGCCGTCAGGACATACGCCAGGGGGCGCTCCACCGCGTGGATCATGTTGTGGCCCAGCACCGCCACGATCACCTGCACGGCCGCCATGAGGAGCAGCGCCGGCAGGAACCCGATCTTGAGCAGCCACTCCAGCGCGTAGACGCCGAGCACCGTGTTGACGGCAAACCACATCATGCCGGCGATGAGATTCAGGATTCCGGGCGCGAAGTTGCCGAAGAAGCCGAAGGCGCGCCGGGACTGGATGAGCTGCGGCAGCCCCCACCGCGGTCCCAGGGTGCTCAAGGCCGCGAGCGCCAGCGCACCCAGCACCGTGCCCAGGACGATCGCCACGGCCGCCTGCCAGAAGCCGGCGCCGAAGACGGTGACGACCACGGCGCCGGTCGTCAGCGTGGCGAACTCCACGTTGGCCGCCCACCAGAGCGTGACCAGCGACCGAGGGGATCCGTGCCGCTCCTGGGACTGGATCACCTCCACGCCCTTGGGCTCGACCCGGAGCACCTCTTCACGATACGTCACCTGCGCCACTGGCTGACCTCCTCCGGGTTTGCAACGCGTCACGTCATCCATTATGCACAAGATACGAACGATACTCAATAGACGCGTCAGATTGTTCGGTTTCCTGACGCGCCCGGGGCGAACGACCCCAGGCCTTGCTCGCACGCTGTCTGCCGGGGCCAGCGATGGTGCAGCTGTGAGGGGTGCCGAACAGGCGCTTGATCAAGGCGCCCGACGCGCCGTCCGCCTCCATGAGGTCGACGGCGTGGAGCGAGACGGGCCGGTACAGTGCCGGGTCCGCCGTCGGCGGCCGCGTCATCGCGGATGAGAACACCCGGGCGCAACCCCCGGCGCCCGGGCCGGTCGCGCGCGAAGCCATGGCCCCGCCCGCCGGCGGCCCCATGGCCCAGGCGGGAGCGGAGCCTGCCGAATCCGGCGCCGCGGCATGTCCGGAGGATGGCGCGAAGCCACGCGGCCGCCAGGCATGACCCCACGCGGTGCGCGGCGCGAGCCCAGGCGGCCGTCGCCAACAGGATACCCCCAGGAGGTTTCTCTGTCTTCTCGGAATCTTGGAACGACTCCTGGAAAAGAATATGAGGAAACAGGTGTGCGTGTCAAGCAGTTGGCCGAGGAACCGTCGTCGTCGGCCCCATGGTTCCGAAATGTTCGCGCATCCCCGCGCGAACGCAGCCGGTCATGAGCCGGCACGTCGGCCCCGGCTCACGCAGGCCCGGGAGGGCTCAGGCCGCGCCGGTCCCCCTTGCCGGTCGCGCCTACCTATGTCTGCGGGCGCGAGTACCCTCCCAGCGGATGCCCGAAGAACCGCTCGAACTCCGCCGGCCCCCACTTCACCTCGCGGGGCCGGGCACCGTCCGGGGCGCCGATGACCCCCTCGCGGTAGAGCTCGTCCATGAGCCTGCCAGCCCGGGAGAACCCGATGCGCAGGCGGCGCTGCAGCGATGACGTGGACGCCTGCCCCATCTCCATCACGAAGCGCACCGCCTCCTCGAACCTGGCGTCGCGGTCCGCGGGACTTTGCGCCTCTCCCTCGTCCTCCGCGGAGGCCGCCTCGAGGAGCCGGGGCTGGTAGTCGGGCGCGCCCTGCTCCCGGATGAAGTTCAGCAGGCTCTCCACCTCGCGCTCGCTCACGTACGCGCCCTGCGCCCGGATCGGCTTGGCAAGGCCCAGGGGGGCAAAGAGCATGTCCCCCTTGCCCAGGAGCTTTTCCGCCCCCGACCCGTCCAGGATCGTCCGCGAGTCCACCTGGGAGGAGACCGCGAACGCGATCCGGGAAGGGATGTTCGCCTTGATCAGCCCCGTGATCACGTCCACCGACGGGCGCTGGGTGGCCACCACCAGATGGATGCCCGCCGCCCTCGCCATCTGCGCCAGGCGGCAGATCGCGTCCTCCACGTCGGCGGGCGCCACCATCATCAGGTCCGCGAGCTCGTCGATGACCACGACGATGAGCGGCAGCCGCTCCTCGACGGAGACCGTCTCGTTGTACTTGTGGATCTCCCTGACCCCGGCCTGGGCGAACCGCTGGTAGCGGTCCTCCATCTCCTTGAGCACGCCCCGGAGCACTCCGGCGGCCTTCTTGGGATTGGTGACCACCGGGCTCACCAGGTGGGGGATGCCGTCGAAGTGCTGCAGCTCCACCACCTTGGGATCGATGAGCAGGAGCTTGACCATGCTCGGGGGACAGCGAAAGAGCAGGCTGCAGATGATGGCGTTGAGGCACACGCTCTTGCCCGCGCCGGTGGCCCCGGCGATCAAAAGGTGCGGCATGCGGTCCAGCGCCGCCACGATGGGACGGCCGGCGATGTCCTTGCCCAGCCCCACCGTCAGCGGCGATCCCGCCTCGCGGAAGGCGCTGGATTCGAGGATGTCCCGCAGCACCACCGGGGCCACCTCGCCGTTGGGCACCTCGATGCCCATGGCCGCCTTGCCCGGGATGGGCGCCTCGATGCGCACCTCGGTGGCGGCCATGGCCAGGGCGATGTCGTCCGCGAGGGAGACGATGCGCGACACCTTCACGCCGGGAAGCGGCTGGACCTCGAAGCGGGTCACCGCCGGGCCCTGCAGCGCCCCCACCACCCGGATGCCCACCCCGAACTGCGCCAGCGTCGTCTCCAGCAACGCGCTCTTCTGGGCCACGTCCATCCCCCGGGACCGGCCGGGGGCCGGCCGGTCCAGAAGCTCCAGCGGCGGGAGGGTGTACCCGTCGAGAATCAGCGGCGGGTCCTCCCGGGGGAAGAGCGGCTGCGGGATGGCGACGGCGGACCGTTCCCGGCGGGGCGACACGGCTTCCGGCGACGGGACGACCTCGACCGTCACCGGCGGGGACGCCGCCGGCGCCAGGGCGGGAGCGGGTTCGGGCTGCGGCTCCTCCTCCTCCACCTCCACGGTGAGAAAGGCGACGAGCTGGCGCCCGACGGCCACCGCACCGCGGCCGATGGCGCCGAGGAGCCGGGCGAAGGGCCACTCGCTCCCGAGCAGCCACAGCGCCACGACCCCCGCCACCCAGACGATCACCCGTCCGCCGTAGCCCACCCCGAGGAGGAGCACCCGGTCCACGGCCTGGCCCACCACCCCGCCCCACGGCGCGTGGACGCCCGACGCCACGCACGCGAGCCACACCGAGCCCGCGGCGACGGCGACGCTGCGCCGGCTCGGGGGCCACACCCTCCTTCCCAGGGAAAGGCCCAGCCCCGCCGCTCCCATCAGCACGAGCAGCGGAACCCAGAAGACGCCCATGGACCCGAGCAGCGCCCGGTGCGCCAGGTCCAGAAGGCGTCCCTGGGGCAGGGGCAGGGAGAGGAGCAGGAGCAGGGCCAGCGCCATGAGCGCAAGGCCCCACAGGTCCCCCGTCGCCGGGGCGCTCACGTCCCGCGCGACCCTGCGGCGGGTACTCAACCGCCGGCTCCCAGGGCCCACACCGCTGTCCCCAGCACGATCGTGTACGCCCCCCACCACCAGAGTCGTCCCCCGGTCAACAGCCGAAGCAGCAACCTCAGCGCCGCGTAGCCCGTCAACCCCGACACCGCCGCACCCAGCACCAGGGTCCCCACCGGCGGCGCGCCCTGGGCCGCAAGGTCCGCGCCGGTGAACACCATGGCGCCCACGACCGCGGGGACCGAGAGCAGGAACGAGAACCGCGCGCACTCCCCCGGTTCGAGCCCCATGCCCATCCCCACGGCAATCGTGGCTCCCGACCGCGAGATCCCGGGCAGCACCGCCAGCCCCTGGGCCAAGCCCATCCCCACCGCCCGGCGCAGGGTGAGCGCCTGACCGCGGCCCGGGCGGCGGGTGAACGCCGCCACGAGGAGCCCGGAGATCACCCAGCACAACCCGAGCCACCTGAGCGTGAACCGCGGCCCGCCCACGAAGTCCTCGAGCAGCAGCGCCGCCGCGGCCGCGGGCAGCGACGCGACGACCAGCGCCACGAGCCTGTCGCCTGGCGCGGACCGCCAGCGGCGAGGGCCGTCCAGCGCCGCCCCCAAGAGCGCCAGCACCTCACGCCCGTACACCGCGAGCACCGCGCCGAGCGTCCCCACGTGCAGGGCCACCTCCCACGCCAGTCCCGGCGGCTTGGCGCCCAGCAGGCGCTCCACGAGGATCAGGTGTCCCGAGGAGGAGATGGGCAGGAACTCGGTCACGCCTTGCAGAGCCCCCAGTGCCACGGCGATCTCCCAGGGCAAGCGCCAGTCCTCCCGCACGGCTTTGCCAAGAGGATTATAGCACGCGCTCCGGAATCAGAACCCCGGCCTCGGCGCGGCCCTCGCGCTCACGGCGCGAAGGGCCCGCGCGCGCCGTGGGCGCCGGGATGGTCGTGCTCGGCGCCGGGCAGCCAGCGCGAGTCGAGAAAGTCGCGAGGGTCTGTGCTGAGGAGCTGGCGCACCCGCACGCGTCCGGGTCCCGCCTCCTCCACCAGGACCCTGCGCCCGGCGATGGAGGCGAGGATGACCGGTGCCGGCTCCGACCAGAAGATCCGCTCGAGGTACTCGACGCTGTGGATCATCCCGCCACCCGCGCCGCGCGCCGGCCGATCTCGTCCCGGAGGTGGCGCATGGCGTCCCCGATGCCCCCCACGGCGTCGATGAGGCCCTCGTCGACCGCATCCTGGCCCACCAGGACCGTCCCCACGTCTCGGTTGAGCTCGCCCGTGCGGAACATGAGCTCGCGCAGGCGCAGCTCGGCGATGCGGGAATGGGAGGAGATGAAGCGGATCACCCGGTCCTGCATCCGTTCCATGTACTCGTACGTCTGGGGCACCCCCAGCACCATCCCGCTCAGGCGGATGGGATGAATGGTCATGGTCGCGGTCGGCACGATGAACGAGTGCCCGCAGCCGGCGGCGATGGGCACCCCGATGGAGTGGCCGCCGCCCAGGACCACCGACACCGTGGGCTTGGAGCAGGTCGCCAGCAGCTCCGCGATGGCGAGCCCCGCCTCCACGTCACCCCCCACGGTGTTGAGGACGACCACCGTGCCCCGGATGTCCGGATCTTCCTCGATGGCCACGAGCTGGGGGATGACGTGCTCGTACTTGGTCGTCTTGTTGTGCGACGGCAGGACGATGTGCCCCTCCACCTGGCCGATGATGGTCAGGCAGTGGATCTCGCTCTTTCCCCTGGGCACCTCGGGGGTCCCCAGCTCCTCGATGTTCTGCCCCCGGT
>JAJZYS010000065.1 GCA_021797925.1 Bacillota bacterium
CGAAGCCAGGGAGCCAGAGGCAAGGGTGTCCGCGGCGACGCGGGATCTGGAGGAAGCCCGGTGACATCCTGGAGTTGGAAGACAGGGGCACGCTATGAGCGCCAGCATCACGGTCTGGGTTAGAGAGCGGAGCAGTATCACTCCGAGCTCAAGACCGACCTGGACATCGAGCGGCTGCCCTCGGGCAAGTTCGCCACCAACAACCTCGTGCTGCAGTTTGCCCTGTTCGCCTACAACCTGCTGCGCTTTATCGGCCAGACGAGGCTGACGCTGACCAAGGTGCCGCTGCACAGGGCGGCTCAGCGACGGCGGATCCGGACGGTGATCCAGAGCATCATCACCCTCGCCGCCAAGGTGACGTGGCACGCCAGACGCCCCTGGCTCCGCCTTGGCCGCGGCTCGCCCTGGCTGCCCGTCCTCCAGGACCTCTACCGCTCGATTGCCCTAAGCCCGCTTCCTCGAGGTCGCGCGGCCCCGGTTGGAACGATCTTCTGGTTCTAGGGAATCCCCGTGGCGACATAAGAGATGCGGGGGATCTGTCTGATCGTCATCCGGGTGCGCGTCATCCGGCGCCTGTGGCCGTGGTTGGGCCTCGCGGCGGCGTGGGGCGCCCTGACCGCGGTTCCGGAACTCAACACGTGGCTGCGCTCGGTACCCGGACCGCTGGGCCGCGCCGTCGAGGCGGTCGTGGACCGCCTGGCCCTCACCCTGGGCAACGGGACCTGAGGAAGGTTCTGGTATGTGCCTTGTGGAATGTCAGGATGCGCGCGTATACCCAGCAACATGCAAGGCAACCTAGGGTGGAAGTGCATCTTAGGGGGAGGCGCTCTACGGTGGGCGACTGGGTTGCCGAGTTCATCAGCTACCTCAGTGCCGAACGGGGACTCGCCCTGAACACCCTGGAATCGTACGGGCGGGATCTGCGGCAGTACTGGGAGTACCTCAAGAGCCAGGAGGAGAACGCCGCGCTCGATCGCGCGTCGCGGGCGGTGATCGTGGCGTACCTGCTGGAACTGCAACGCCAGGGGAAGGCCACGGCCACCATCGCCCGGCGGCTGGCGGCCCTCAAGGCGTTCTACCAGTTCATGGTGCGGGAGAACCACCTGGCGGAGGACCCCACCGCCAACCTGGAGTCCCCCAAGCTGGAGCGGCGGCTGCCCAAGGTGCTCACGGTGGCGGAGGTGGACCGGATCCTGAGCCAGCCCGACCTGGGCACGGCGGGCGGGGTGCGCGACAGCGCGATGCTGGAGCTCTTGTACGCCACCGGCATCCGGGTTTCGGAGCTTGTGCACCTGGATCTGGACGCCGTGGATCTCGACGAGGGGTTCATCCGATGCGAGGGGAAGGGGAGCAAGGAACGGATGGTTCCCATGGGGTCCATGGCGGTGGAGAGCACCCGCCGGTACCTCGATCGGGGCCGTGGCCGGCTGGTGCGGGATTCGCGGGAGGCGGCGCTGTTTGTGAACCATCACGGGCGGCGCCTGACCCGGCAGGGGTTTTGGAAGATCGTCAAGCGATACGCGCGCCGCGCGGAGATCGACAAGGAGATCACGCCCCACACCCTGCGACACTCCTTCGCGACCCACCTCCTCGAGAACGGGGCGGACCTGAGGTCGGTTCAGGAGATGCTGGGACACGCGGACATCTCCACCACCCAGATCTACACCCACCTGACCCAGGGCCGGCTCAAGGAGGTGTACGCCAAGGCGCACCCCCGGGCCTGAGCCGCGGTGCGAGGCGTGCCCGCGGATCCCGCGCGGCGGGATCCGCGGGCACGCGATTTCTCGGCCCCATCGCACCGCGCCCAGGTCCTGCGGCCGGCTGCGAGGGAGGAATTCCGAGTCGCAGGGGGAACGGTAGCGATGAGGGGCCGGTCTCGGCGCGATCGGCGGCCACGGCATGCTCCTCCGTGCACGCGGGGGTGTCGCGCGGGATCGCGCCCGGGCCGAAAGGTGCAGCCGGGACACAAGAGCAGGATCGAAGGGAGGGCAGCCCCGATCCCCCGGGACCGGGGCGCTCATTTGAGCCGGATCGTCATCATCGTCCTGGATTCCGCCGGTGTGGGCGCCGCTCCCGACGCCGCCCAGTGGGGCGACGGGCCACAGGTGAACACCATCGGCAACGTCGCGCGCTCGCTTGGGGGCCTGAGCCTGCCTCACCTGGAAGCGCTGGGCCTCGGGCGCATCGTGGACCTCGCCGGCGCGGACCCGTCCCGGGAGGTGCACGGGATCCACGGCCGGATGCGCCCGCGCAGCCCCGGCAAGGACACCATGGGCGGCCACTGGGAGATGATGGGGCTCATCCTCGACGAGCCCTTCCAGACCTTTCCCCAGGGGTTCCCGCGGGAACTGATGGAGCGATTCGAGGACGCCATCGGCCGCAAGACCCTCGGCAACTACCCCGCCTCGGGCACCGTGATCATCGAGGAGCTGGGCCCGGAGCACCTTCGCACCGGACGGCCCATCGTGTACACGTCGGCGGATTCCGTCTTCCAGGTGGCGGCGCACGAGGACGTCATCCCCGTGGACGAGCTGTATCGCATCTGCCACGTGGCCCGGGACCTGCTCACCGGTCCCTACCTCGTGGGCAGGGTCATCGCCCGGCCCTTCGTGGGCAAAAGCGGCGCCTTCGTCCGCACGGGCAACCGGCGCGACCTGACCGTGCCCCCCCTGGGGCCGACCGTGCTCGACGCGCTCGCGTCAGCGGGGGTGCCCACCCACGGCATCGGCAAGATCGGGGACATCTTCTCGGGGCGGGGCCTTTCCACCGACACCCACACGGGATCCAACCGCGAGGGCCTGGAGCAGGTCCTCGCGCACCTGGGCCGGGTGGAACGCGGCCTCATCTTCGCCAACCTCGTGGACTTCGACAGCAAATACGGCCACCGGCGCGACGTCGAGGGCTACGCCCGGGCGCTGCAGGAGGTGGACGCGTGGGTGGAGCGCATCACGCAAGCCATGGGCGAGGGAGACGTCCTCATCTTCACCGCCGATCACGGCTGCGACCCGACCGCGCCGGGCACCGACCACACGCGCGAGGAGGTGCCCATCCTGGGGTACACGCCCGGGGGCACGGAGCGTTCTGTGGGCCTGAGGCGCTCGCTCGCCGACCTCGGGGCCACGGTGGCCGAGGCGTTCGGCGTCGCCTCGCCGGCGGGGGAGAGCTTCCTCGGGGCCATCCAGTGACCGCGCCCCTGGACGTGGTGGCCCTCATCCGTCGCAAGCGGGACGGGGAACGGCTCGGCGCCGGGGACTGGGCGGCGCTGATGAACGCCGTCGCCAGCGGGGACGCGGCCGACGAGCAGGTGGGCGCCCTCCTCATGGCGGTCTTCTGGCGGGGGCTCGACGACGAGGAGCTCGTCGACCTGGTGCGAGCCATGGTGGCCACCGGGGAGACCCTGGAGCTTCCCGACGTCACGGGGCTTGTGGACAAACACTCCACCGGCGGCGTGGGCGACGCCACCACCCTGGTCTTGGCGCCGTGGGTGGTGGCGGCCGGGGGACGGATCGCCAAGCTGTCGGGCCGGGGCCTGGGCCACACCGGCGGCACGCTGGACAAGCTCGAGTCCATCCCCGGCTTCCGGGTGGACCTCTCTCCCGAGGAGTTCTCTCGCCAGCTGGAGACGCTGGGGCTGGTGGTGGCGGGACAGACGCCCCGGATGGTGCCCGCCGACCGCCGACTCTACGCCATCCGGGACGTGACGGCGACGGTGGACCATCCCGGCCTCATCGCCGCCAGCGTCATGAGCAAGAAGATCGCCGGCGGGGCGCCGGCCATCCTGCTGGACGTCAAGGTGGGGACCGGGGCGTTCGTCAAGACCATGGAGGCGGCGGAGGAACTGGCCCGCCTCATGACCGGGATCGGCCAGCGCCTGGGCCGGCGCACCCGGGCGATGCTCACGTCCATGGAGGAACCGCTGGGCCGGGTCGTGGGCAACGCCCTCGAGGTGGCGCAGGCCATCCGCTGCCTGCGGGGGCAGGGACCCGAGGACCTGACCGCGCTCTGCCGGGCCCTGGGCGGGCAGATGCTGGCCCTGGCCGGGGTCGTCCCCGAGCCCGAGGCCGGCGGCCGCCGCCTCGACGAGGCCATGGCCTCGGGAGCGGCGCTGGCGACGATGCGCCGGTGGATCGAAGCCCAGGGCGGGGATGCCCGCGTGGTGGACGAGCCCGAGCGGCTCGCGCGGGCCGAGCGCACCGTGGCTGTGCCCAGTCCCGCCACGGGGATCGTGGCCGCCGTGGACGCCGAATTGGTGGGCCGCGCCGCCATGCTGCTGGGCGCGGGACGGGCGCGCAAGGAGGACCCCGTCGACCCGGCGGCCGGCATCCGCCTGCACCGCAAGGTGGGGGAGGCCGTGCGGTCCGGGGAACCCCTGATGGAGCTCATGGGCCGCGGCGACGCCGCGTTCGGGGCGGCGGGCGAGCTGTGCCTCGAGGCGGTGCGGATCGGGCGGAGCGCGGTGATGCCCGCCCCCCTGATCCTGGGTGTCGTCCCCGCCCCAGCGGGCTGAGGCCGCATAGCCCGTCTCCCCCCTCGGCAGGCTAGCCGGGGAGGGGATCTCGGCATGAACGCAAGGGCGCGATCGACGGGACTGGCGCTGCTCCTTCTGGCCGGCTGGGTGGTCCATCCGCCGGGGGTCCGGGGGCAGGCGGTCCCGGCGGCCGATCTGCCCCGGGTCGAGGCCCCCGGCGCGTTTCTCACCGACGCCGGGAGCGGGCAGGAGCTCTACGCGCGCGAGCCCGACGCTCCCAGGGCCCCGGCCAGCATGACCAAGCTGATGACGCTGGTGCTGGCGCTCGAGGCCGTCAACGCGGGGCGGGTGCGCTGGGATGCCCTCGTGCCGGTCTCGGACGCGGCGTATCGCACCGGCGGGGCGCAGATCTGGCTCGAGCCGGGGGAGCGGATCACCTTTCGCGACCTGGTGCGGGCGATCGCCGTCGGTTCCGCCAACGACGCGTGCGTGGCCGTGGCCGAGTACCTCGGCGGGGGCAGCGAGGGCGCCTTCGTGGCCCGGATGAACCGCCTCGCGCAGCGCCTGGGCATGCGGCACACCCGGTATCTCAACCCCCACGGCCTGGACATGCCGGGACACGAGACGACGCCGCGGGACATGGCGATCCTCGCCCGCTACGCCGTGCGGGTGCCGGGGCTCCTGGCGCTCACGCGCGAGCGCCAGGACCGTTCCATCCGCGACGGCAAGGGCGGCACGCTGTGGCTTGTGAACCCCAACCGGCTCCTCGTCACCTATCCGGGCGCCGACGGCCTCAAGACCGGGTTCACCGCCCACGCCGGCTATTGCGTGACGGCCACGGCCCGTCACGAGGGTCTGCGGCTGATCGCGGTGGTGATGGGCGATCCGACCGCGCGCCAGCGCAACGCCGACGCTACGCGGCTCTTGGACTGGGGCTTCTCCCGGTACGAGGCCGTGGAAGTGGGCCGGGCGGGCCAGAGCTTCGGCAGTGTGGTCGTGCGCCGGGGCGCGCCGGGCCGGGTTTCCGCCGTGCTGGCGCGGGAGGGGACGGTCCTCGTGGAGCGCGGGCAGAAAGCGGGGCTTGACCGGCAGGTGCGCCTGCCCAGGGAAGTCGAGGCACCGGTGCGCCGCGGCCAGCGCCTGGGGCACCTTTGGGTGCGCGCCGGCGGCCGCACCGTCGGGGACCTGCCGCTCGTGGCCGCAGCGCCGTCGACGCGGCTCACCGGGCTCGGGCTCTTCTGGGACCTCTTGCGGCGGATCCTGACACGCTAACCGCGGTTTCGCCGAAGGAAGGGCGCAGGCCCCGGAGAACCCTCTGGGCAAAGCCGGAGGGGGGGCAGGTTCGCCGCCGCGGGGGCGGACCGACGAGGTGGAACTGGACATCGCGGTGGTGGGGGGGCGGGTCATCGCCCACGTGGGCGGAGAGCTCGACGTGGAGTCCGCCCCCAGGTTCCGGCGCGAGCTCGACGCCGTGCTCGAGGGCGCCGAGTCCCTGGAGCTGCACCTTGAGACCCTGACGTTCCTGGATTCCTCGGGGCTCGGGGCGATTCTGGGGCGCTACCGGCGCCTGAGCGCCCGCCGCCGTCCCGGTTCGGGCGCCGTGATGACGCTGTGGGGTGCGCGGCCGCAGGTCGAGGCGGTGCTCCGCCTCTCGGGCGTGGACGGCATCATCCCCCTGCGCTCGGCGGGGGCGCGGCGCTGATGGACGCGCGCAATCACCTGGTGCTGGAGACCTCGGCCGTGGCCGAGAACGTGGGGGTCGTCCGCCTGTGCGCCGCCGCCTTCGCCGCCCAGGGGCCGTTCTCGGTGGCGGAGGTCGAGGAGATCAAGGTGGCGGTGTCGGAGGCGGCCACCAACGTGGTGCTCCACGCCTATCCCGACGGCGCCGGCGCGATCCGGCTGCGAGGCTGGCTGCGCGAGGACACCGTGGAGTTCTGGGTGGAGGACGACGGCGTGGGGATCGCCGACCTCGCGGCCGCCCGGGCCCGGGCGTCGGAGAACCCCGAGCGCATGGGCATGGGCTTTGCGTTCATGGAATCGTTCATGCACGAGGTGGCGGTGGAGTCCGGAGCGGGGCAGGGCACGCGGGTGCGCATGGTCAAGAAGGCCGAGGAGGCGCGGGCCCAGGCTCATGGCAGCGCCTGAGGAGGGACCCGCCGACCTCGTCGCCCGTGCCCAGGGTGGGGACGCGTCGGCGCTGGAGGCGCTCGTGACCGCGAATCTGGGGCTGGTGCGCCACGTGGTGGTCCGCTTCCTGGGACGGGGCCTCGAAGCCGAGGACCTGGTGCAGATCGGGACCATGGGGCTCATCCGCGCCATCCAGCGCTTCGACCCGGAGCGGGGGAATCAGCTGTCCACCTACGCGGTGCCCATGATCATCGGAGAGATCCGCCGGGTCCTGCGCGACGAGGGGACGGTTCGCCAGACCCGGTCGCTGCGGGAGCTGGGGGCCCGGGTCCTCGCCACCGAGGCCCGGCTGCAGCAGGAGCTGCTGCGCTCGCCGAGCCCGTCGGAGATCGCCTCGGCCCTTGAGGTGCCCGTGGACCGGGTGGTGGAGGCGCTGGAAGCGATGCGCCCCCTGGCGTCCTTGGATGACGTGGTGTACAGCGGCGAGCGGGAAGAGGTGCACCTGCGCGACGCGGTCGTGGCGGACCTGCCGGGGGAGACCGCCTGGGCCGAGCGCGCCGACCTGAAGCGGGCGCTCCTGGAGCTGGCGCCGGCGGAGCGGGAGGTGATCCGCCTGCGCTTCTTCGAGGACCTGACCCAGATGGAGGCGGCGCGGCGGCTGAGGACCCACCAGGTGCGCGTCAGCCGGCTGGAGCGCCGGGCGCTCATGCACCTCAACCAGCGCCTGCGGGACCGGTGAGGCCCCGCGGCCGGGGCGCATAGCGGCGAGCCCAGGGGGGAGAATGTCCCCCGGGGGTGGCGCGGTGGGAGTGCGCGAAGCGAGCAGGACCGCCGGCGACATTGCGGCGGTCCACGGTTTTCTCGACGGCCGCGACATCGGCTGCATCCTTTTCATGGACGGGGCGCCGTCCCCCGGGGGCAGGCGCAGGCGGGGAGGTGACAGAAGTCGATGGCGGTCGTGAAGGTCCTGGAGCTGGTGGGAACATCGGAGCAAGGCTGGCGGGAGGCGGTGGAGAGCGCCGTGGCCCAGGCGGCCCGGACGGTGGACCACATCCACGGGGTCGAGGTGGAGAACTGGACCGCTCACGTCAGTGACGGGCGCATCCGCGAGTACAAGGCCAACGTCAAGGTGGCGTTCGCGGTCGACCCCGACCGCTAGCCGCGACGACATCGGGAGGGAGGGCAATCCGTGGAGCGGGCACGATTCCAGTACCTGGCTCGGCGGGCCGAGCCCCCGAAGCCGCTGCTGTCCAACGTGGTCCGGGCGTTTGTCGCGGGCGGGCTCATCTCGGCGGTGGGCCAGGTGGTGCTGGGGTTCTTCGTGGGAAGGGGGATGTCGCCGGAGAAGGCGGTGTCCCCCACCGCCGTGGTGATGGTGTTTTTGGGATCGCTGTTCACCGCCCTGGGCCTGTATGACCGCCTGGCCAAGTGGGCCGGGATGGGGGCGGCCCTGCCCATCACGGGCTTCGCCAATTCCATGGTCGCCCCGGCCATGGAATTTCGCACCGAGGGGCTGGTGGCCGGGGTGGGCGCGCGGATCTTCCAGGTGGCGGGGCCGGTGCTCCTCTATGGCCTGGGCAGCTCGTTCGTCGTGGGGATGCTCGTGTGGATCGGGCTCCTCCTGAGGTACCGATGAGCCGCAGGGCGGGCGGGCAGACGCTCGCGCTGCGGCCCGCGGCCGTGGTGCGCGGATGGTCTTCGGTGGCCGGGCCAATGGAGGGGGCGGGCCCTCTGGGGGAGCGGTTCGACGAGGTGACGCCCGACGACCGGTTGGGCGAGCGCAGCGTGGAGCGCGCCGAGCGCCGGTACATGCGCCGGGCGGTGGACCTGCTGCTGGAGAAGACCGGCGTTGAGGCCGGGGACGTGGACGTCTTCCTGGCGGGGGACCTGCTGGATCAGCTGGTCACCTCGAGCTTCACCGCCCGGGAGCTGGGCCTTCCCTACGTCGGCATGTACGGGGCGTGCGCCACCTCGGCGCTGCTCCTCGGCACCGGGGCCGCCCTGGTATCCGCGGGCCTGGTGCGCCGGGTGATCGTGGCCACCGCCAGCCACCACCTGGCGGCGGAACGCCAGTACCGGTTTCCGGTGGAGCTCGGGGTCCAGCGCGCCCCCACCGCCCAGTGGACCGCGACCGGGGGCGCCGCCTTTCTCCTGGAGGCGGACGGGGACGGGCCCCGGCTCACCCACTTCACCCTGGGGCGGGTGCAGGACATGGGGCTCAAGGACCCGGGCAACATGGGAGGAGCCATGGCGCCCGCGGCGGCCCACACCCTGACGGCCCACTTCGCGGACAGCGGGCGCGCGCCCGGGGACTACGACCTCATCCTCACCGGCGACCTGGCGCGGGTGGGTCATCCACTGGCGCGAAAGGTCCTCGAGGAGGACGGGATCGAACTCGGCGAAAGGTTCGAGGACGCCGGGATCCTTCTCTACCGGGAGGACCAGGACGTGCACGCGGGGGGCAGCGGGACCGCGTGCTCGGCCCTGGTGACCGCGGCGACGCTCCTGCCCGACCTCGGGGCGGGCCGGCTGCGCCGCGCGCTCATGGTGGCCACGGGCTCGCTCCACTCGCCCACCACCTACCAGCAGGGGGAGAGCATCCCGGTCATCGCCCACGCCGTGGCGCTGGAGGCGGCCGGACATGGGAAGTGAGACGGCGCTGATCCTGGCGTTTCTCGTGGGGGGCGCCCTGTGCGCCCTGGCGCAGGTGCTGGCCGACGTGTCCCGGCTGAGTCCCGCCCACGTCATGGTGCTCTTCGTCGTGCTGGGAGTGGCGGCGGGAGCGGTGGGCGTGTACGAACCGCTGGTCAAGCTGGCGGGGGCGGGCGCCAGCATCCCCCTGACGGGCTTCGGATACGCCCTGGCCCACGGCGTCGAGAAGGAGGTGCGGGCCGAGGGCGTGCTGGGCGCCCTGTCGGGGTCGCTCAAGGCCACCGGCGCCGGCATCAAGGCGGCGGTGGTCTTCGCCGCCGTCGCCGCGCTCGTGGCCCGGCCCCGGGCGTGAGGGGGAGGGTCTCGGTGATCGTGGTCACCGACGGGGACGACCTGGCGGCGGCGGCGGTGGAGCAGGCGTGCGCCCGGCTGGGGCTCGCGTGGCTCGGCCGCAGCCGCGGATCCCCGACGCCGCTGGACGCCGACGCCCTGGTCGCCATGGCGCGCCGGCAGAGGCGCTCGCCCGTGGTGGTGATGGTCGACGACCACGGCCATCCGGGGGAAGGGGTGGGAGAGCGGCTCCTGGAGCGGCTTTTGCGCCGCGGCGACATCCGGGTGGAGGGCGTCCTGGCGGTGGCCAGCCGGGTCCGGGCGGCGCCGGGGCTTTTGGTGGAGCGCTCGGTGGACCGCTCGGGCCGCGAGGTCGCCGGAGCGGTGTCCAAGGACGGCCGCGCGCGCCCCGGCCACCGGCTCCAGGGCGACACCCTGGGGGTGCTCCGGCGCCACCGGGTCCCGGTGGTGGGGATCGGCGACCTGGGGAAGATGGGCGGCGCCGACCGGGACGCGAGGGTCACCACGGTGGGACTGAAGCTGCTCATGGAGCACCGCCGCTCCCGCCGGCGCACCGGCGCGCGCGTTGACCCCTGACGGCTCCTTTGCTAAGATTCGGGGGGACCCGTGCAAAGGGGGCCCCTGATTGCTTTTTGGCGGCGACTGGTTCGCGCTTCTCCTGGCCCTTCCCGGACTCCTGTACGCACTGGTCTTTCACGAGTACGCGCACGGTCGGGTGGCGGACGCCCTGGGCGATCCCACGCCGCGTCAGGCGGGGCGCCTCACCCTGGAACCCTGGCCGCATCTGGACCCCATCGGGACGATCGCCCTGCTGCTCTTCCGGTTCGGCTGGGCCAAGCCCATGCCGGTGGACCCGCGCTACTTCCGCTGGCCGCGCTCGGGACTCATCATGGTGGCGGCCGCCGGTCCGGCGGCGAACCTCGTCTTCGCGTTCTTCATGTTCGGGGCCGGTGCCGTGGTCAGCGTGGTGCCGCTGCTCAGCGGCATCCCGTACCTCGTCACCATCTTCCAGTCGGGAGCGATCATCAGCGTCTACCTGGCGGTGTTCAACCTCATCCCCATCCCGCCGCTCGACGGCTCCCAGGTGCTCGGATCCCTCCTGACACCCCGCTGGGCCATGGCGTACCAGCGGCTCGCGACGTACGGGATGATCATCCTGATCCTGCTGCTGGTGACCTCGGTGGCGGCCGACGTGCTGACGCCCATCGTGATCGGCCTGGCCAACGGTCTCAACGACGGCGCCGTCGCCGTGGTGGGGGGCCTGGCGCACGTCATGGGCGTATCTTGATGGGCGAGGAGCGGGAGCGATCACGATGCAGCGGTTGATGAGCGGCATGCGGCCCACCGGCGCGCTTCACCTGGGCAACTGGGCGGGGGCGCTGGCCAACTGGGTGACGCTGCAGCGGTCCTTCGCGTGCTACTTCATGGTGGCCGACTGGCACGCGCTCACCACCGGCTACGAGGACACCTCGGGCCTGGAGGAGAGCACCGCGGAGATGGTCATGGACTGGCTGAGCCTGGGGCTGGATCCCGAGGCGGCGGTGATCTTCCGCCAGTCGATGGTCAAGGCCCACGCGGAGCTCTACCTGCTCTTCGCCATGGTCACCCCCCTGGGGTGGCTGGAGCGGGTGCCCACGTACAAGGAGCAGCTGCGCGAACTCGCCGAGCGCGAGGTGGCCACCTACGGGTTTCTGGGCTATCCGGTCCTGCAGGCGGCGGACATCCTGGCGTACCGGGCCGAGGTGGTGCCGGTGGGCCAGGACCAGAGCTCGCACGTGGAGCTGACCCGGGAGATCGCCCGCCGGTTCAACCACGTCTTCGGGACCGCGCTGCCCGAGCCCGAGGCGCGCCTGACGCCCTCGCCGGTGCTGCTGGGGACCGACGGCCGGAAGATGTCCAAGAGCTACGGCAACACCATCACCTTTCGCGACAGCGCCCAGGAGGTCACGGCCAAGGTGCGGGGCATGGTCACCGACCCGGCGCGGGTGCGGCGCACCGACCCGGGCACCCCCGAGGTCTGCCCGGTGTTCGCGCTGCACCGCATCTACAATCCCGAGGGGGCGGAGGAGATCGCCCGGGGCTGCCGCACCGCCGCCCTGGGCTGCGTGGCGTGCAAGGCCATGCTCGCCGAGCGCCTCAACGCCGCCCTGGAGCCCGTCCGGGAACGGCGCTTCGCGCTCACGGCCCGACCGGGGCTGGTGGAGGAGGTGCTCGCGGCGGGGTCGGCCCGCGCGGCCGCGGAGGCGGAGGTCACCCTGGGAGCGCTGCGGGCGGCCGTCGGTGTGCGCTGAGATTCGCCTGCGGGTGAAGGCGGGCCGGTTCGAGGGGCCGCTGGACCTCATGTACACGTTGGCCCGGCGCGAGGAGCTGGGACTTTCCGCGATGGAGGTCGCCCCCCTGGCGGAGCGCGTGCGCCACGAGGCTCGCTCCTGCCGCCAGGAGCCCGGAGTCGTCGCCCGCTGGGCGCGCCTGGTCGCGGGCGTCGCGGCGGCCAAGGCTCACGCCCTCGTCCCCGGAGCCGGCGAGCCGCTGGTCCTCGAGGAGGAGGCTCCGGCGCGCGACCGCCGCCTGGCGGCGTGGACCCGCGCCCTCCTCGCGCTGGATGTCGCGGCGGGGGCCACGGTGACGCGCCGCGGCGAAGGGGGGAGGCCCGCGCGGCCCGAGCGCGTGAGCGACCTCGTCGCGGCCCGCCGCCGGATCAAGGGGCGCGGCGCCCCGGTTCGTCCCTTCACCCCGCCGGTGCCCCGCGCGGACCTCTCGTCCCGGATCGCCGAGCTGGAGGCGTTCATCGCCCAGGGCCCGGTGCTCCTCTTCGACGACGCGGACCCGCCCGCGCAGCGGGTGCGCTCGCTCCTGGCGGGGCTGCTCATGGTCCACGGGAACCGCGCGATCCTCGTCCAGGAGACGCCCTTCGGGCCCATCCTGGTGGAGAGGGCTCCGGCCCGATGACCCAGGGGTGGATGGAGCTCGAGGCGGCGCTGTTCGCCGCCGGCGAGCCGCTGACGGTGCTCGCGCTGGCGCAGGCGCTGGGCCGCGACGCGGCGTGGGTCGCCGAGGCGCTTGGCGCGTATCAGGCGAGCCTGGAGCTCGAGAACCGGGGATTTCGCCTCAGGTGCGTCGCCGGGGGGTGGGAGCTGCACTCGGCGCCCGCGGCCCGCTCGGTCGTGCAGGGGCTGTGCGCCCAGCGGCTGCCCCGGGGGCTCACGGCGGCCCAGATGGAGACCCTGGCGGTCATCGCCTATCATCAGCCCATCGACCGCGCCACCCTGGACCACATCCGGGGGGTGCACTCCGAGCGCTCCCTGGCCCAGCTCCTCGAGGAGGAGCTGGTGGCGGTGCACGATCACGGCGGACCGGGCCGATCGCCGCGCTACGGCACCACCGAGGGCTTCCTGCGCCGGTTCGGGCTGGCGGACATCGGTTCCCTGCCGCGCCTGCCCGACCCCGAACCCCAGGACGAGGAGGCATGAGCCCGCCGCCCCGGGCGCAGACTGCCCTCAGGGGGGCGTGCGGTCCTGGGGTGGCTCGTGGTCGTGGGAATCGTGGCCGGACTCATGCTCCTGGGGCTCGCGCCGGTGCCGCTGCACCTTCGGATCCAGGGGGGCCGCCGCCGGCTGAGCGTGCTGGGTTGGCGCGTCCCCACGCGCCACCGGTCGCTGCGCCAGAGCGGCCCGGGCACGCTCACCGACCTGGGCCTGGCGCTGGCGCGGACGTGCCTTGGCGCCCGCTGGCGCCGCTTCGAGCTGGTCGTGACCCTGGGGGCGTGCGACGCCGGCGCCACCGCCCTGTGGGTCGGTGCGGCGCACGCGGCATGGGGCTACGTGCGCCCCTGGGTGTGCGAGCGGCTGGCGCCTTCCCGGCCGCGGGTGCGGTTCGAGCCCGACTACGGGTCAGCCCGGCTCGCCGTGGAGCTGGACTGGATCCTCGCGCCCCGGCTCGGTGCGCTGGTGGGCGCCGCGGCAGGGGT
>JAJZYS010000066.1 GCA_021797925.1 Bacillota bacterium
GCAGGACGTGCTGGTGGACATCTCCCACCCGGGCACGTGCCGGGACCTCCTGGAGGCGGCTGCGGTCGCAAGGGAGTCCGGTACGGCGGTCATCGCCATCACCCAACAGGGTAAAACTCCGCTGGCTCAGCTCGCCGACGTCGTCCTCCCGACCGTGGCCAGGGAAACCGCGTTCCGCAGCGAGGCCATGTCCTCGCGACTGTGCATGATCAGCATCATCGACACCCTGTTCGTGGTGCTGGCCATGCGCGCACAGGAAACCACACTGGGCAATCTCCTGCGGATCAGAACGGTCACCCGCGGCAAACACGTGAAGCGGTCCCGGCCTCGTACGGCCGCAGCTGCGGACAGTCGGGCCCCGAATGAGTAGTGTAATGTTGTTTCATCCTCATTAGATATCCAAGAAGGAATCTTTCATGGAGCGCCGAACTGTCCCGTCCAACCACCCCGAACGCGATCGGGCGGTGGGCCAGGCCCCATGAAAGGATGGAGATGCAGTGAACCGCAGCGTGTGGCCCTCCGTGCTCGCCGCCGCCGTACTTTTGGGTTCGGCGATGGCGGCCCCCGGTGGTGCGGTGCTCGCGCAGACTCAGAGCGGAAACCTTGTGTTCGATCAGGCGGTGGCCATCACCTCTCTCTCCCCCGAGGGCTTTCAGCCTGCCGGCTATCCGTCGGGCTATGAGGCCGCCTATGCCATCTACAACGGCCTCGTCCGGTTCAACTCGCACCTCGAGATCGTCCCGAGCCTGGCCACGCGGTGGTATACGTCGGACGGCGGGCGGGTGTGGACCTTCGAACTGCGGCACGGCGTGAGGTTCCAGGACGGAACCCCGTTTGACGCCGCCGCGGTGGCGTATGACTTCACCCGCATGCTCAATCCCAAAGACGACACCGGCGCGACCGTCCTCTGGAAGCCGGTCGAGAAAGTGACCGCGGTGGGCCGCTACACGGTCCAGATCACCACCCGGACCCCGTACGCCGCGATGCTGTTCGTCCTTGCGCACGGCTCCGGCCTCATTCCGAGCCCCACGGCGATCCGCAAATGGGGCGCGAACTATCCGCTGCATCCCGTGGGAACGGGCCCTTACGAGGTGGCGTCCTTCGACCCCGGTTCCAAGCTCGTCCTCAAGGCCTATCCCGGCTACTGGGGCGGCAAGCCGAAACTCTCGACGATCACCTTCAACTACGTCCCCGATCCCCAGACCCGCATCGCCGCCCTTGAGAGCGGCCAGGCGGACGTCATCGACGCTGTTCCTTCCCAGAACGCGGCCCAGCTCCGGGGCACTCCAGGAATCCGGGTGATCAGCGTGGCGGGATTGCAATCCTTTGGCATCTCCCTCGACGAGGCGAACCCGATCCTTGCGAACCTCAACGTTCGTCGCGCGCTCAACATGGCGGTGGACGTTCCGGCCATCATCCGGACGGTCTATGACGGCCAGGCCACGCGCCTCACCAGCCCCCTGGCCACGGATACGCCAGGCCACGTGGCTCAGGCACCCTACCCGTACGACCCGGCGCGGGCTCGGGCGATCCTTGCCCGGGCCGGATGGAAGCCCGGCCCGGGCGGTCTGCTGGTGAAGGACGGCAGGACCATGGCCTTCACCATGCTGGTGCCGACCACCGAGTACCCCAACGGCACGACCGCAGCCCAGGCCATCGCATCGGAACTCGGCCAGATCGGCGTCAAGGTCACCCTCAAGGTGGTGCCGTCGGCGAGCTTCTTCGGGCTCCTCCGCCAGCCCGCCGCCCGACAGGACTTCCAGATGGCCCTGTGGGGATTCAACCCCTCCTTCGTATACGGCGGGCTACAGTTGGCGGACGAGTTCCTGGCCAACGCCACCCCGCCCACCGACCCGCCGACGATCTGGGATTTCGTGTGGTTCAACAGTCCCCGGGTGAACCGGGAGATCGACCGGGCGAACGCCACCCTCAACCCCGCGGCCCGGCTCCGAATCCTGGGCCACGCACAGCGCCAGGTGTGGAGGAACGCCGTGTACATCTGGCTTTGGGCGCCCAACGTGATCATCGCGGAGCGCACCGCCGTTGCCGGCGTCATGCAGATGCCCGACGAATTCACGCTGGTGCAGGACGCGTCCCTGGGCGGCTAGTCAGCGCCGGGCCCGTGTGCGGCGCTCCCCCTTCCGGGGTGGGCGCCGCATCGCCGAATGACGGCAGGCCGGGAACGCCGTGGCGACTGCGGAGGGGAGGGAGGACATGGCCTACCTGGCCAGCCGGCTTGTACGGTTCGTGATTCAAACGCTGGCCGCACTCGTGCTCGTCTTCGTGCTCTTCCGACTCGTACCCGGCAACCCGGTGGAGCTCCTGTCGGGCGGCCTGGCGACTCAGCAGCAGATCGCTGCGGTGAGCCGGGAGATGGGACTCGACCTCTCCCTGCCGGTGCAGCTGGGGCGCTATATGGCGATGGCCATCCATGGCAACCTGGGCGTGTCCCTCGTGTACAGCGAGCCGGTGACCACCGTCATCCTCCGCCGCCTGCCCGCCACACTCCTACTCGCCGGCAGCGCCGTCGCGCTCGCCACGGTGCTGGGCGTAGCAGGGGGCGTGTACGCCGGCGTTCACCCCGGCAGCCGCGGAGCCACCTGGCTCATGGTGCTGTGGTCGGGGCTGCTCTCCGTGCCGAACTTCTGGCTGGGGCTGCTGCTCGTCGATGTGTTCGCGGTCCGCCTGCACTGGCTTCCCGCCATCGGTTATGGGGGGCTGGGCGCGCTCGTCATGCCCGTGTTCGCCGTGGCCGCCCGCCTGATCGCGCTGATCGCCCAGGTGACGCGCGCGGAGTTCGAGGACCTCTACCGGGAGCCCTTCGTGACGGTGGCCAGGGCCAAGGGTCTGTCCGGGGCGCGCGTGATCTTCGCCCACGTCCTGCGGCCCGCCACGATGCCCATCGTCACGATGGTGGGGATGCAGGCCGGCTACCTGTTGGGCGGCGCCGTGGTGATCGAGAACGTGTTCGCCTATCCGGGGATGGGGCAGCTGCTCATGTCGGCGATCGGAACCCGGGACTACCCGCTGGTGGAAGGCATCACACTCACCTTCGTGGTGCTCTTTCTCGCCGTGAACCTGCTCACGGACCTCGCCTACGCCTGGCTTGACCCGCGGGTGCGCTACGCGTGAGCGCCACGGCCGTAGAAGCCCGCGATCCCGACGCCCTGCCCCCCGATCATGCCGCATCTCGGCGAAGGCTCCGGCGCACCTTCGCCGTACCCGTGTTCCTCGTCGGGATCTGGGTCGTCGCGGCGGTGGGTGCGCCGGTCCTGGCGCCGTACCCGCCGGACCTCTCGAACCTCGCCACGGCCGTCGATGCGCCGTCGTGGGCGCATCTCTTGGGCACCGACAACCTGGGCCGCGACGTCCTCAGCCGGATCCTCTATGGCGCCCGGTACGACGTGGGCCTGACGGCGGCCGGAATCCTGGCATCCTGGCTCGTCGGTCTGCCGCTGGGCTTTTTCGCCGGCTTCCTCGGTGGGCGCGCCGACACCCTGATCTCCGGCGTCTCGGAGTCCATTCTCACGTTTCCGTCGGTCATCCTGGCCATCGTCCTGGTGAGTGTCCTCCCGAGCGGCCTTGTCGCCCTGGAGGTGGCGATCTGGGCCACCCAGGCCCCGGTCTTCGTCCGTTTCACCCGCATGTATGTCCTGAGGGAACGGCACAAGCCATACGTGGAGTCCGCGATCGCGTCCGGGGCTCCCGCGCCCTGGCTCATGGCGCGGACGGTGCTGCCCAACATCCTCGGGCCGAGCCTGGTGCTCGTGAGCCTGGGCGCCAGCGAGATCGTCCTGTTGATCGCAGCGCTCGGGTTCCTCGGGCTTGGCGTGCAGCCTCCGGCGCCGGAGTGGGGCGCCATGCTGAGCGCCAGCCAGTCGTACTTCGCCCAGGCCCCCTACCTGATGCTGGCACCGGGCATCGCCATCTTCTCCTTGGTCCTCGGCCTCAACCTCCTGGGCGAGGCCGTCCGCGTCACCCTGGATCCGCACCGGCACTGACCGTCCACCACCACATCTCGCAGGAGGCCATGGTATGCAAGTGACCGTAGGCACACTCACCGCGATCGGGGAGACGCTCGACCTGCTGGTGCGGGCGGACATCACCGGCCGGGGTGTCGTCGGCCCCATGTACCAGGCGGCGCGCCGGGACGGGGAGGGCCCGCTGAGCGCCGCGGCGGCGCAGGCGTTGGCAGACGTCTGCGTCCCCGGCTCCAGGGTGCTCATCCTCACCGGGTGGCCGTCCCGCTCATGGCTGTTCGGTGACCTCACCGAGACCGACGGACCGCCGGGCGCGGCCCTCCTCGCCAGGGTGTTCGAGGAGGCCCTGGGCGTCGTTCCCGTGGTCGGCTGCCTGCCTGACCTCGTGGAGCACGTGCGGATCTGCCTGCGGGGCGCCGGCCTCATCGTGGGTTCGCTGGCGCAGGCGCTCGACTCCAAGCCCGGACCGCCCTCGGCGTCGGTGGGCGCCGCCGTTCCCCTACCGTCCCACCAGGCTGCCGCCGCCGAGCTGTTCCGAGCCGTCGACCCGGTGGCGGTCATCGCCATCGAGATGCCTGGCCCCGGATCCGACGGCTTCTGCCATACAGTGACGGGCCGGCCCATCCCCCCCGAGCGCACGCCGCGCGGTGACCTCGTGTTCCAGCTCGCCCGGGACCGGGGCGTGCTCACCGTGGGCATCGGCGACGGGGGCAACGAGCTCGGGATGGGTCGTCTGCGCCCACTCTTGGCGAGCGCGATCCCGCACGGGGACCGCACTGTGTGCGCGGTGCCGGCGGACCGCGAGATCGTGGCGTCCATCTCCAACTGGGGCGGGCAGGCGCTGGGCGCAGCCCTGCTCGCCGCGTCCGGCCGGACGGACGTCTTCGATCGGATCGACGTTGAGCGGATCGTGCGGATGTCGTCGGACGCAGGCGCCATCGACGGCCTCACCTCTCGCGTCGATCCCATGGTCGACGGCACGCCGGCGTGCATGTCCCAGGCGCTGTGGCGGATGATGGCGCTCGCGGTCGCGAGCGGCCTGGGCGGATGGGCGAAGGGTTGAGCGTGCTCGCCATCGACGTGGGCACCACCCGGATCAAGGTGGGACACGTACTGGCCTCCGGGACCCTCGCCTCCAGCCGGTCATACCCGTCGCCCGACACGTGGTCCGAGCTGTTGGACGTCGTAGAGTCGGCGGTCCGCGACGCCGAGCAGATTCCCTATTCGCACCTTGCGCTCACGGGGCGGATGGCCCACGCGATGCTCCTGGACCGGAAGGGAAGGGAGATCGCCATGAGCCGTCCCCCTCGCCAGCCCCCAGGCGCCGCTCTCGACCCAGAGGGGACGCTGGAGAGACGGACCGGGTACGGCCCCGATGCTCCGTCGCTCCGTTCGTGGTGGTGGGAGGCGCAGCAGTCGGGAACGGTCGACCTCGGCTCTGTGGGTGCGATCCTGCCAATCAAGGACTGGCTGCTCTGGCGGCTGGGCGCCGAACCAGGCACAGATCTCGCCAGTGCGGCGTCGCTCGGGCTTCGCCGGACGACGGAAGGCGAGGAGGGATGGGACGGCCCGCTCCTCGACCGACTCGGCGTCGACCCCTCGGCGCTACCAGGGATCGAGGCCCCCGGTGCGCCAGCGGGGCAGCTTCGGCCCGATCTCGCCCGCGGGCGGAGAGTCATCCTGGTGCGCGGCAGCGGCGACGGGGTGACAGGCTCCCTGGGAGTCTCGGACCTTGAGCGAGGCGCCTCTTACATCAACCTGGGCACCCATGGTGTGTACCGGGTAGCAGCCGACCGCTCGTTGCGGCGAGCCCAGTTCAGCTATCCGACGGGCCTGGGCGGCGTGCTCTGCGGGGTCGTCATCCCGGACCTGGGAGCGAGGCTCGCCCAGGGCATCCAGGACACAGGCTCCTGGGATGCGCGGGCGCGCGACCTTCTGGCGCCCTTCGTACGGTGGCACCACGCCCTTGAGCGCGAACTCGGACCAGGCCTGCCCCCGCCACGGCTCATGGGCGGCGCCGCGGACACAGCCGTCGGCCGTGTCCTGGCCCGGGAGCTGGACAGGGCGGTCTGGCTGATGCCGCCGGAGCCGACACTCATCGGCGCCGCGCGGCTGGCAAAGGGGATGGGGTTGCGCCCCGCAGCGCCAGGCGTCGTGCTCGCCCCTGGGTAGGAGACGGCCCCCGTCTCAAGCACTTGACGGGTCCGTCCGCAAGGTGCGGACCCGGCGAAGAGGTGGACACGGATGGATCCGTACGCGGAACTCGGTCTCCAACCGGTGATCAACGCCGCCGGCGCCCTGACCTACCTGGGAGCATCGGTCCTGGACCCCGAGGTAGCCGACGGCGTCGCAGCGGCCGCACGGAGATTCGTTGACCTGCCTGCACTTGCAGCACAGGTGGGGCGGCGGCTGGCCGCGGCCACCGGCGCCGAGGCCGGCCTCGCGGTGGCCTCCGCAGCCGCCGGGATCGTGACGGCAATTGCGGCGTGCATCACCGGGGATGACGAAGGGGCTGTGGGGCTGCTGCCCGACTGGCCCTCGCCCAGGAGGAAGGTGGTCCTGCCCAAGGCCCACGCCGTGAGCTTCGGGGCGCCGGTGACACAGATGCTCCGATTGGCCGGCGCGGTGCCGGTGGAAGCGGGGCAGGTGAACCGGGTATCGAGCGCCGAGCTGGATCGCGCGATGGCCGATGCCGATGTCGCGGCCGCCTTCTTCGTCGTCTCGCACCACGTGGGACCAGAGGGATCGCCCGATCTGCCGGAATTTCTCCGGATCGCCCGCGGGAGGGGCGTGCCGGTGGTCGTCGACGCGGCGGCGGAAACCGACCTGCGTCGATACGTCGCGGCCGGCGCCGACTTGGTCGTGTACAGCGGCCATAAGGCAGTGCGGGCCCCTACCTCAGGAATCCTCGTGGGCCGGGTCGATCTCGTCCGCGCCGCCTGTCTCCACCAGAACTCGGGCATCGGGCGAGCCATGAAGGTGGGAAAGGAGCAGATGGTGGGCCTCGCCCTCGCAGTGGACCGATACGTGCGGCGGGACGTCCTTGGCGAGCGCGCGCGTCGCGAGGGCGTGATTCGCGTGCTCGAAGAGCGGCTCGCGCCCTGGTACCGGACCGAGCGCACCGGTGAACCGGACCGGGGCATCCCTCGGCTGGCGCTGGTCGGAACGCCGTCCTGGGCGGCAGGGCTTGTAAAGGCGCTCGAAGACGGCATTCCGTCGATTCGGACGCGAAACCACGAGGTGCCGATCGGCCGAGTCACCCTCGATCCCCGCTTCCTCGACGACGACGAACTTGCCGTGGTCGTTGCCCGCCTCGTCGCCTTAGCCCGAGCGGGAACCTCGCAGGGCGGAGATGCCCCAAGAGCCCCGCGCTGAGGGAACCGCACCCGCGGAGGCCTCGCGAATCCCGTGCGTCAGCACCAAGACGAGGTCCGATGAGGTGAGTCTCCCGGCGGCGTACCCAGGCTTTACATTGGGCCTCCCTGAAGGTGCGCCTTATTCATCGGTCACACGCCGTTTGGGCGAGGAGGACGAGCCCCCAAAATGCGGGCTCTTAGACGGCCGGCGCCGCGCCACGGGGGTGAAGCCGACCGAACCGGGCGCCGAGCCAAACCCGCTGCCGCTGAGGATCACAAGGTCCCCCGCCACCCCCGCGGACAGCGTGACGCCCGTCAGGGCGGCGGGCCCCATCGTGTGGAGCACCTCGTTCTGACTGTCGTCAGCGCCCACCGCCACGCAGGCGCTGGCGGTGGGGCGGCTCGCCCCGACCAGCTGCTGGGTGGTCGCCCCAGCGGGCTCGGGGACGGCGACGGATGTCCACGTGGCGCGCTCCCGCTCATGAGGATCTGGCTCTGAAAGCGGTAGGAGACGTTGCCCCACCCTACGGCGACAACGTCGGGCCGCCGGGGGCACACGCGACACCCCGCAACTGATGGTTCGAACTCGCGGGGAACGGCTGGGGGGCCGCCGTCGCCGCTCAGGAGGATCTCGTCCGCCCGGGCTCCGCTGCCGCTCCCCGTGGCGTGTCCCACCGCGACGCAGTCGGCGGCATCCCGGCGGCTGACCGCGGAGAGTCCCCGGCCGTCGGTGCTCGCGGAGGGCTGGGCAACGATCGTGGCCTGAGCCCAGGGCCTGAGCCCAGGTGACGCCGCCGTACTCGCTCACCAGGACCTCGTTCTGGTCGGTCACGGTGGACTGGCTCTGATAGAAACCCACGGCGACGCACGTGGAACTGGTCGGGCATGTGACCCCGGCGAGGCGCTGGGCGACGGCGAAGGTCGTGCTGCCAGATCCAGCGGGCTGGGGCAGGCTCGACGATCCTCCCGGGGTCCGGCTCGCGCCGCGGTCGGTGCTGAGCAGGACCTCGTTCTGCGAGTTGCCGAAGTGTTGTCGTGCCAGCCCACCGCGACATACGCGCGGGCGCTGGCGCAGGCCACCCCTGAGGCTCCTGCTGGCCCGCGCTGGTGTCGGGCTGGGACGTGAGCACGCCGCTCCACGCGAGACCCCGTCGCTGCTCACCAGGATCTCGTTCTGCTGCGTCATGCTCCGGCCGCTGATGGATCGGGAGCGGCCCACCGCAGTGCACGGGGTCGCCTGGGATACGTCACGGCGGAACGCAGCGTCTGCCCGCTCACGTTCGGCTCGAGGACGCCCGCCGCCTGGATCCAGTCGAACAGGAGATAGCGGCCTGTGCCGCTCCCACCCCCATCCCCGCCGGAGCGAAGAGCCCCGAGAGCGTCAGGGCCGCTCCCACCGCCCCGGCCACCGTCTTGCGCCCGAACCGTCCCACCGCCCGCGTAGGCGTGTTTCGACACCGCGGCCCCTTCCGCAACCCGCGTCGTCCGTCCGGGCCGTCTGTCCTGTTTCGACGCCAGGCCGGGGAGCCGGGCAGCGCCCGCTCCCCGGCCGGGTGGCCCCCGGGCAACGGCGAGACCAGCGACACCGCCGTCGGCGTGAAGGCTACGGTACGTACAGGAGTTTCAGGATTCGACCCAGTGGACGTCCTCCGGAACGAGAGGAAAACCGTGTCGGAACCTGGCGGATCCGCGCGCGGGCGCTCGCCCGGCGCCACGGGCATGCGAGCGCGTAAACGGGACATGGCCGCGGTGCTGCCGCCAGCCGCTCACTTCCCGCAACGAGGGTCGACCGCTGCGCGGCCCGTCCCCTCCACTGCCCGGCGGTGCTCTGGCGAGTCAGGCCCGTTGCGGGGCACACCACCCGCGCGGCGGCGCCATCCGTTCTCGCCGCGATGACCCCGGCGAGTGCGCCTCGTGAACTCGCCATCCGAGAACGGACAGGCCTGCGGACCCGGACGGCGACAACGCGAGGGACCGTGGCGAGGGCGCTGTGTCACCCGGGCGGGATCCAAGGCACGCCACGGCGAGGATGCCCGCCTCCAGAGCCCACCGGCCTCCCAGGGGGACTCGGCCTCCGCCAACCTGCGCAGCGTATTACTCTTCGGACGTCAGACGCGCGGCGGGGATCTCCCCCGCCGTGTGGACGGACGCAAGGCTCGCCAGTGCGCCGGTTTCGCGCGTCAGGAACGAGCCGAGTTCCTGGATGGTTGTCATGAGTGGTGCCGGGAAAACCACCGTGGAATTCTTGTCGACGGCGATCTCCGTTAACGTTTGCAGCGTCCGAAGCTGCAGCGTAATCGGGTGCTGGAGCATCATGTCGGCGGCCTTGCTCAGAGAGTCGACCGCCAGAAGCTCGCCTTCCGCGGCGATGATCTTGGCGCGTTTTTCACGCTCGGCCTCCGCCTGGCGAGCCATCGACCGTTTCATCTCCTCGGGCACCTGGATGTCCTTGAGCTCCACGATGGTGACCACGACGCCCCAGTCTTTGGTCAGTTCATCCAGGATGGCCGGAATGCTCGCGTTCAAGGCATCGGTTTCGGAGAGCACTTCGTCGAGCATGTGCTGGCCAACCACCTTGCGCAGGGTCGTCTGGGAGATCTGGTTGATCGCAGCCGCCACATTTTCGATGGCGATGACGGACTTCACCGGGTCCTCGACGCGGTAATAGGCGACGGCGGACACGTCGACGCTGACGTTGTCCTTGGTGATGATGCCCTGGGACTGGATGGGCATGGTCATGATGCGAAGCGACACCTTGCGAAGGGAGTCCACCACCGGCACGATCAAGTTGAGCCCGGGCGCACGGACGCCCACCACCCGACCCAGCCGAAAGAGCACACCGCGCTCGTACTGCTGGACGATACGCACGGATAAGAGAAGGACCAAGATCGCCGCGATGGCGATGATGAGCGCCGCCGCCGTCCCCACGTGCATCGACCTCCCCGTGGCGCAACCGTTTTATCCGCAAGGTCGCAGCCAACGACCGGTTCGGGTCCCGATATCCACGATGAGGAGCACGGACCTACCCAGTCCTCCGGATCTATCGTACGCTTCGGCGAAGATTCATGCAATGCCGCGGCTTTGGAGCCAGTCATCATGGATGAGGCCGGTCCGCAGTTCGCGATGCGTGAGCTGCACTCGGCGGGAGCCGCAAAGCGCCGATCCCGATGGGGCCGGGTCCCCGCGGGCCCCGCGCGCCAGGGCCGGCTCGTGCCGGCCGGCAGGGAGGTGAGGTAAGCGCGCCCGCAGCGGCCGAGCACGCTCCGCTCCAGCGCGGCGTGGCGGATGGCCTTCCCCGCATGGGCACCGGTTCATCCGCAAGGCTCGCGGCCCGGGTGGAGCCTGCTCGGCACGTCGTAGGCGAGCATTGGGAGCAGGGCGTGAGCGCGGACTCGGTCTTCGAGACGGTGGAAGATGGCAGGCAGCCGGAGCGAAGCCCAGCTGGGCGTGCTCGAGCGATTTGTAGGCCTGGGCGGCCGCCATGTCGCGGTGGGGAGAGGGCTTCCGACACCGCGCGGCCGCCTCGCTGTCCTGGACGACGCCAGCCGGGCGTGCTGGCGAATCCGGTGACCTTCAGACTCGAACCGGCAGCGACTCCAGGCCGCGAAAGGCCGAGCCGGACCGCCAGGCGGGACTTTCGACCGCCAGCTCCATGCGGGGATACCGGGAGAGGAGGGCCTCGATGGCGATCCGTCCTTCGGCCCGTGCCAGCAACGCCCCGAGGCAGGAGTGAATTCCCCCTCCGAACGACACGTGCGCCCTGGCGGCACGGCTGAGGTCCAGGCGGTCGGGGTCCGCGAACACCTCAGGGTCGCGGTTGGCAGAACCAAGCACGGAGACCACCGTCGCCCCCCGAGGCAGCGTGTGGCTCCCGGCCGAGACCTCGTCCATGGCGACCCTTGACGCCATTTGCACCGGCGAGTCGAAGCGCAGGAGTTCGTCGACCCCGTCCCGGCTGACCCCCGCGGCGCGCGCGTAGGCCAGCTGCTCGGGATGGGACAAGAG
Source organism: Bacillota bacterium (assembly GCA_021797925.1). Classification (GTDB taxonomy): domain Bacteria; phylum Bacillota; class Sulfobacillia; order JAJZYS01; family JAJZYS01; genus JAJZYS01. The sequence continues at coordinate 11,342 of JAJZYS010000066.1, forward strand.
CGCCAGCATGCCGTTCCCGATGAGATTCACCGTGGTCTCATGCCCGGCCGCAATCAGCAGGATCGTCAGGGCGATCAGCTCGTCCTCGCTGAGCCGATCACCTTCATCACGGGCAGCGATCAGGGCGCTCAGGAGGTCCTCGCGCGGATGGCGCCGATGATCATCCAGCGCAGCGGCCACATACTCGCCCATGGCCACTGAGGCTTGCCGGGCAGCGACAAAGGTTTCCGCAGTCGAGGTGGCGTCAATCCCTGCCGCGACCGCACGGGACCACTCGCGCAACTGCGCCCGCTCTTCGACGGGCACCCCCAGGAGCTCGCCGATGACGGTGACGGGGAGCGGAAACGCGAAGTCGGCGATCAGGTCGAGCTCCCTTCGACCTCCCAACTCGTCGAGGAACTCATCGGCAAGCGCGCGGACGCGGGGCAGGACCGCATCGACGGCGCTCGCCGTGAACGCCTTGCTGACCAGCCGCCTCAGGCGTGTGTGATCCGGCGGGTCCATGTGCAGCAGGCTCTTGAAGTGGCGCAGTTCCGGTTCGGCCGCTTCGCGGTTCTTGTCGAGGTCGCCGCGTCCAAGACGAACGTCTTTCAGCAGCTTGGTCACGTCAGCGTGGCGGAACACGTACCAGCACGCGTCTTGGCCGGGTTGCCTCGGCCGACCGAGGTGAACCGGCTCCTCTTCCCGGTACGTGCGGTAGAGGGCGTACGGGTCCTGGCGGAACTCCTCTGAGAGCGGGTCGAAGGGAGGCAGCGGCATCGTCGTCTCTCCTTTTCTGTCCCTGCGGTCAGAACTCACCTGGGGCGATAAGGCGCACGGTGATCGAACAAGAGCAGGCCCGCCTACACCCTGAGACCGCCCGCAGCGCCACAGGGCGCAGGGCCCGCGTCAGGCGGGACGAGAGCAGGGTCAGCGACGGACTACGAGCGCAACTCGCGCTCGGGATCGTGGCCGCCGCACGCACCTCGTGGTCCGGGCCCAGCATCGCAAGGCTCACCAGGGCCCGTCCCGTGACCGATCAGATCGCCGCCGCCGTCGAAGCCCTCGTGCATCACGTCGCTCTCTGAACTCTTCCCGGGCGCCCACCCAAGCGGTCGCGGCGAAACGCGGCCTTTGCGCCCGCCCGACCAATCCCTTGCCCAGTCCGCGACGTCGTCGCCGAGATCCGTTTGACCTTGGCGGCGCGCATCCAAAAGATACGCCGTCGTCGTGCCTCCCATCCAACATGCTCGGCGCAGGCGGTCTGGATCGTGCCCGATCCGCCGTTCCTACTGGCAGTATATGACTCTCCAGTCACAGAACCAGCACACGCGGAGCACGCAACGAGCACAATGCGCCCGACGGGAACGCCGTCTGGCGTGCAAAACTTGTTCGCATGTGACAAACGCCTGGGGCTTGCTGCCCCGGGCGTGCAGATCGCCTGTGGAGCGCGCAGGCTTCCTCGGGAGCAAACGCGGCGCTCACCGGCACGTCCGTGAACGGAGGAGGTTCCCCGCACCCGGCTTCAGCTTCAGCGTACGAACCAGCACCTTCACGAACTGCGCCCGAGTGACACCGCACCTCTGACCACCAGGACCGCGACGTCGGTGAAGGTCACAAGCGCGACCGCCCGTTCCTCTCTCCCCGAGCCCATTTGCGGGATCGGGCCCCTTGCGTCCTGACATCGGTGTCTCCTTGACGTGGGCCGCTCCTTGCCCGACTCCCCAGTGACTCTGAATCCCTCCAAACCGCCTCTCGGGGTGTCCACATGTGTCGCGACGAGATTCGCAGCGAAACCCCGCAAAACCAGAGGACGCATCCAACTGGATGCGTCCCCGCGACAGGCTCTCGGCGTTTCATGGTGGGCGGTACAGGGCTCGAACCTGTGACCTCTTGAATGTGAGCCAAGCGCTCTACCGCTGAGCTAACCGCCCGCGACCAACTTTGGTGGGCCCAGCAGGATTCGAACCTGCGACCAACCGGTTATGAGCCGGCAGCTCTACCCGCTAAGCTATGGGCCCCGATGAAATGGCTCCTCGAGTAGGACTCGAACCTACAACCACTCGGTTA
>JAJZYS010000067.1 GCA_021797925.1 Bacillota bacterium
GGAGAGCACGCCGGTGCCGAGCGCCCAGGACATGGCGCCCCGGGCCCAGGCCGGGGTCCCGGCGGGGACGGTGGCGGAGGTGGAGGAGCCGGCGTCAAGGTGGTCCAGCATGACGACGAGCTCCGCCAGCGTCACGGGTTGACCGGGCGAGAATTTGTCCGCCGCGGTGCCGTGGATCACCCCGGCCCGGTTCAGGGCGGTGATGGCGGCGCTGGCCCAGGGAACCTTGGAAAGGTCCTTGAAGCTTGAGGCCGACGAGCCGGTGGCGCCGCTTCCCGCACCCCCGGCGCCGTGGGTGGTCAGATCCTGGTACACGGCCATGGCGACGCTCAGGCCGCGGGCATTGTGTTTTTCCGACTGGATCACCTCGTGAATCGCGTTGGCGAGTGCGCTCCCGGTCGTGCCCGAGGACAGCGCCGCCTTGACGGCGGCGGCCACCCCAAGGCCCAGGGTGAGGCGGCTCGACCCACCGGAGTGGCGCGTGCCAGCCGTCCCCTGGCCGCCGGTCGCGGCCGGGTGCGTCGATGTCCCTGCGACTCCCGACGCATCCTGACCGCCGCCGGCGTTCGACCGCGTCGTACCCTCCCCCAGAGGCGACCGGCTCTGCCCGTGGCTCTGGGACCCGGTCACCGACGCCCCCGAGGGGCCGGCGGCCAGCGCCGGCGCCGTCATCCAGGCAGAACCGGCGAGCACCGCCGTCGCGAGCAGGGTGGCCATGCTCGCGCGAAACCCGTGGACCCGCATCTTCCATCGCTCCTTTACCCATGGACCCGGGGATCAGGTCATGATACGACAATATTCGACACGTGGCCTCAGGGTGTGAGGGTCGCTGCCGGGCGGCTGCGGGAACGGCGGCAGGAACGGCGCGCGCCTTGCGGGAATGTGTGACGGCGTCCGACGGCGAGCGCGGAGAAGGCGGTGCACGGGTTTGCGCAAGCTGATGAACGGCAAGGCCGAGTTTGTCGAGGAGATGCTGGCGGGCATCAGCCTGGCCCACGGGGAGGTCCGGCGGGTGGGGCCCGGAGGCAGGGGCGTGGTGCGCTCGCAGCCCGGAGGCGGCGTGGGCGTCGTCTCCGGGGGCGGATCGGGTCATCTGCCCCTCTTTCTGGGCTATGTGGGCCCCGGGATGCTCTCGGGCTGCGCGGTCGGGGAGATCTTCGCCTCCCCGTCCCAGGCGGCGATCGCGGCGACGGCCCGGGCGGTGGACGCGGGGCGCGGGGTGCTCTTCGTCTACGGCAACTACATGGGCGATATCCTGAACTTCGACGCCGCGGCCCTGGAGCTCGAGGCGGCGGGGATCGAGACCCGGACCGTGGTGCTCGCCGACGACGTGGCCTCGGCCGAGGAGCGCGAGGAGCGACGGGGCGTCGGGGGCCTGTTCTTTGCCATCAAGGCCGCCGGGGCCGTGGCCGACGCCGGCGGCGACCTCGACGCGGTGGCACGGGCGGCCGGCAAGGCCGGGGAACGCTGCGCCAGCGTCGGAGCGGCGTGGAGCGGCGCCCAGCTCCCCACCACCGGCGCGCTCAGCTTCACGCTGGCCGATGGCGAGATGGACTGGGGCGTGGGGATCCACGGCGAGCGGGGCGTGGAGCGCAAGACCATGGTGACGGCGCGGGAGATGGCGTGGGACATGGTGGCTGCACTGGCCGGGGACCTGGGCCTGGCCCGGGGACAGTCGGTGGCGGCCCTCGTCAACACCCTGGGCTCCACGTCGCTCGAGGAGTTATATGTGCTCTACGGGGGCGTGCACGCCGCTCTGGCCGAGCGGGGCGTGGGCGTCCACCGGGCGCTGGTGGGCCCGTGGGCCACGTGCTTCGACATGGCCGGGGCGTCCCTCACCCTCCTGACGCTCGACGAGGAGCTCAGGCGCTGGATCGACGCTCCCGCCCGGCCTGTTCTCGCCAACGTGCGCTGAGGAGGAAGGGGATGCTGGAGCAGGAGGCGGCCGTTTTCATCTGGCGGCGGGTGCTGTCGGCCGTCCTCGCGAGCGAGGCGCACCTGGACGCCCTGGACGCGGTGGGCGATGGTGACCTGGGACGCTCGCTGGCGGCCGGCTGCCGGGTCGCGCTGGAGCGCCTGGAAGCCCAGGGGGTCCGGACACTGGCGCAGGCCCTCGAGGTGACCGCAACGGCCCTGGGGGATGTGGCCGCGTCGAGCATGGGCACCCTGGTCGCCCGGGGCCTTGAGGGCGCCGCGGGCGCGCTGCCGGCTGAGACGCCCTTGGAGCGCGCGGACGCGGTGGCGGCGGTCCAGGCCTTCGCGGCCACCGTCACACGCCTCGGGCGGGCCGCCGTGGGCGACAAGACCATGGTGGACGTCGTCGTCCCCCTGGCGGAGCTCCTGAGCGGCCTGCCGCCAGATCTTTCCCGCCCCGCCCTCCGGGATCGGATTGCCGACGCGGTCCACAGCGCTGTGGAGCGCACGGTGCCGTTGCGAGCCCGCAAGGGTCGGGCCCGGTGGCTGGGCGAGGCGTCGGTGGGTCAGCCGGACGCGGGGAGCGTGGCCGTGAAGATCGCGGTGGACGCGGCACTCATGGCCCTGAGCGCAACGACGGACGAACCGCGGGCGCGGGACGATCCCGCCGGAAGGACGTGACCGGCCGTCGCTTGTGAACCGGCGGCGCCGTGGCCCGGGTCGCACCCGAGGAATGGAGGTTGGTCGTGATGATCCGACCGCTGCGATGGGAAACCGGGGGCGGGCTCACCTACATCGATCAGTCGGAGCTGCCCGGGACCGTCGTCTGGGTGCACCCGGCGGGAGTGGACGAGGTCGTCGACGACATCCGGGCCCTGCGCGTGCGCGGAGCCCCGCTCATCGGCATCGCTGCCGCCTACGGACTGGTCCTGGCGGCGCAGAGCGCGCGCCCCGCGGATTCCCTGGCGGCGGTGGAAGACGCGGCGGATGCCCTCGAGGCCGCCCGCCCCACCGCGGTCAACCTGCGCTGGGCGGTGGAGCGCGTCCGGGGGTGCGCCCGCGGTGCCCAGGCGGCCGGCGCGTCGGTGCCCGACGCCTGCCTTGCGGAGGCCCAGGCCATCCGCGCCGAGGACGAGGCCATGTGCCGCGCCATCGGCCGCAACGGCGCGCCGCTGCTTGAGGGACTGGACGCCGTCCTCACCCACTGCAACGCCGGTTCCCTGGCCACCGCGGCGTACGGTACGGCCCTCTCGCCGGTGTACACCCTCCTGGAGTCGGGGCGGCTCGTGCACGTGTACGCCGACGAAACCCGCCCGCTGTTCCAGGGCGCGCGGCTGACCGCCTGGGAGCTCGCGGCGGCGGGCGTGCCGGTGACGGTCATCGCCGACTCCGCTGCGGGGGCGGTGATGCGCCGGGGTCTGGTGCAGGCGGTGATCGTGGGGGCGGACCGCATCGCCACCAACGGGGACTTCGCCAACAAGATCGGCACCTACCAGGTGGCGGTGCTGGCGCGCGCCAACGGCATCCCGCTGTACGTCGCCGCGCCCTCCTCCACCATCGACCAGGACCTGGCCGACGGAGACGCGATCCCCATCGAGGAACGCAGTCCCGAGGAGGTCCTCTGCCCTGCCGGGCGGAGGGTGGCGCCCCCGGGGGTGGACGCCCTCAATCTGGCCTTCGACGTGACGCCCGCGGAGTATGTGAGTGCGTTCATCACGGAACTCGGGGTGCACCGCCCGCCGTTTGCTACGACGCTGCCGCGCTCGTACGCGGGCACACGGCTCAGGGCCGGGATCGGGGAGCCCTGACCCGGCGCTCGCGCCGGCGTGCGGAGCCGTTGGGCCCAGGCTTCCTCGGATGGCGAGCGGGCGCCCGCGGCGCGCGGGACGGCCTGGGGCCTGGCGAGATCAGCGCGGGAACGCCTCCCGGATGCCCGCGTCCACGGGCAGGATGGCCCCCGTGGTCTTGGAACTGCGCTCGGTGCACAGGAACAGCACGCTTTCGGCCACGTCCTCGGCCAGCACCACCCGCTGGAGCAGAGACCGGCGCCGGTAGAAGTCCTCGAGCTCGTCCACCGCGATGTGGTACGCGCTCGCCCGCTCCCTGCGCACCTCCTCGGACCACAGCCCCGTCCACACCGCGTCGGGGTTGACCATGTTCGCCCGGATGCCGTCGCCGCCGTGCTCGATGGCGATGATGCGCGCCAGCTGGGCCTCGGCCGACTTGGCGCACGAGTACGCTCCGAACTCCTTGCCGGGGACCAGGGCGTTCTTGGTGACCACGAAGACGAACGCGCCGCCGGTCCCCTGGCGGCGCATGACCCTGAGGGTGGCCTGCGACACCAGGAAATGGCCGGTGGTGTTGATCCGGAAACTCTCCTCCCACTGGGCCGGGGTCAGGTCCACGATGGCACCCGTGGGGGCGATGCCCGCGTTGGACACCACGATGTCGATTCCGCCGAACCGCGCCACGGCGGCATCGACCCCGGCATCCACCTGAACCTTGTCTCCCACGTCCATGGTCACGCCCAGAGCCGTGCCCATCCCGTGGAGTTCCTCGATGGCCGCCGCTGTCTGCGCGGCGCCCTGGGGCGAGAGGTCGGCCGCCGCCACGACGGCGCCCGCCTGGGCGAGCGCCAGCGCACACGCGCGTCCGATCCCGGAACCGGCGCCGGTCACCAGCGCGACCTTTCCGGCCAGTTCCTTGGGCCGGGGACGCAGGGTGAGCTTGTAGAGCTCCAGCGGCCAGTACTCCACCTCGAAGGCTTCGGGTTCGGCGATGGGGTGGTAGCCCCCCAGTTCCTGGGCTCCGGCGATGATCCCCATCGTGTGCCGGTAGATGTCAAGGGGCACCCGGGCGGCGGCCAGGGTCCGACCGGCGGCGAAGTATCCGAGCCCCGGCACCAGGATCACCCGCGGTTCCGGAGAGAGCGGCTCGTAGCGCCCGTGATTGTACCGCTCCACGTAGGCGGCGTACGCTGCTTCGTACTCGTCCACGGCGTGGCGGACCGCCTCTCCCAGCGCCGCATCGCTGAGGTCGTCGGCGACATCGAGCCAGAGCGGCACGCCCTTGGTGTGCAGGATGTGGTCGGGCGTGGCCACGCTGCGCTGGGTGATCTCCCGGGCGTCGGGCCGGGCGAGAAAGTCCACCACCGCCTCGTCGCCGTCAAACATGAGCACGTGAGGGTCGCGCCGCGACAGCGCGCCCTTGAGGAAAGGTGCCAGGCGGACGAGGAAGCGGTTGCGCCGGAGCTCGGGGGCGGCTCGGGCCCGGGCCCGAGGGCGGGCGGCCCGGGCGATCGCCTCCTCGGCGAGCGTCACCAGGGCGATGTGCCGGTGATAGGCCTCCTCCATGGTGTCGCCCCAGGTGACCAGCCCGTGATGCAAGAGGACCAGGCCCTCGATGCCCTCGGGAGCCCGCTCGACCTCCTCGTAGGCCACCTTGGCCATGGCAAAGCCGGGGCGCAGGTACGCCACCTGGGCCAAGCGGTCGCCGTAGATCTCCTTCACGAGGCGCGCGGGATCCGGGGTGTCCACCAGCGTCAGGATGGCGTCGGCGTGCGAGTGCACGATGGCGCGCGGGGCGAGAAACCCGTGGAGCAGGGTCTCGATGGAGGGCCTGGGCCCTTGGGGCTCCATGGTGCAGTGGGCGATGTAGTCCACCATCTCCTCGTCGGTCATGGCCTCGCGGCCGAGGAGCCAGCGGATGTCCCCAAGGCGCACGCCCGCGAAGTCGCGCACCTGTGCGTACTTGAGGTCGGAACCGCTACCCTTGACGCGCAGCACCGGGATCGTGCGGCCCATGTGGTCCGCCTCGTCGACCTTGAGGGAGGTGTTCCCGCCTCCCCATAGCACCAGCGACGGCTCCTCGCCGATGAGGCGGGAACCGTACGCCAGAAGCTCCAGCGGAGACATGCCGTCGGCTTCGTCATCATTCCAGCGGTCGCGCACCGATGATCGGGCCCCCTGTCCTTGCGGGTCGTTGCCCGCCCGTTGGCCATGCCTTCGACGCCGGTCCCGGGTTTCCATGCCGGATCGCCGGACGGCACGAAAGTTCACGGCTTTGGACCCTGGGGCCGAGGGCAGGGACCGCCCGGCGCCCGGCGAACCCTGGCTCAGGCAGGCTAGGTGAAGGCTCCGTGACGGGATGGTGATGGGTGCTGGCTGCGCGTTGGCCGATCCCGCGGCGACAGGGGCCGGGCCGTTCCCGTGAGGGCGATGCCGGGCGGCTCCCGAGGCGCGTGCCACCGTGGCCCGCAACCGCGGCCTGATGGGGACGCTGCGCTTTGTTCTGGGCCGGGCCGGCAGCGGCAAGACGACCCACATGCTCCAGGCCCTCGCGCATGACCTGGAGCGAGGCCCGAAGGGGCCGAGGCTGCTCTACATCGTTCCGGAGCAGGCGACGTTCCAGGCGGAGTCCGCCCTTCTGGAGACGCTCTGGCGCGACCTGGGGCGCCGGGGCTTCGCCCGGGCCGACGTCCTGTCCTTCCAGCGCCTCGCCTGGCGGGTGCTCCACGAGGTGGGCGGTCCGGTCCTGCCCCTCATCGGGGAGCTGGGCGGATGGATGGTGCTGCGCAGCCTCATCGAGGCCGAGACGCCGCGGCTGCGCCTGTTCCACCGGCTGGCGGACCGACCGGGGTTTCTCCGCTGCCTCGCGTCCAGCCTGGCGGAGCTCAGGGACTACGGGCACGTGGCGGCGCTGGCGCGGGGGCTGCCCCCCGCCAGCTCGGGGACGGCCGACGAGCTGCTCTCGTCCAAGATCCACGACCTGGTGATCATGGCCAACCGCTACGAGGAGTTCATCGCGGATCGGTTCACCGATCCCCGGGACGTTCTGCGCGAGGTCGCCCGGGCGGTGACCGCCTCCGCCCAGCTGGCCGGGGCCCGGGTGTACGTGGACGGATTCACCGGTTTCACGCCCCCCGAGTTCGGCGTGCTCGAGGCGCTGTTGCGGCGGGCGGCCACCATGGAGGTGGCGCTGTGCCTGGACGGGCGGGAACTCGCCGCGGGCGAGGCGAGCGAGGAGGATCTCTTCCACCCGACGCGCTGCACCCACGACGAGCTTGTGGCCCGGGCGCGTGCGGCGGGAGCCCGCGTGATGCCCCCGGTGCTCCTCCCCCAGGGTCGCTCGCTGCCCCGCTTTCACTCGCCGGCCCTGGCGCACGTCGAGGCGGGATTCTTTCGCGACGACACCCCCGTGATGGACCGGCCCGTCAGCGGCCTGGAGCTTGTCTTCGCGGCCACGCGGCGGATCGAGGTCGAAGCCTGTGCGCGGGAGATCCTGCGCCTGTGCCGGGAGGAAGGACTGCGCCTGCGGGAGATCGCGATCCTGGTGCGCGACCTCGACGCGTACCGCGATCTGGGCCGCGTGCTCGCGGCCCACGGGATCCCGGCCTTCGTCGACGCGCGGCGGCCGGTGGGCCATCACCCCCTGGTGGAACTGGTGCGCTCGGCCCTGGAGACGGCGCTGGAGCGCTGGAGCGCCGAGCCGTTCCTCCGCTGCCTGAAGACCGACCTGCTGGCGGTCTCTCGCGACGACGCCGACGAGCTCGAGGCCTACATCCTGGAATTCGGCATCACCGGCGCGCGCCTGCGCTCCACCCGCCCATGGTTCTTTCGCCGTCGATCCCTCCTCGACGGCGACGACGAGGTTTCCGAGGACGACCAGGCCCGGCTGCGCCGAATCCACCTCAGTCACCTCGCGGCCGTGGGGCCGCTCGCCCGGTTCACCAGCCGCGTCGCCGGGGCGCGGCTGAAGCCGTGGCCGGTCGTCGCCCTGACCGAGGCGCTCCATGCGCTGCTGAAGGAGCTCGACGTCGACGGCACCGTGCGGGCGTGGAGCGAGGAGGCCGAGCGCCAGGGAGATCTCTCCCTTGCCCAGGAGCACCTGCAGGTACTCGGCGGGGTCATGGACCTGCTGGACCAGACGGTGGTCGGTCTGAGCGGCCTCGAACTCACGCTGGAGCAGTACCACGAGGTGCTCGAGGCGGGGCTGGAGTCGCTGCGCGTGGGACTGGTCCCGCCGGGGATGGACGAGGTGCTCGTGGGATCGGTGGAGCGCACGCGCCAGCGCACGGTCCGCGCGCTCCTGGTGCTCGGGGCCACCGACCACGCCTTTCCCCACCGGCCCGAGGAGGACGTGCTCCTGGGCGACGCGGACCGCCGGGCGCTGGCGGAAGCGGGCCTGGCCCTGGGGCCCACCAGCCACGAGCGGCTTTTGCACGAGCGCTACCTCCTCTACCTGACCCTCACCCGGGCCAGCGACTTTCTGTGGATCGCCTGCCCCCTCTCTGACGGCGAGGGGCGGGCGCTGACGCCCTCGCCGCTGTTCCAGCGGCTCTCCGCCCTTTTCCCCGGGATCACGCCGAGGCGGATCACCGGGGACGACCCCAGCGAGATGGCCACCGAGGACGCGCTCACGGCGGCGCTGGCCCTGAGGCTGGGGGAGGGGGCGCGCGATGGCGTGAATCCCGACGACCTGGCTCTGGCCGCGTGGGCGCGAAGTCACAGTCGCGATCCCGACCGGGCCCGACGGGTGCTCTCGGCGCTCGAGTACGGGAAAGACTTCCGGCAGTTGGATCCGGCGCTGGCCCGCTCGCTGTGGGGAAGTCCGCCGGTGATGAGCGTCAGCCGCCTGGAGAGCTTCGCTGGCTGCCCGTTCCAGCACTTTGCCATGTACGGGCTGGGCCTCGCGGAGCGGCCTCGCCAGCGCCTTGACGCGCCGGGGCTGGGGCAGCTGGTGCACGCGGTGCTGCGGCGGATCGCGGAGGTGATGGACCGCGCCACGCTCGCGTGGCGGGATCTTGGCCCAGACGAGGCGGCGCTGCTGGTGGACGCCGCCATGAACGAGCTGGCGCCGCGGCTTCAGAACGAGGTGCTCGCCACCCGTGCGCGCTACCGGTTCGTCGAGCTCGACCTGCGCCGGACCCTGCGCTCGCTGCTTCTGCGCCTATCGGCCCACGCCCGGGCGGGCAGCTTTGTTCCGGTGGGCGCGGAGGTGGCGTTCGGGCCAAAAACCGCGGACCGCCCCGAGGTCACGCTTTCCGACGGCACGCGTGTGCTCCTGAGCGGGCGGATCGATCGCATCGAGGCGGCCGAGGGGGCGGGGCGGCGCATGGTGCGGGTCATCGACTTCAAGCTTCACGCTCGCAGTCTGGGACTGGCCTGGGTCTATCACCGACTGGCACTGCAGCTGGGCGTGTACCTCGAGGTGGCCGCCTGCCGCGAAGCGCGGATCCATCCTGGCCAGGCCGTCGCGCCGGCGGGGCTGCTCTACATGCCTGTGACCGACGCCTGGGTGCGTGTCGAGGGCCCGGTGAGTGAGGAGGACGGGCTTCGGCGACGCGCCGGGGTGCTGCGGGCACAGGGCTGGGTGCTCGACGACATCGAGGCGCTGCGCGCCATGGACGAGGCGGTTTCGGGGCAGCTGGTGCCTGTCCGGCTGCGGACCGACGGGCGCCCGTACCGGAACGCGAAGGTGCTCACCGCCCAGGAGCTTCGCGGGATCCTCGTGCACGTGATGCGGTCCGCGGCGGCGCTGGCGGAGGGCGTCCTCCGGGGCGACATCCGGGTCCTTCCCTACCGCCTCGGCGACGCGACGCCCTGCGCCGCGTGTTCCCTGCACAGCGTCTGTCGGTTCGACGCCCGCCTGGATCCCCAGCGCAGGCTGGCGGCGCCCGACCGGGAGGACGCGCTGGCGTTCTTCGGGAGTCTGGGCGAGGGAGCGCGGGTGACGGGGACGTGACGGCGCCGCCCGGATTCACGCCCGAACAGCGTGACGCGGTGGAGCTGATCGACCGGAGCCTGCTGGTCAGCGCCGGCGCCGGCGCGGGCAAGACCACGGTCCTGGTGGAGCGCGTGGTGCGCTGCATCCTGGCGGGCGTGGACGTGGACCGGCTGCTCGTCGTCACCTTCACCGATGCGGCGGCGGAGGAGATGCGCGAGCGCGTGGCCCGCGCGCTCGCCGCGGCCCGGGCGCGGTCCCCGAAGGACCGCCGCCTGGCGCGGCAGGTGGCCCTCCTTCCCCAGGCCGAGATCTCCACCCTGCACGCGTTCTGCCTGCGGACCATCCGGCGCTACTTCCACCGCCTGGAGCTTGACCCCCTGGTGGGGGTCATGGCGCCGGGCGAGTCCGCGCTGCTCCAGCAGGAGGTCCTCGATCAGCTGCTGGAGGCGCGCTACCGGCGCATGGACGCGGGACTTGCGGCGCTTGTGGAGCGCTACGGCGAGGGATCCGACGCGGCCGTGCGCCAGGCGGTTTTGCGTATGCACCGCGCGGCGGTCACGGGTCCTGACCCCGAGGCGTGGCTCGACGCCCAGCTCGAACGCTGGCAGGGCCTTGCGGGGCGCGCGCTGGACGCGACGCCCTGGGCGGGGCCGGCGCGCTCCCGCGTCCGGCGGGGGCTCGTGGCGGCCGCCACCGCCCTCGAGCGTGCCGCCGAACTCGCCCAGGGGATGGACGGCGAGGTGCTGCGCGAGGAGTGCGCGCGCATGGCCGATCTGGCAGCGCGGCTCGACGGCCGGCCCTGGGCCGAGATCAGCGCCCGGGTCCGGGCGGCGGACACCTGGGCGACCCTAAGGTGGCCGCGCGCGGTGGACCCCGAGCTCAAGGACCGGGTCCAGCGGCTGCGGGAGCGGGCGAAGCGGGAGGTGCGCGCCCTCTCGCCGCTGCTGCGGCCAGAGGCCGACCTGATGGCGGAGCTCGAGGCGATCGCGCCCGCCGTCGTCGCGCTGGTGGAGCTGGTGCGCGCCTTCGACGCGGGGCTCAGTCGGGTGAAGCGGGAACGGAGGGTGCTCGACTTCAGCGACATGGAACGGGCGATGCTGGAATTGCTCCGCGATGGCGGGGGTGACAGCCCTCCGAGGCCCTCCCCGGTGGCGAGGGAGCTTTGCAGCCGTTTCGAGGCGGTCATGGTGGACGAGTATCAGGACATCAACGAGCTTCAGGACACCATCGTCGAGCTCCTGGTGCACGGCGCCCGCGGGCGGGTCGTACCCCTCTTCCTCGTGGGCGACGTGAAACAGAGCATCTACCGGTTTCGCCAAGCCGAACCCGCTCTGTTTCTGGCCCGGCGGGCCTCCCTCCCGCCGGTGCGCCACCCCGACGGCTCCCTGCGACCCGCCGGTGCGGCCCGGATCGAGCTCAACGCGAACTTCCGCAGCCGCCCCGTCGTCATCGCCGCCATCAACCAGCTGTTCCAGCGCATCCTCACCCCAGAGGTGGCGGGGATGTCCTACGGCGAGCAGGACCGGCTGAAGCCGGCCTTCGCGTATCCCCCGCCGCCGCCGGGATTCGCGGCCGGCGAGGTGGCGGCCGAACTGCACGTTCTCGAGCGCGCCCGCGGAGGCGAAGACCCCCCGCCTCCCGGCGACGAGGACGCGTGGGACCCTGAAAAGGTGGAGCTCACGGTGCTCGAGCGCGAGGCCAGGGTGGTGGCGCGGCGCATCCGTGCGCTGGTCGAGCCTGACACCGGGCCGGCGCTGGGCGTCTTCGACTCCGCGGCCGGCGCATACCGCCCGGCCCGCTACGGCGACGTGGTGATCCTCCTCCGGTCGGTGCGCGCCAAGGCGGCCGTGTTCGTGGACGCCCTGGTGCAGGCCGGGATTCCCGTCACCGCCCATCTGCGCACGGGTTTCTTCCAGCGTGTGGAGGTGGAGGTGGCCATGGCGCTCCTGGCGCTACTGGACAACCCGCGCCAGGACATCCCCCTGGCCGCGGTGCTCCGGTTCCCGCTGTGGGGCTTCAGCGCCGACGACCTGGCGCGCATCCGCCTCAGCGGCGGGAGCGGAGGCTTTTACGACGCGCTCCGCCGGGTCGCGCAGAGTCCCCCCTCCCCGGAGGATGATCCGGAACTTGTGCGGATCCGCACAAGGCTTGGGGAGTTTCTGGATTCCCTGGACCGCTGGCGTACGCTGGCGCGGCGCAGCCCTCTGAGCGAGCTCGTCGTCCGGCTCTACGACGAGACCGGACTTCTGGCCTATGCGGGCGGCATGCCCGGCGGCCGCCAGCGCCGGGCCAATCTGCTGGCGCTGGCGGAGCGCGCCAGGCAGTTCGACGCGTTCACCCGTCAGGGGCTCACCCGCTTCCTCGAGTTCGTGGAACGGGTGCAGGAAGCGGGTGAGGACCAGGGCGAGGCCTCGGCCGAGGGCGAGGGGCAGGACGCCGTCCGGGTGATGACGGTGCACCACAGCAAAGGGCTCGAGTTCCCCGTGGTGATCGTGGCCGATCTGGGGGCGCGGTTCCGCCCCCCGGCCGGGGACCTGCTCCTGGACCGGGAGCTGGGCCTGGGGCCGATGTGCGCCGACTCCGATCTGCGGGTGAAGTATCCGTCCATCGCCCACCACGCGGTCGCCGAGCGGATTCGGACCATGGAGCTCGCCGAGGAGATGCGCGTGCTCTACGTGGCTCTGACCCGCGCCCGCGAGCGGCTGATCCTGGTGGGATCCGTGCGCGACCTCGAGGAGACGGCCGCGAACTGGCGCCACTGGGCTGGGACGGACCCCCTTCCGCACGGCGTCGTGGCCGCGGCGCAGTGCGCCCTCGACTGGATCGGTCCGGCGCTGGCGACCGGGCTCACGGGCGCCGCAGAACCGTCGACGGCGGCGGGCCCGGCCTGGCGGGTGCAGCTGTGGACCGGAGAGCTCGTCGAGACCGCTTCGCCCGCGGTGCCCGTCGCGCCCTCGACGGCGACCCCGAACCGTCCCGGCCTCGACGCGGTGCTCGAGCGGCTGCGGTGGACCTACCCCTGGCGGCCGCTGCTCGGCCACTTCGCCAAGCGCGCCGTCACCGAGATCAAGGGAACCCTCGACCCCGAGCGAGCCAGGATCCCGACGCTGGAGGACCTCAGCGTCCTCGTGCCGGGCGCCGTGCGCTTTGCCGCGGGGTCGGGTCGGGGCGGTGCGGCCCGCGGGCGCGCGGTGCACGCACTCCTGGAACGGCTGGACCTCTCGGGACCGTTGGACGAGGCGGGAGTACGCTCGCAGCTGAGGGGCCTCTTGGCGGACCGGCGCATGACACCCGAGGAGGCGTCATGCCTCGAGGACGTGGGGCCCGTGGTCCGGTTCCTGGCTTCGCCCCTGGGCGCGCGGTTGCGCCGGGACCCGGCCCGGGTGCTGCGCGAGTGGACCTTCACCGTGCTCATGGACGCCGGCCGCGTCTACCCGGATCTGCCCCCGGCCGTGGCCCGCGACGAGCACGTCGTCGTCCAGGGAACCGTGGACTGCCTGGTGGAGGAAGAAGGGGGTTTTCTGCTCATCGACTTCAAGACGGACGCGCTGGCGAAGGGAAGCCTGGCCTCCCTGGTGGAGCGCTACCGGACCCAGGTTTCCATCTACCGCGAGGCGGTGACGGCGATCACGGGTCGGCCGGTGCCCGAGGCCTTCCTCGTCTTTTTGGCCGCGGGGGAGGCGGTGGCGGTTCCCTGAGCGGGACTTCAAGACGAGGCCTCCCCGCGAG
>JAJZYS010000068.1 GCA_021797925.1 Bacillota bacterium
CTCCTACGGGCCAGGGTTCTTCACCTCTCCCTCGGTGCATAGTCACTCCGAGGTTCGAGATGGTGCTCGGCTACCCTGGCCCCCTGAGTTTTGCGTCCGCCTCTCCGGTCCCCGTGTCCCCCGAGCTGATCACTTTCCCTCGGAACGGGTGATCACTTTGCTTCGGAATCCCTGATCACTTTGCCTCGGAATCCGCACTTGTGGCGGTCCTCTTGGTCGCGACTCTCAAGAACGTGGTACTCCCGTTCAGGTCCCCCGAATTTCTGATGCGCGGATTTCTTGACTTCGCGCATTTCTCGGGGCGGAAAATCCGGGTCCGGATTCTTTGCCAGGCGACCTTGTCCGTGATGGAGTCGACGTGCGTGCTGCAGCGCTCACGCGCCGTCACACAGGCGCACGACACCTTTCCGCAGGTGGATCCAACCTGCGCTGTTCAAACGCTGCAAACTCTCCCGGACTCCTTTCTTGGTCATCTCGAGCTCACAGGCAATCAGGTCGACCACCACAGACTTCGGGCCACGAATCTCACGCTCACCAGGCAGAAGAAATTCCCGTAACTTACCCAACACCGCTCGGTCTTGCTTACGCCATGGAGCCGCTCCCATGATCCACTCCTCCTAAGCGCCGAGATCTGCGGTCGGTGCGTTGCTGAGCACGGCAATTGCGATTGCCGTGCCGACGCCATGTTCGCCCGCGACCGCTTCGAAGCTCTGACGTACGTTCTCGTCGCGCGCCTTGTCGACACCGTCATCGAAGGCCGCGCCCTGCGCTCCCGCGGACAGATCCTTGCATATCCCCCGCAAGCGGAAGACCCACCGGCCCATCACCGCTGGAGATGCGCACCAATCCCACTGGCCCCTCATGCTCTGTCCGTCTGCGCCCGTCTCCAGCCCGCATGTGGGAGCGAGCCGAATCCGTCCTCCCCGCCATCGGTGTCTCCCTCGATGTACATCTCCTTCCCCCAACGCCCCATCGGCCCACAGATCTCTCCGAACCGCTCCGGGGTGTCGAAGATGTGTCCCGCCGAGATGTCATCCGCTGATTCCCGTGACTCCCTCCCCCGTAGCTTGTCTCTGGCATCCCTGCAGAGCTCAAAAAAAAGAGGACCGCTTGCGGCGGTCCTCATCGAATCGAATTTGGGAAAGAGCGCACTACTCCCGCGCAGGTCCCCCGAATTTCTGACGCACGGATTTCTTGGAGTCGCGCATTTCTCGGGGTGGAAAATCCGGGTCCGGATTCTTTGCCACCAGGTGCACAAACGCTCCGTTTTCCCTGGCGGGTTTCAACCTGGTGGGCGCGCAAGGGCTCGAACCTTGGACCCGCTGATTAAGAGTCAGCTGCTCTACCAACTGAGCTACGCGCCCAAATCTCGTTTCTGGTAGCGGCGGGTGGACTCGAACCACCGACACTACGGGTATGAACCGTATGCTCTAGCCAGCTGAGCTACGCCGCCGGGATACCATGGGTGCATATGGTTGCGGGGGCAGGATTTGAACCTGCGACCTCCGGGTTATGAGCCCGACGAGCTACCGGACTGCTCTACCCCGCGTCGGTCATTATAGCGTGGTGACGCGGCGCCGTCAACTCGTCGCCGAGGCCGAGATGGAACAAAACGGCATTCACCGCCTTCCGGTGTCCAGCCGGTCGCGGACCTGCGGGGATCCCGGCCGGTCGACCCCCACGTCGGGCGGGGTGCCCCGCTCCAGCAGAGCCTTGCGCACCGCCTCCACCTTGTCGTCGTACACGAAGGCCCAGCGCTCGCCCAGGGGCTCCGCGATGGCCCGCTTCACTTTCGACCAGTGGACGAGCTCGTCTCGCTGCGCCGCGGTTGCGCATTCGATCAGGGTGCCCGACCGGAAGCGAAACTGCCCGAACCCCTGGCACCACGCCTCCAGCTGGCGAGCCACCGCGGCGGGGAGCGGCTGGCGGTGGACGGCGGCGATGCGGGCGAGGACGCGCTGGGGGGGCATGCCCCCCATGATGGCCCGCTGGATGCTCGCGCGCGAGAACCGGTACACGCTCACCCGATCCCGGCGGACGAGCTCGCCCACGAGGTCTAAGGTGGCGAAGTCCGTCTCGAGGGCTTCCAGCGGCACGAGCACCTCCAGCGTGGGCTGGAGCACCGGGGCCTCCCGGACACGGCTCGCCGGGGAGGGACGGACGGCTCCCCGGATCTGGCGGGGAGCCCACAGGCTGCCCCCGGCCCGCTCCACGCGCCCCACGGCCGCCAGGGCGAAGACGCCCTGAAGGATCGCGTGGCGGGACACCGGCGCGTGGAGGGAGGCGGCGAGCTCCAGCAGGGCGTCGACCCGGAGCCAGGCGCCGGGGGGCAGGACCTCGGCCAGGGCCAGGACAAAGCGCGTGACGAGGAAGTGCGACATGCGCGTCAGCGCCGCGAGCGCGCAATCCTCGCCCAGCGGCCGTGGCTTGTCGAGAAAGACCCAGCCTCTGGGCGTCAGCGCGATCTCGCCGTCCCGCAGCTCGAGGAAGGCCTCGCGCTGGGCGATGTCGAGGATCAGCGGGGTCAGGGGGAAGAAGTCGCCGGCCTCTTCGATCGCGGGGGCGTGCCACGAGGCGCGCTCGACGACGCGGGCGAAGGTGCGGGGAAGCGTCCCGTTCTTGTTGAGCTTGGGCTTGTGGGTGGCGACGAGCGCCAGAAATAGCCGCACGTCCCGCTCCAGCGGCCGGCCCGGCACCGGGTCGAAGTCGGGGGAGGCGGGCGGGGCGGCGGTGTCGAGAAGCTCCAGATGGCGATGGAGGAACCACTGGGCCGCGGCCCGGGGATCGAAGCGCCACGGCAGGCGTTCCTCGCTCCAGTGCACGAAGGCGAGACCCCGCCGGGCCAGCTCCTGCTGCATCTTGTGGGCGGCGTGGCTGTAGTCCCACGCCTCCCGGGGATGCCTGGGGTCAAGGACCGCCAGCTCCAGGTGCTGGGCGCACGGCTCGGGCAGATCCTTGAAGGCGCGCGCCAGTCCCCGGGGATCCTCGAGGTACGCGGCCAGCTCCTCCAGGGAGGTGCGGGGAGCGAGGCCGTGAAAGCGCACGACTTCGCCCACGGCTCTGGAACCCGCCAGTTTCAGCACGCCAAGGTACTCGGACATTGAGCGCGTTCCCTTCCGGCTTGTTGTTCAGCGGGGAACCCCGGCCAGCACCTCGGCCCCGAACAGAAGGTCGTACTCGTAACCCTGCTCGGTCAGGAAGAGCTGCCGCTTCTCTCCCAGCTCCTGCTCCCGGGTGTCCTGGGTCACCAGGCTGTAGAAGTGCGCCGGCGACCCGTCCGCCTTGGGGCGCAGGATCCGGCCCAGGCGCTGGGCCTCCTCCTGCCGCGAGCCGAAGGTCCCCGACACCTGGATGGCGGTGCGGGCCTCGGGCAGATCCACGGCGAAGTTGGCCACCTTGGAGACCACGAGCACCGGGATGGCGCCGGCGCGGAAGTCCGCGTAGAGGCGCTCACGCTCGGGCTGCGCCGTGCGCCCGGTCAGGAGCGGGGCGCCCAGTTCCCGGCTGAGCTCCTCCAGCTGGCGGATGTACTGCCCGATCACCAGGACCGGCTCGCCGCGGTGGCGCTCCAGCAGGGCCCGGACCACGGGCAGCTTGTCGGGATTCTCCGCCGCGATGCGGAAGCGCTCCCGGGTGTCGGCGACCGCGTAGGCCATGCGCTCGGCCTCGGGGAGGGGTACCCGCACCTCGGCGCAGCGCGCGGTCGCGATCCAGCCCTGGGACTCGAGCAGGCGCCAGGGCAGATCGTACTTCTTCGGCCCGATCAGGCTGAACACCTCGGCCTCGCGGCCGTCCTCGCGCACCAGGGTGGCCGTCAGCCCCAGGCGCCGCCGCGACTGCAGGTCCGCGGTGACCCGGAAGACCGGCGCGGGCAAAAGGTGCACCTCGTCGTAGATGATCAGGCCCCACTCCTCCTGGTCGAACAGCCGGAAGTGGGGGAACGCCTCGTCACGGCGGTTGCGGTGGGTGAGGATCTGGTAGGTGGTCACCGTCACGGGACGCACCTGCTTCAGCGAGCCTGTGTACTCGCCGACGGCGTCCTCGGGGAGGTCGGTATGGTCCAGAAGCTCCCGGATCCACTGGTGCACCGCCACCTGGCTCTGGGTGAGGATCAGGGTCCGGGCCTGCACCTGGGTCATCACGGCGATGCCGATGATGGTCTTGCCCGCCCCGCAGGGGAGCACCACCACGCCCGAGCCGCCCTGCGGGCCGCCGGCCGCGTAGAACGCCCGCGAAGCGTCCTCCTGGTAGGGCCGAAGGGCGAAGGGCTCGCCCTGACGGCTGCGGGACCTCAGGGCCAGGCGCAGGGGCGCGCCCGGGGTGTAGCCGGCCAGGTCCTCGACCGGGTAACCCGCGCGCAGGAGCGCGGCCTTGAGCAGTCCCCGGGCCGCCGGGTCCACGGGCACCGCGGCGCCGCGGGGGGGCCCCGCCATCAGGGCCGCGAGCTCAGGGGTCGAGGCGAACTGCACAAGCAGCAGGGGATCGTCGCTCGTGAGCTGCAGCTGCTGTCCGTCCTTGACCAGCTTCACCCGCCCGTAGCGGGCCATGGCCTCGCGGATCTCCCGCTCCAGCGCGTCGGGGACCGGATAGCGCGACAGCGCGTTGAGGCCGCCGATGACCTCTTCGGGCTGGACCCCGGCGGCGGCGGCGTTCCACAGCGACAGCGACGAGATGCGGTAGGTGTGGATGTGCTCGGGGCTCTTCTCCAGTTCCGCGAAGCGCACCAGCAGGTCCCGGGCCTCCTCGTGGCGCGGGTGGCTCACCTCCAGGAGCACGGTCCGGTCCGACTGGACGATCAGCGGGCGGTCGGCGCTGGCGATCATGACCCCGTCATGGGCCGGGGATCGAGGAGCCGCTCGGCCTCCTCGGTCAGCATTCCCTTCTCCTGGAGCACCTGGCGCACGGTGAGGTCGCGGGCGAACGCCTCCTTGGCGATCTTGGCCGCCGCCTCGTACCCGATCAGGGGATTGAGCGCCGTGGCCATGGCGGTGGAGCGCTCCACGTACCCCTCCGCGACCTCGCGGTTGGCCTTGAGCCCGTCGACGCAGCGGGTGACGAAGGCGTCGACCCCGCGGGCGAGGATGTGGATGGACTGAAGGAAGTTGTACGCCATCACGGGCATCATGACGTTCAGCTCCAGCTGCGCCGCCTGGCCGGCCATCATGACCGTGGCGTCGTGGCCGACGACCTGGTAGGCCACCTGGTTGAGCATCTCGGCCATCACCGGGTTCACCTTGCCGGGCATGATGGACGACCCGGGCTGGACCGCAGGGAGCGCCAGCTCGAACAGGCCGGTGCGCGGGCCCGACGCCAGGAGGCGGATGTCGTTGGCCAGCTTCGTGAGCCCCACCGCCAGGGCCCGAAGCGCGCCGGAGGCGAGCACCACCGCGTCGAGGTTCTGCATGAACGTGAAGATCTCGTCGGGCGGTCGGAACGGCAGACCCGTGATGGCGGCGATGCGCTCGATGGCGAGGGCGGAGAACCCCGGCGGGGCGTTGAGCCCCGTGCCCACCGCCGTCCCGCCCATCCCGATGGCGTACAGGCCGTCCACGGCCGCCTCGACCGCCCGGCGATGGATGGCCACCATCCCCGCGTAGCCGCGGAACTCCTGGCCCAGGCGCATGGGGACCGCGTCCTGCAGGTGGGTGCGGCCGGACTTGAGGATCGGGTCGAACTCCCGCGCCCGCGCCGAGAGCGACTGCTCCAGGCGGGCGAGCGCGGGCACGAGGTCGTGGACCAGGCCCTCGGCGCCGGCGATGTGGGTCGCCACGTGGATGGTGTCGTTGGTCGACTGGGCGAAGTTGACGTGGTCGTTGGGGTGCACCCGCTCGAGATCGCCGCGGCTGCCGCCCAGGAGCTCCGACGCCCGCGAGGCGATGACCTCGTTGGCGTTCATGTTCTGGGAGGTCCCCGCGCCCGCCTGGTACACGTCCACGACGAACTGGTCGTCGAAGCGGCCGGCCATGACCTCCTCCGCCGCCTTCATGATGGCGTCGGCCCGCTCGCGGTCCAGCGCCCCCAGCTCCCGGCCGGCGAAGGCGGCGGCCGCCTTGAGGATGGCCTGGGCCCGGATGAAGCGCCGGGGAAGCCGCAACCCGGAGATGGGGAAGTTCTCCACCGCCCGCTGGGTCTGGGCGCCGTAGTAGGCGTCGGCGGGAACCCGCATCTCGCCGAGGGAGTCGTGGGTGATCCTTGTCCTGGTCTCGTCCATGGATGATGGCGGCCCCAGGCGTACCCTGGCCGCTCTCGTCGCCTCCTTGTCGTGAGGGGCACGCGCGGCTGCGCTTCACGTCCTGGCAATTGTACCATTGGGCTGACGGGGCCCTCAACGGTCCGGGAGGAGAAGCCGCGGCCGGCGACGAAAAACGGCCGGCCGGCGACCCGATCGAGAACGGAGTGTGCGGCTTGTCAGACGAGCGGGCTCGACGGCGATCCCGCTTTCTCCGCGGCAACGCGGTCATCGGCGGCTTCTACCTGGCCACGGGGCTCATGGCCACCACCTACGAGGTGGCCATGGGACGGGGGCTGGGGCCCGCCGCCTATGCCGACGTGAACACGGTCCTGGCCATGGCCGTGATCGCCGGTGTCGCCCAGGGTGTGCTGCAGCTGCTCGTGGCCGGCGAGGTGGGGCGCACCGGCGCGGTCTCCCTCCGGTGGGCGCGGGTGTCCCTGGTGGCGGGGGCGAGCCTGGCGGCCATGGGCGTGCTGCTCGACGGCCCCGCCCGCGCCCTGTGGTACCTGCCCCGCGGCGCCTTCCTGGCCATGGCCCTCATGTCCGCGCTGTGGCTGCTCCTCGCGATCCAGCGCGGGGTGGCGCAGGGCCAGGAGGACTACGTGACCCTGGGCAGCTCCGTGGCGGTGGAAGCCGCGGTGCGGCTCGTGCTCACGCTCGAGCTCATCGGCCCGCTGGGCTTCTGGGGCGCGGTGATCGCGCTCGGAGGGGGCAGCCTCGCCTCCTCGATCTACACCTTCGCCCGGGTGCGGATCCCCTGGCGGCCCGTCGTCCCCACCGCCTGGGTGGACGTGGGCTTCATGGCGGCGGGACTGGGGCTGGCGGCGGTGTTGCCGACCATGGACCTGCTCATCGTCAAGCACGCCTGGCCCGTCGCTTGGGTGGGCGCGTGGACCGGGATGCGGCTGTTCGGCAAGGGGATCATGGCCATTCCCACGCTCGTGGCCACCGTGCTCTACCCGCGCATCGTCCGCGACCCCGAGGCGCGATCGCAGTACCGCCTGTGGGCCGGGCTGCTCGCGGCCGGGCTGATGGGGCTGGTGGCGCTGGGCGCCTCGGTCGTCATGCCCCGGTTGATCCGCCTCTTCTTCGCCGGCCGGTACCTCGCGGACCTGCAGGGTTTTCTGCTGTACGTGTGGGCGGTCATCCCCCTGGGCATCTTCGGCCTGCTGGTCAACGAGGCGCTGGCGGCCCGCGACCGCTGGGCGGTGGCGGAGCTCGGGGCGGTGGCGCTATTGTATCTGCTGCTCCTTGTGGGCCATCATGCCCGGATGGGCGACGTGCTGGGGGACATGGCGCTGCTGGGCGTGCTCGAGGTCGCCCACATCGTCCGGCTGCGCCGCCGCCTCCCGCTCGTCGCGCCGGCCAAAGGGGCGCATTGACGCGCTTTTGGCCAGGTGGTACACTGCGTGTCAACAACTTCATACCGAACCCATTATCGAGAGCGGCGGAGGGACTGGCCCGATGAAGCCCGGCAACCCAGCGGTGCGACCGTTGAAGGTGCCAACTCCTGCAGCACGTGGTGCTGAGAGATAAGAGGATCGGCGTCCCTGGCCGTACGCCCCTCTTTCTCGGGAAAGAGGGGCTCTCGCTCTTGCGGTGTGAAGGAAGCAAGGAGGTACCCCGTGAGCGGCCTGCACGTGTCCACCCTGGCCCACCGCGCCAGGTGCGATCCCGGCCCCGCCGCGTCCGGGGCGCCGCGTCCGGCGGCCAGCCTGGCGGGATGAATGCCCGGTCGGTCCGGCTGTTCACGGACACCCCCCTGGCCCTGCGGGAAGGCGGCGAGCTCTCGGGGATCGAGGTGGCCTACGAGACGTGGGGCACCTATGATCCCGAGCGCTCCAACGCGGTGCTCGTCTGCCACGCGCTGACGGGCGACGCGCACGTGGCCATGCACGGTCCCGACGACACCCCCGGCTGGTGGGACGGCATCGTGGGTCCCGGAGCCGTGATCGACACGCGGCGCTTCTTCGTCATCTGCTCCAACGTGCTGGGGGGGTGCAGCGGGACCCTGGGTCCCGCCGACCCGGGGCCCGACGGCGAGATCTGGGGCGAGAGCTTTCCGGTGGTCACCATCCAGGACATGGTGCAGACCCAGGCGGCCCTGCTGGACGCCTTGGGCGTCTCGCGATTGAAGCTGGTCATCGGCGGGTCCATGGGCGGGATGCAGGCGCTGCAGTGGGCGGTGAGCCACCCCGACCGGGTGGAGCTGTGCGTGGCCGTGGGCGCCACCGACCGCATGCACCCCATGGGCATCGCCTTCAACGAGGTCCAGCGCCAGGCGATCCGCCTCGACCCCGCCTTTGGCGACGGCCGCTTTCCCCGGGGCGGCGGGCCGGCCTCGGGGCTGGCGCTGGCGCGGATGATCGCCACCATCACGTACCGGAGCGATCCGTCCATGCAGGAGCAGTTCGGGCGCCGCCGCGTGCCTCCGGGATCGGGCAGCCGCGCCACCTTCGAGGTGGAGCGCTACCTTCACCACCAGGGCGACAAGCTGGTGCGCCGTTTCGACGCCCGCAGCTACCTCACCCTCAGCCGGGCCATGGACCTGTTCGACATCTACCACGGCAGCGCCCGGGAGTCGCTGGTGCGCTCCCGGGTGAAGGCGCGGGTGCGGCTCGTGGGCATCGCCTCGGACATCCTCTTTCCGCCCGAGTACTCCCGGCGTCTGGTGCAGCGGCTGCGCCAGGACGGCGTGCGGGCGGACTACCGGGAGCTGACGTCCATGTACGGGCACGACGCGTTCCTTCGCGACATCGACGAGATGGAGACCGCCATCGCGGATCTTCTGGGGGAGATGGAGTCGGCATGCGCATCGCACTCCTCGGCCTAGGCCACGTGGGGCTGGCGTTTGCCCAGCTCGCCCGTCGGGAGGCGGGTGCTGAGGCGCTGGCCTCGATCCTGGTGCGCCGGCCCGACGCCGAGCGGCCGCCGTGGGCCCTGCCGCTGCTGACCCTCGATCCCGAGGGGGTCTTCGAGTCCGAGCCCCACGTGGTGGTGGACGCTCTGCCCGGCACGGAGCCCTCCCGTCGGATCACCGGGTGGGCCCTGGAGCGGGGCATCCCGGTGGTCAGCGCCAACAAGAGCTTCGTGGCGGACCTCCTGGCCCGTTCCCCGGGCATCCCCGACCGGCTGTGGTTCGAGGCGTCCGTCTGCGGCGGCCTGCCCCTCATCGAGACGATCCGCCGCGGGCTCGCCGGGGACCGGGTGCTCCGGGTGCGAGGCATCCTCAACGGCACCACGAACTTCATCCTGGGAGCCATGGAGCAGGGCATGGACTATCCCGGCGCCCTGCGGGAGGCCCAGGAGCTCGGGTACGCGGAGACGGACCCGTCGGCGGACGTGTCCGGCCTGGACGCGGCCCGCAAGCTGAGCATTCTCGTGGCGCTGGCCTTCGCCGTGCACATGGATCCCGCCGCCGTGGAGCGCCACGGCATCGACGGGCTGGATCCCGCGCGGCTGCCCGGCGCCGGGCGGATCAAGCTCGTCGCCGAGGCGCGCCTGCACCCGGGCGGCCGCGTCTTGGCGTCTGTGCGTCCCCAGCGGCTCGAGCCGGCGGACTTTCTCGTCCGGGCCGAAGGGGCGGAGAACGCCGTCGAGATCGAGACGGCGTGCCGGGGTGTGCTGCGCTTCAGCGGACCGGGGGCCGGTGGACTGCCCACCGCCGCCTCGCTCTGGGCGGACGTGGCGCAGGCGGTGGGGGACCGGGTGGCCCGCGTGCGCCGACTCGCGCCAGCTGCGCGGGAGGACGCGGCTTCCCGGGTCTTCGGCGGCGATGTGCCGCGGCGAGGATGAAGACGCGCTCCCCGACGGCGGTCCTCCGCGGGACGCGACGCGGAAGTCGTGACGATGGTCGCTTGCATGCGCAGACCCCGGCGGAGATTGTCCCGGACGGCCTCGGAACTCGTGGCGATGGGACGCGGGCACGCCGACGGCCCCGCGGATGAGGACCGCGCGGCGTGCGTCCCGACGGACTTTTGAGCGGCCGAAGGCATCCCCCGCCGGCGGAGTCGACCCTCTCCCGAGCGGATCGACTCCGCCAAGACGCCGCCGCGTCCCCGTGATCCGCTCCCGCGATCGCGAGGCCGTGCGGTCCTCCCCGCGGCGACCTCCCGAGGCTACAGGTCGAGCGGTTCCGCCAGGGCCTCGAGCCGACCCTTGACCCGCTGGAGGAACCGGCCCACGTGGGTGCCGTCGAGCACCCGGTGGTCGAAGCTGAGGCACAGGTTCACCATGGACCGGATGGCGATGCCCTCGCCGACGACCACGGGCCTCGGCACGATCGCCTCCAGGGTCAGCATCGCGGCCTGGGCCCCGTGGAGGATGGGGAACGAGGCGATGGAACCGAAGGCGCCCGAGTTGTTGACGGTGAACGTGCCGTCGGCCACGTCCCGGTGGCTCAGAAGCCCCCGCCGGGCAAGGTCCACCCGCTCGTGCAGGGCCCGGGCGAGTCCCCGGACCGTGAGCGCGTCGGCGTCGCGGATGACCGGGACCACCACCCCGTCCTCGAGGCCGACGGCGACCCCGACGTGCACCGCGCCCCGGAGGATGATGTGCTCGTCGACGAGGGTGGCGTTCATCATGGGGATCTCCCGGAGCGTGCGCGCCACCGCGTGGATGACGAACGGGAGGTAGGTCAGGGGGACGCCCTCGCGCTCGAGGAACGCGGCCTTCACGCGCTCGCGCGCCCGCACGAGGCCGGTGAGGTCCACCTCCACGAGCGTCCAGGCGTGGGGAGCGGTGTGCTTGCTGATGAGGGTGCGCTGGGCGATCAGCCGGCGCACCGGCGAGAGCGGGGCGCTCTTGTCCGTGGATCCCCGGGCGGCCGCCGCGCCCGCGGGATCCCCCGCGGGCGGGAGGGTCTCGCGAACCGGATCCACCGCGGGCGGGGCGGCGGGGAGGGGTGGCGGCGACGCCGCCCGAAGGGCCAGGGCCTGCTCCACGTCGCGCCGGGTCACGCGGCCGCCCCGCCCGGTGCCGGGCACCGCCGCGGGGTCGATGCCGTGCAGCTGCGCCAGGTGGCGCACCGCCGGCGAGTAGCGGGGACCGGGGGCGCAAGGGGCCGCGGGAGTCGACGGCGGGTGGATCACGCACAGCGGCGCGCCCACCGGGCGGACGCAGCCGGCGTCGGCCAGGATCTCCGCCAGCACCCCGGCGACGGGGCTCGGCACCTCGGCGCTGACCTTGTCGCTTGTGACCTCCACCAGCGGCTCGTAGCGACCGACCGCTTCGCCGCGCTGCTTGAGCCAGCGGACCACCTGGCCCTCGGTGACGCTCTCGCCCAACTGCGGCATGCAGAAATGGACCGGCCCCGCCTCAGAACTGGGCAAGCGCCTCCACCTCCCTGGCGATGTGGGCCGCGTCCAGGAGGAAGACCTGCTCCTGGGCGGGGTTGTACGGCATGGCCGGCGCGAAGGGAGCCCCCAGGCGCCGGATCGGGGCGTCCAGGTCGAACAGCGCCTCCTCGGCGACGGCGGCCGCCACCTCGCTGCCCACCCCCAGGATGCGGTGGTCCTCGTGGGCGATGAGCAGGCGCCCGGTCTTGCGCACCGAGGCCACCACCGTCGCCACGTCCAGCGGCAGCACCGAGCGCAGGTCGATGACCTCGCAGTCGATGCCCCGGCCCGCCAGCTCCTCTGCCGCCGCCAGGGCGTGCTGGAGCACCAGGCCGTACGCGACCACGGTCACGTCCCGCCCCGGCCGCTTCACCTCGGCCTGGCCGATGGGCACCTCGTACGGGCCGTCGGGCACCTCGCCCTTGAGCCGCCGGTACGCGGCCTTGTGCTCGAAGAACAGCACCGGATCCTCGTCGGCGATGGCCGTGTGCAACAGCCCCTTGGCGTCGTGCGGGTCCGACGGCACCACGACCTTGAGGCCGGGCACGTGGGCGAACATGGCCTCGAGGCTCTGGGAGTGGTACAGGGCGCCGTGCACGCCGCCGCCGTACGGCGCCCGGATGACGATGGGGCAGTGGAAGTCGTTGTTGGACCGGTAGCGGATCTTGGCGGCCTCGCTGACGATCTGGTCCACCGCCGGCAGGATGAAGTCCACGAACTGGATCTCCACCACCGGCCGAAAGCCGTTCATGGCCATGCCGATCGCCACGCCCACGATGGCCCCCTCGGCCAGCGGGGTGTCGATGACCCGGTCAGGCCCGAACCGGGCGAAAAGCCCCGCCGTCGCCCCGAAGACGCCGCCGCGGGGACCGATGTCCTCCCCGAGGAGCACGATCGTGGGGTCCTGGGCCATGGCCTCCTCCAGCCCGTCGTGGATCGAGGCGAGATACGTCTTGACCGGCACGGTCAGGCGTACACGTGCCGCAGGGCGTCTTCGGCCCGGGGCACCGGTGCGGCGAGGGCGTGCTCGGTGGCGTCGTCCACCTGGGCGGCGACCCGCGCTTCTATGGCGCGCTCCACCTCGTCGGTGAGGACGCCCTGCTCCAGGAGCCGGGCCCGGTAGGTCACCAGCGGGTCGCGGCGACGCCACGCCGCGACCTCCTCGGGGCTGCGGTAGCTCGAGTCGTCGTCGTCGCTGGAGTGGGGGGTGAGGCGATAGGTCACGCAGTCGAGCAGCGTGGGCCCGCCCCCGGACCGGCCCCGTTCCACCGCCTCGCGGGTGGCGTCGAACACCGCCTGCGGGTCCATGCCGTCCACGGTGACGCCCGCGATGCCGTAGGCGCGCGCCCGCTCCGACAGGGGCGTGACCGCCATCTGCTGGCGGAGCGGAACCGAGATGGCGTAGCCGTTGTTCTCGCACAGGAGGATGACCGGGAGCCGGTGGACGGCGGCAAAGTTGACGCCCTCGTGGAAGATGCCGGCACTGGTGGACCCCTCGCCGAAGGAGACGAGCGCCACCGCGTGCTCCCCCTTCATGCGCGCGGCCAGGGTGACGCCGGCGGCGTGAGCGATCTGGGTGGCCACCGGCGAGGACCCGGTGATGATCCGGCGGCGGGCGTGGCCGTAGTGGCCGGGCATCTGGCGCCCGCCGCTGGAGGGGTCGGCGGCCCGGCCCAGAAAGCCGAGCATGATCTCCCGGGGCGTCATCCCGGCCACCAGCACCACGCCCACGTCGCGGTAATAGGGGAGGAAGTAGTCTTCGTCCGGCGTCAGGGCGAGGGCGGCGCCCACCTG
>JAJZYS010000069.1 GCA_021797925.1 Bacillota bacterium
CCCGGGTCGTCGCCCCCCGAGTCGCCCCCGGGCGGCGCCGGCGGCCCTTTTGCCCCCGGATTCCTCGGGGCCCGGCGCGCCGCCTGTCGGGCACGCCGGGCCGACGCGACCCTCGGGGCGTGACGCCGCCGCCCCCTGTCCGGTCGTCCCGGGCGGGCCGTCGCGTCGCGCGGGCCCTTGCACCACCGGCCGGCATGACCGCCGGCTTCCCATCCGACGGGGCACACGCTCGTCATGTGCGATCACCTCTCGGGACGGGGCACGTGCCCCCATTGTCCCACCGCTGAAGCCCGGGATCATCGCCCACCTGGTAGCTGCATTTCTGCCTGGGCACGCGCATTCCTCTCATGGGGCGGGCGGCGGGCCGGACCGGGCGGATTGTCCAACCGCGGGCCGCCCGCCGGAACGCGGCGCCCCCCTGCGCCGGTGTATGCCCGGGCCAGGCCTTCGATGCCTCCGTGGACAGAATGCGGACCCCTCTGCTACGATGCAGACCATGGACCAGGTCACCTGGCGAGGACACGCGAAGGGCGCGGGGGTGTCGGCGGAGCGCCCCGCTGCCGCCGGTCCCTTTCCCCGGCTCTCGGCCCCGGGGCGCATCGGTACCCTGGACCTGCCCCACCGGATCCTCATGGGGTCCATGCACCTCGCCCTGGAGGGCGATCGCGGCGACGTGGACCGCGTGGTGGGCTTCTACGTGGAGCGGGCCCGCGGGGGAGCCGCCCTCATCACCACCGGCGGCGCCGCGGTCAGCCCCGAGGGCGGCGGGGAGCGGACGTACTGCCTGACCCGCCCCGCCGACGTGGAGGACCTCTCCACCGTCGCCGAGGCGGTGCACGCCGCGGGCGGCCGGGTGGCGCTGCAGCTCTTTCACGCGGGGCGCTACGCCGCCTCGCGGGAGACGGGGCTGGCTCCGGTGGCGCCCAGCGCCGTCTATTCCCAGCTGACGCGGGAGACGCCCAGGGAACTTCGTGCCGACGAGCTCGTCGCCCTGGCGGACGCCTTTGGCCGCGGAGCGCGGATCGCGGTGGATGCGGGCTTTGACGCCCTGGAGATCATGGGTTCCGAGGGGTACCTGCTCAACGAGTTCCTGGCGCCCGCGACCAACCGGCGCACCGACGCGTACGGCGGCGAGCTTTCGCATCGGCTGCGCTTCCCGCTGGAGGTGGTCGCCGCCGTCCGGGCGGCGGTGGGTCAGGGGATGCCCGTCATCTACCGGATGTCGGGCGCCGACCTCATCCCCGGCGGGACGTCGTGGGAGGACACCCTCGCGCTTGCCCGGGCGCTGGAGGCCGCGGGCGTGGACGCCCTGAACGTCGGCATCGGCTGGCACGAGTCGCGGGTGCCCACGGTCGCGGCCATCGTCCCCCCGGGGGCCTTCGCCGCCGTGGGCGCGGGCATCCGGGAGGCGGTCCGCATCCCGGTCATCGGCGCCAACCGCATCGCCGATCCCGAGGTCGCCGAGCGGCTCGTCGCCCAGGGCGCCCTGGACTTCATCGCCCCCGCCCGACCGTGGCTCGCGGACCCGCAGTTCGCCCGCAAGATCCTCGCCGCCGACGCGGTGGCCGTGAACGTCTGCATCGCCTGCAATCAGTCCTGCCTCGACCACGTGCTGGGGCATCCCCTCCAGCCCGTCAGCTGCCTCGTGAACCCCCGCGCGGGCCTCGAGGCCCGGGTCCACGTGGAGCGCTCCGGGAGCCCCCAGCGCATCGCGGTCGTGGGCGGCGGCCCGGCGGGGCTCGAGGCCGCCCGGGCCGCCGCCGCCCGCGGCCACCGCGTCACCCTCTTCGAGGAGGCGCCCCTTCTGGGCGGTCAGTTCCAGCTGGCGGCGCGGGTGCCGGGGAAGGAAGTGTTCCTGCGCACCCTGCGCTACTACGAGGAGATGCTGCGGCGCCTGCGGGTGGACGTGCGCCTGGGGGTCGCCCCCGGCCCCGACACGCTGGAGGAGTTCGACCACGTCGTGCTGGCCACCGGCGTGACGCCGGCCATCCCCGAGATCCCGGGGGTGGACCTCGGGCACGTGGTGACGTATCCGCGGGTGTTCTCGGGGCAGGCGAGCGTGGGCAGGCGGGTCGTCGTCATCGGGGCCGGCGGGATCGGCTGCGACCTCGCCCACATGCTCACCGAGCCCCTCATCGCCCCCGCGACGGAGCGCTTCGCACGGGAAGAGGGCTTCGAGCTGCCGGCGCCCGCCCGCCGCGAGGTCACGCTCGTGCATCGCTCCCTCAGGCCCGCCGCCAGCGTCGGGCGCACGACGCGCTGGGTCCTCCTGCAGACCCTCGCCCGCCGGGGCGTCGTCATCCGCAGCGGGGTCACGGTGGAGGAGATCACCGACGAGGGGGTGCGCATCCGTTCGGACGCGGGTGAGGACCTCCTGCCGGCCGACACCGTGGTCCTGTGCGTCGGACAGGTTTCCCGCCGGGAGCTGGTGGAGCCCCTGCGCAGCCGCACTCGGGTGACCGTCGTCGGAGGAGCCCGCGAGAGCCAGCACCTCAACGCCGCCCGGGCCATCCGCGAATCTTTTCAGCTGGCCCAGGGCCTGTGACGTTGGCGCCGCTCCCCGCGGGCTTTGCAGCGCGCTTCGGGCGCGCTACGATAACCACAGGGGACCCTTCACCGGGGGGCGATCCATTGCACGGACATCGGTCCATTCTGGCCGCGGCCGGCATCGGTCTTTCCCTGGCGCTGGCCGTGATCGCTCCGGCCGGGGCGGCCCAGACCCGCGACCTGAGCTTCGAGCGCGGGACCCGCACGGTGATGCTCCGCATGTTCGCCGCCGAGGGGCGCAGCACCGCCGGCTTCAACTTCGACGGCCACGGCAACGGTCACATGATCGTCACCGTGCCCCTGGGCTGGCGGGTGGACATCCTGTTCGTCAATCTCTCCACCCTGCGCCACAGCCTCATGGTCACCCAGGGGGATCAAAACCTCAACGGTCCGTTCCGGCCCGCCTTCCCCCACGCCTTCACCCCGGATCCCGACCGGGGCCTGGCGCGCGGCGGCCTCGCCCGCATCAGCTTCGTGGCCAGCCGGGCCGGTCGCTACCTCCTGGTGTGCGCGGTCCCCGGCGACGCCGACCTGGGGATGTGGGACCGGCTCGTGGTCTCGGCCCGAGCGCGGGTTCCCGGCATCCGCATCGTCCATCCCCGGCCCCGGCCGCACCGCCGCCGCCCGTGACGCCGGCCGCTCTCCCTCACGGTCGGCGCAGGCGCTCGATCGCGGGGCGCAGCGCCGCCGCCGCCCGGGCGCGATGGCTGATGCGGTCTTTCACCTCCGGGCCCAGCTCGGCCAGGGTGCCGGTGAACCCCTCCGGAACGAACAGCGGGTCGTAGCCGAAGCCGCGGCTGCCCCGGGGCGCGAAGGCGACGGTGCCCCGCAGCACCCCCTCCGCCCAGGACTCGCTCCCGTCCGGCCCGGCCAGGACGAGCGCGGTGCGCATCGCCGCCGACCGGTCCCGGTGCGGGCGCAGGCGATCGAGGACCTGGGCCATGCGCTGGGCGTCGGTGGCCCCCTCCCCGGCGAACCGGGCGCTCGACACCCCGGGCCATCCCCCCAGCGCGGTCACCTCGAGCCCCGAGTCGTCGCCCAGGGCGAACAGGCCCGTGTGCCGCGCCGCGTGGTGGGCCTTGATGCGGGCGTTGGCGAGGAAGGTGTCCCCGGTCTCGGGCGGCGGCGAAACCGACGCGGGCAGCGCCACGAGCACGAGGCCGAGACCGTCGAGCAGCGCCCGGTACTCCCGCAGCTTACCCGGATTCGCCGTCGCCACGACGAGGCGCACGCACCGCCACCTCCAGGGTCTCCCCCAGGGCGGAGCGCACCTGGGCGCAGATGCGCCGTGCGCCCCGCTCGCCCAGGACCATCATCTCATGAAAGTGCCGGGGGTCCATGGGACCCTGCTCGCCCGTTCCCTGCACCTCCACCACCCGGCCAGAGGCGGTGAAGACGAGGTTCATGTCCGCCTCGGCCCGGGTGTCCTCGGCGAAATCCAGGTCCAGGCAGGCCTGCCCCTCCACCATCCCCACCGACACCCCGGCGAGCACCTCGGTCAGGATGGGCCCGGCCAGGGCGGAACGGGCGCGCAGCCATCCCACCGCTTGGACCAGGGCCACGAAGGCCCCGGTCACGGCCGCGGTCCGGGTGCCTCCGTCCGCGTCCAGCACGTCGCAGTCCAGGAGCACCGTGCGCTCACCCAGTGCCTTCATGTCCACCACGCAGCGCAGCGCTCGCCCCACCAGCCGCTGGATCTCCATCGTGCGGCCCGCCGGCCGGCCACGCCCCGCCTCCCGGGGCGATCGCGTGCGGGTGGCCCGGGGGAGCATGCCGTACTCGGCGGTGACCCAGCCCAGCCCGGACCCCCGGCGAAACCGCGGCACTCCGTCCTCGACCGAGGCCGCGCACAGCACCCGCGTCCGCCCCACGGTGATGAGGCACGAGCCCTCGGCCCACGTCAGCGGGCTCAGCTCCAGTCCCATCGGCCGCAGGGCGTCGGGCGCGCGCCCGTCAGCGCGCATGGGCCGCCGCCGGATGCGCGATCCGCCACACCTGGCCCGATCGTCCGAGCCGCATGGGCGCGAAGGCCCCCTGCGCCTCCACCAGCGCCGCGACGGGATCCTGGTCGGGGGGAAGGTGCACCAGGAGGGCCTCGGCGGCCCCGCTTTCCTGCGCCAGCCGGCCCGCCTCCATGGCGCTCTGGTGTCCCAGCGCCTTGACCTCGGCGTGCGCCTCGGTCGTCGCGGCCTCCACGAGGAGCAGGTCCGCCCCCTCGAGCCGCCGGGCCAGAGGTTCGTGGTACCGGGTGTCCGCCGTGTAGGCGAGGGTGCACCCCTCGCGGTCCTCGACCCGGACCGCCAGGCAGGGGACCGGATGGACCGTGGCGGCGAAACTCAGCGTCAGAGGGCCGAGGGCCCGACTCTCACCGTCGCGCACCTCCACGGCGTCGAAGACACCGAGCGTCGCCAGCTCCTCCCCGGCCGCCCACGCGCCCTGGGGGAAGAGGAGAGGCAGCGGTGCGAGCCGAGGATCGGCCCGCCGTCGGCGCAGGTGCCGGTAGCCCACCACCCCCAGGTCCGCCATGTGATCCCAGTGGAAATGGCTCAGGAACACCGCGTCGGGTTCCGGGTGCTCGGCGAGCCGCGTCGCCACCCCCGACCCCGCGTCGATCAGCAGCCGGTACCCCTCCGATTCCACCAGGAACCCCGCGGTGGCCCCCCCGGGGCCGGGCTCGGGCCCCTGGGCACCCAGCACCCTGAGCAGCATCACGGGGCCACCACCTCCTCCACCCGCTCCACCCGCACCGGCCGGCCCAGATGTCCCAGGATCCTCAGGGCGGCCCGCCGCAACCGCCGCAGATCCCGGCCGGTTGTGAGCAGCCGGAGCTCACCCGCGGGGATCGGGCCCGCCGCCAGCGCCCGCCGCGCCACCAGCACGCCCGGGTCAAGGACCCGCGCATCGCCCAGCAGTTCCTCGAAGACCTCGGTCACCGCGCCGAAGTGGGTGCAGGCCAGCACCACGAGGTCGGCACGGGGAGCCTTGGCCAGGGCGGAGCGGGCGCTGGCCAGCGCCGAGTCCTGCGTCCAGTTGCCCTGCTCCACGAGGGACACCAGATCCTGCGCCGCCACCTGGGTAAAGTGCGTCGCGGGACAGGCCGCCTGCATGGCGCTCAGGTACCGTCCGCTGTCCACGGTCGCCCGGGTGGCCAGCACCAGCACCCGCTCCGGCGCGCGCCGGGCGATCTCCGCCCGCACCGGGGCCAGCATGTCGATGACGTCGCTGCCCGCCGGGCGCTCCTCGGCGGGCCAGGCCACCGAACCGGTGTTGCAGGCGATGACCACGGGACCGAGCCCCTCGGCCTCGAGCCGCTCCACCCCGCGGCGCGTGAAGCCGCCCACCTGAGCCATGCTCCGCTCGCCGTACGGCCAGTGGATCCCGTCCGCCAGGTAGGTCACGGCCGCGTCCGGCCGCTCCTGCAGGATGCGCCGCACCACGGTGAGCCCGCCGGCGCCCGAATCGAAGCAGCCGATGCCCTTCAGTCCGCCCACCCTTTCCGCTGCGCTCTCACGACGGCTTCTGCTCGCGCTCCTCGCGCAGCAGGGTGATGGCCACCGCCATGAGCCCGAGGATCACCAGCGCCCAGAAGCTGCCGTGGAACGCCATCACCTGGGCCGCGGTCCGCCCGGTGTTCTCGCTGCCCCCGAAGGCCACGAGCAGCGATCCCAGCACCGTGGCGCTGATGGCGATGCCGCTGGACATGCCCAGCGAGCGCGCCATGTTGAGCACGCCGCCCGCCACGCCCAGCCGGGCCACCGGGGCGGACCCCATCACGGAGCTGTTGTTGGGCGGGGTGAACAGGCCCATCCCGACCCCCACGATGGCCAGCGCCGCCACCAGGAACAGGTCCGAGGTGCTCTTGCCGATGGACGTGAGCGCCAGCACCCCGAGGGTGGAGACCGCCATGCCCAGCACCGTCAGCCGCTGGGACCCGATGCGGTCGGCCCAGCCACCGGCCACGGGCGAGAGCACCATCATCGCCAGCGGCACCGGCACGACGAGCAGTCCCACCTGGGCGGGGGGCAGTCCCATCACCCGGGTGAGGAAGAAGGGCATGAGAAACAGGGTGCCGTTCATCAGCGCGTAGGAGAGCAGGCCGGAGAGATTCCCCGACCAGAAGATGCGGCGCTTGAAGAGCAGGGGATCCACCATGGGGGTGTCCACCCGCAGCTCCCAGAACGCCGCGAAGACCAGCACCGCGACGCCGAGCACCAGCGACCCCACGATGATCGGATCGCTCCAGCCGATGCGGTAGCCCTGGGATACCCCGAACAGGACGGAGAACAGCCCCAGGGCGATGGTCAGGGCGCCCACGTAGTCGAAGGTCTGCTTGGTGTGCACCCGGTCCCGGGGCAGGATCATGGCGGCGAGCAGGGTGCCGATGATGCCCACGGGCACATTCACGTAAAAGATGGCGCGCCAGGAGAACGCCGCCATCAGGAGCCCCCCCACCACCGGACCCACGGACAGCCCCACCGCCTGCGCGGCGCCCTGGATCCCGATGGCCTTGCCACGCACCGAAGCGGGAACGGTGGCCGTGATGATGGCAACAGAGTTGGCCTGCAGGAGCGCGGCACCGCTGGCCTGCAGCACCCGGGCCGCCAGGAGCAGGCCCAGGCTGGGCGCCGCTCCCGCCAGGGCCGAACCGACGATGAACACGCCGAAGCCGTACGTGTACATGGGACGGCGGCCGAGCATGTCGGCGATGCGGCCGAAGAGGATGACCAGGGTCGTCAGGGTGAGCAGGTACGCGATGGCCACCCATTCCACCAGGGAGATGCCGGTGTTGAGCCCCTTGCCGATGGCGGGGAGGGCCACGTTGACGATGCTGGCGTCCAGGGCCGCCATGAACGCCCCCACGCACACGGTCCCCACCACGTACCAGTGATAACCGCTCTTGCGCGTAAAGAGCGACAGTGGCCACGCGGGGGTGGCCACTGTCGCTTTCCCGGCGACATGCGCCGACGTGTCAGCTCCTGATGCCAATCCACTGCCTCCTGGATGACGCCTGAAAGTCGTGGCACGCCGCTACTATACCACAGGAGCCGCCCCCGCGGCAGGCGCCGTGTCCCATCTCGCCCGTGCGGACTGGCGGTGGTCGGCGGTGACGTACCTGCCCCGGACGCGGCTTCGATCTCAACAAGATGGTGGAGGCGCGGGGGAACTGCCCCCCCGGTCCGCGAGGCTCTCGGCATCGGCATCTACGAGCGTATCCGCTGTTCGTTTCTCGTCGCCCGCCAGCCACAGCGGCAAGGCTGACAGGCGACCAGTCCGGATGATTCTGGAGACCGGGTCCGGGCATCCCCGGTCTCGGTGCCCGCGTCTTGTCGTCCGTCAGCGCCTGCGGGCGCGGAGCCAGCGGACGTCGATGCCTAGTTAGGCAGCGAGAGGTACGTTACTGTTGCCAGTTACTGGCGTTTCCCACGGATTTGCGAGGAGTGGGCCCTCGGCTCGCTTCCTTTGCCCCGACGCCTCACGTCGATCCTAACTCGCCCCCAAACTTCGCTATGTGGAACGCTGCCGCTCCTTGATGGCGCGCTCCACGTCCCGGCGGGCGTCACGCTCCCGCAGGGCGTCGCGCTTGTCGTACTCCTTCTTCCCCCGGCACAGCCCCAGCTCCAGCTTCGCCCGTCCACGGGGGTTGAAGTAGAGCTTCAGGGGCACCAGGGTGTAGCCTCGCTCCTTGACACGCCCCATGAGGCGGTCGATCTCCTTGCGATGCAGGAGGAGCTTGCGACTGCGGTACGGGTCGTGATTGGCCCGGTTGCCCTGCTCGTAGGGCGCGATGTGCACGTGGTGCAGGAACATCTCGCCGTGCTCCACGCTCGCGTAGCTGTCGCGCAGGTTCACCGAGCCCTTGCGGGCCGACTTGACCTCGGTCCCGGTGAGCACAAGCCCCGTCTCGATGACCTCCTCGACGTGGTAATCGTGGCGCGCCTTCCGGTTTTCCGCCACAATCTTCATCGCCAAGCAGCCTCCGAAACGGAGCATCCTCCGCCACCGGTCCGATCGCTCCCAGTGTACCATGCTCCCCTGCGCGGGATCAAATGCGCCGGCCACATCCGTCGCGGCCGGCGCAACTCAGGAACGGGCCGGGGATGACGCCCATGTCATCCCCGCCCGGCGCCTTTTCAGGCCTTGACGAACTTGGCCGGATCCCGGTCGAAGCGCTCCTTGCAGCCTTGGCTGCAGAAGTAGTAGACCGTCCCGCCGTGGGTGCTCCTGGGCGTCGCCTCCGTGGGCGTCACGGTCATGTTGCATACCACATCCCGCTCGCTCCCGTGGTGACCCTCGTGCATCTGCATCGCGCTCCCTCCCTCAGTCCATCCCGGCGCTGGCGTGCGCGCCCACGACACTCGCCAGGCGGCGATAGTCGTCCTCGGTGATCTCGCCCTTGGCGAGCCTCACCTTGAGAATGGCGAGGGGATCCTCCGTCTCCCGCCGCTCGGCCGGGCGCAGCGGGAGCGCCTCGTGCTGAGCGTCATGCATGTGCCCCTGGCTCCCGTGTCCGTGACATCCGCACACATCAATGACCTCCCTGATTCCATCGGTGATAGGGCACCCGCCCTCACGCGGCAACGAACCTCGTCGGGTCCCGGTCGAAGCGCTCCCGGCACGCGTCGCTGCAGAACCGGTACGTGACCCCGTCGTACTCGACGCTCCCCGCCTCCTCTCCCACCGTCACCGTCATCTTGCACACCGGGTCCACGGCCGTGGCCGCCTCGGGCATGGCCGCGGGCCCCTCACCCCGCAGGTAGCGCTCGGGATCCTCCCGGAACTCCCGCACGCACGCGTCGCTGCAGAACCGGTACGTGACCCCGCCGTGCTCGACGCTCCCCGCCTCCTCCCCCACCGTCACCGTCATCTTGCACACCGGGTCCACGGCGCTCTCCGCGCCGCCGGCCGGCGGCGTCTTCTCCGGAAGGCGCTCCTCCTCGGCGGCCAGCTCCCGCGCCCACACCTCCTCGGTGCGATTGAGTCCCGAGAGGGGATTGTAGCGGTTGAGCAGCGCGGAGTTTCCGGTCACGAAGATCGAGGAGACCGCCATGGCGGCGCCCGAGAGTACCGGAGCCAGCCAGCCGACGGCCGCCACGGGGATGAGCACCACGTTGTAAAACAGCGCCCAGAAGAGATTCTGGCGGATCTTCCGCATCGTCCGCTGGCTGAGGCGCAGCGCGGCGGGCACCCCGCGCAGGTCACCGCTCATCAGGGTCATCCCCGCACTCGCCATGGCCACGTCGGTTCCGGTGCCGATGGCGATCCCGAGGTCGGCCGTGGCCAGGGCGGGGGCGTCGTTGATCCCGTCGCCCACCATGGCCACGCGCCGGCCCTGGTCCCTGAGCTCGCGGACGCGATCCGCCTTCTGGGCGGGCAGCACCTGGGCCCACACCCGATCGTCGGGGATGCCCACCTGTCGAGCGACCGCCTGCGCCACGCGGCGGGTGTCCCCGGTGAGAAGGTAGACCTGGATGCCATCCCCCTGCAGGTTCGCGATGGCCTCGACCGCGGTGTCCTTCACCGTGTCCGAGACGGCCACGATCCCCACGAGCCGGCCGTCCGCCGCCACGTAGAGCGGCGTCTTCCCTTCGGACTCGAACTGCTCGGCGACGGGGCCCACCGCGTCCGTCGCCACGCCGGCTTCGGTCAACGCCAGCGGGCTCCCGACCGTCACTTCCCGGTCGCCGACCAGGGCCGTCACACCCTTGCCCGGCTCGGCGCGAAACTCGCGCACCCTGGGCAGCGCAAGGCGGCGCTCTCTGGCCGCCGCCACCACGGCGCGGCCCAGGGGATGTTCCGAGGCGGCCTCCACGGACGCCGCGAGCGCCAGGAGCTCGTTCTCGTCCTTGGCCGTAGACTGCGGGGCCAGGACCACGTCGGTCACCGACGGCTTGCCGCGGGTCACCGTGCCGGTCTTGTCGAGAACGACGGTGTCGATCCTGGCCGCCACCTCCAGGTGCTCGCCGCCGCGCACCAAAAGTCCCCGGCGCGCTCCCACGCCGACCCCCGCCGTGATGGCGGTCGGCGTGGCCAGGCCAAGGGCACAGGGGCACGCCACCACGAGCACGGCCACCGCCGGCAGCACCGCCGTCATGGGGTCGCCCGAGACCAGCCACCACACCACGAAGGTCACCACGGCGACGGCGATGACGATGGGGACAAAGATGCCGGAGATGCGGTCGGCCAGGCCTTCGATGGGAGCCTTGCGCGCCTGGGCGTCTTCCACCACCGCCACGATCTGCGCCAGGGCGGTGTCGCGCCCCACCTTCGTCGCCTTCATCCGCAGTACGCCGGTCTGGTTCAGGGTGGCGCCCACCACGGGCGCGCCCGGCAGCTTCTCCACCGGGAGGGGCTCGCCCGTGAGCATCGACTCGTCCACCATGCTGTGCCCGGATACCACCACACCGTCGGTGGGGATCTTCTCCCCCGGCCGGACCACGAGCTCGAAGCCCGGGTCCACCTCGTCGACCGGGATGTCCTTCTCCTCGCCGTCGACGATCGCGTGAGCGTCCCGCGGGGCCAGGCCCATCATCTGCTTGAGCGCCGACGAGGTGGCGCCCTTGGCGCTCGACTCGATGTACTTGCCCAGAGTGATCAGCGTGAGCACGATGGCGCTGTCGTCGAAGTAGGTGGCGTGGCGCGAGCCGGTCAGCACCAGGATCGCGCTGAGCACGTACGCGGCTGAGGTGCCCATGGCCACCAGCACGGACATGTTGGCGTTGCGGTTCTTCAGGTTGTGGTAGGAGTCCACGTAGTAGAAACCGCCCACGTAGCCCTGCACCACCGTCGCCAAGCCCAATTGCAGCCACGGGTCGGAGAGCACCGGGTGGCCCAGGATGCTCGAGACGAGCCACACCGCCAGCGGCGCGGAGAAGGCGGTTCCGACCACAAAGCGGATCAGCCACCCCCGGATCTCCCGCTGGTGGGCCTCCTGCACGGCGTCGCGCTGCTCCCCAAGGTCCACGGTGGGATAGCCCCACTCCCGCAGCAGCCGGCGGACTTCCTGCGGCCGGATCGTCTCGGGCAGGTACGTGGCGACCCACGACGAGCTCGACGCCTCGTATCGGACCTTCACCATCCCCGCCAGGGCACAGAGCCGCCTGGCGACCTCCTCCGCCTCCTCGTCGGACAGCTGGCCGGTGGCCGTCAGCCGCATGGTGTCGCTGACGGCCTTGTACCCGATGTCCTGGATCTTGTCCATGATTTCCCCGAGGTCGACCCGGCGGGGATCGAAGACCACCGTCGCCTTCTCGGTCCCGAAGTTGATGCGGGCGTCGCGGATGCCCTCGAGGCGTCCGACGCCCTTCTCGATGCGCAGGGCGCAGCTGGCGCAGGTCATCCCGCTGATGCCCACGTTGACCTTCACGAGGCCGCTGTCCTCGTCCGTCACCAGCGTCTTGTCGGTCATGCCTGCCTCCTCCTCGACCGAGTGTTCGGGATCACCGACGCCCGTTCTACCCGGTCCCGGCCGCAGTGGTCGGAACGCCATCGGCGGGCATCGCCTGCCCGTGGTGATGGGTGCACGATCCGGGCACGGGGCTCGGCGCGTCCCCGTCCATCGCCGGGATGCCCTTGGTGAACCTGAGCACCGTGACCAGCTCCTCGATCAGCTTCTCACCCGATCCCGCAAGGATGGCGTCGGTGACGCATGTGGACAGGTGATTCTTCAGCAGCACCTGCTGGACCGACTCCAGGTTCGCCTGCACAGCCGCCAGCTGCCGCATGATGTCCACACAGTACTGTTCCTCCGCCACCATCCGTTCCACCGCCCGCAGGTGGCCGATGGCCACCTTGAGCCGGTGGGCGGCGTCGCGCTGATATGCCTCGATCATCGGAATACCTCCCCTCCCCCTGGGGGGGATATGCTCATGGTAGTCCATGCCCCGTCGCCGGTCAAGCGGCTGGCAGGCACAGTTGCTCCAGTGGGTGCCCGACCGCGTCCCGGCCGAGCCCAAACCCGTGAAGCGGGCTGCCACTTGCGCGCGGCGTCACGAAGACGATATGGCGTCGGGATCCAGGCGAATCAACGGCGCGAGAGGCCGGCATCCGTTTCGCTGTCGTCCATGGAAGCCTGACGGTATCACTCAAACAGGTCCCGTCCAAGGAGCAAAGTCGTGCGAAACGGCTACAAATCCGCTCGTAGCAGATTCTGCTGCGCTGGATCGGGTGCCATCGGCTGATCGACAACGCCATGTGCAGGGGGGTGGTGCTATCGGGCATTCCTAACGACGGTTGGCCACCACGGCGGGAGGGCCGATGCCGGTCGAGCGGGAGTACAGCCGGTTCATCACCGGGCGCCCGGCCTTCCTCCGCGAGGCGCCCTAGCACATGCTGCGACACGGCGCCGCGCTCTGGCGGCAAGCCTGTGCC
The DNA here is from genome assembly GCA_021797925.1 of Bacillota bacterium. Lineage (GTDB taxonomy): Bacteria > Bacillota > Sulfobacillia > JAJZYS01 > JAJZYS01 > JAJZYS01. The sequence goes on from JAJZYS010000069.1 coordinate 12,916, forward strand.
CGGTGCATTTCAGGGCCAACTGATCGCCCCACATACAAGTGCAACGCAGGCAAGCAGTCCGTCTGGGTAACCACCCAACGCTTCGAGTCCGTCCCAGCGGCCGACCCGCAAACCGGCGCTGTCCTATGTCATCGATGGCCCGAAGGCGCCGCAAAGTTCCCCGTCGGCGAGATCTCCGATCAGGCACCACGTCCACACGATGTTGCAGCGTTCATCCGCATATGCGCCGCCAGTGGTTCATCGCCCTCGCCGTCGGAGACCCGGCAGCGGCAGTCCCCGGCGGAACACAGGAAAACGCCGCCCGGCCGATCGCCGAGGACCGGCGCCACCTGCCCGAGAAGCTACTCCTGGATCGCACCCTGGGCGCCGACCGGGGAGCGGCCAACCTCTCACGACATCCG
>JAJZYS010000070.1 GCA_021797925.1 Bacillota bacterium
GTACGGGCTGGGCGCCGCGGCCGGGGACACCGCCGCTGTGGCCCGCATCTATGCGGTCAAGGGGCGGCCGGCGGACAACCCCCTCATCGTGCACGTCGCGGACCCCTCGTGGCTGGGCCGCGTGGCCACCGCCGTGCCGCAGCCCGCGCGGCTTCTCGCCGACACCTTCTGGCCCGGCCCCCTGACCCTGGTGGTGCCGGGCCGCGACGCGACGGTGGCGGTGCGGGTGCCCGCGCATCCGGTGGCGCTGGCCCTCATCGCCGCCGCCGACCGGCCCGTGGCCGCCCCCTCCGCCAACCGGTCCGGCCGGCCCAGCCCCACCCAGGCCGAGCACGTGCTCGAGGACCTGGGGGAGGGGATCGACCTGGTCCTGGACGCCGGGCCGACGCCGCTGGGGGTCGAATCCACGGTCGTGGACGCGACGGAGCGCCCCCTGCGCCTCCTGCGGCCGGGCGGCCTCGCCCGGGGCGACATCGAGGCGGTGCTGGGGGAGACGCTCCTTCCCCCGGACCCCAGGCGCCCGGCCCGCTCGCCGGGCCAGCGGCACCGTCATTACGCGCCTCGCGCGCCGCTCGAGCTCTTCGAGCCCGGGCAGGCGGACCAGCTGCTCCGGGCCGCCTGGCGCCTGGCCCCGGAGCGGCGGGTGGGGGTGCTCCTCGCGGAGCCGCGCCCCCTCCCTCCCCAGGTGGTGGTGGAGGTGCTGGGACCCCGCGCCGACCCCGTCGCCTGGGCCCGCGCGCTGTTCGGGGCCCTGCGCCGGCTCGACGCCCAGGGCGTCGAGGTGATCCTGGCGGAGGGGCCGGACCCGGTGGGCGTGGGCGAGGCGGTGTGGGACCGGCTCCGGCGGGCCCGGGCGCGAGGAGGGGAGGACAGGGCGTGAACATCCTGTGCGTGTGCTCCGGGAACACCTGCCGCTCGCCTATGGCGGCGGCCTACATCCGCAGCCGCCGCCCGGATCTCGGCGTGGCGTCGGCGGGCCTTTACGCCACGCCGGGCCAGCCCATGGCGGCCGAGGCGCACCGGGCGCTCCTCGAGCGCGGCATCGATCCCGGCGAGCACGCCTCCCGGCTCCTGGACGCCGAGGGGGTGGGCTGGGCCGACCTCGTGCTGACCATGACCGCCGACCAGGCGCGCGAGGCCCGTGCCCGCCATCCGGCCGCCGCCAGCCGCATCATGTCCCTGGGCGAGTGGTCGGGCGGAGGCGGAGACGTCACCGATCCGGTGGGTCGGGGGCCGGCCGTCTACCGGCAGGTCCTGGACCGGATCGTCCACCTCGTGGACCGGGGGCTGGCGGGGATGGGACCCTCCCGGGTGCTGTTCCACTCGGACATGCCCGAGCCGGCGCTGCTGCAGACGCTGATGGCCGACGCCATGGGCCTGGGCCACGCGGTCGCCCTGCTCCCCGACCGGCCGCGGAGCGCGGAGGAGGTGCTGTCGGCGTTCGGGCGCGCCTTCGCCACCGCCGCCGCGGACCTGGGGGTGCTGGTGGCGCCCACGGGCATCGGGACCATGATGGCGGCCGGCGCCCATCCCGGGGTGAAGGCCGTGCTGGCCACCGGGCCGTGGCTGGCGGAGCAGGCCCGCAAGTGGAACGGCGCCAACCTGCTCATCCTCCCGCACCAGCTTCTGGGCGAGGGGGCCGCTCGCGCGGTCCTCGACGCCTTCCTCAGGGCCGACGCGGCCGCCGGCCGCGAGCGCCGCAACGGATGACCCACGAAGGGAGTCTCGAATTGAGCGAAGTCGTGGTGATGCGCCATTCCCTGCTCATGGAACAGCTCAGGGTCCTCAGGGACCGCTCCACGTCCATCGAGGCCTTCCAGACGGCCATGGCGGACGCATCGTTCCTGCTCGCGGCCGACGCCTACCGCGACCTGCCGCTTTCCACCGCGGCCATCGAGACCCCCCTTTGTCCCTGCGAGGTGCCGGCGCTCGCTGGCCCGGCGCCGGCGCTGGTGCCGATCCTCAGGGCGGGACTGGGGCTCGTGCCGGGGTTCCGGCGGCTTTTGCCCCGGACGGTGGTCGGTCACCTGGGCATCTACCGCAGCGAGTCCACCCTCAAGCCGGTGGAATACTTCGGAAAGCTGCCCGACGGCCTCGCCGAGCGGCGCACCTTTGTCCTCGACCCCATGCTGGCCACCGGCGGATCCGCGGACGCCGCGCTGCGGCATCTCAAGGCGGCGGGCGCCCGCGACCTCGAGCTGGTGGTCCTCATCGCCGCGCCCGAGGGCATCGAGGCCCTCGAACGGTCTCACCCGGACGTGCGCCTCAGGGTGGGGGTCGTGGACGAGGGACTCGACGCGCGCGGGTTCATTGTTCCCGGCCTCGGGGACGCCGGCGACCGGCAGTTCGGGACCGAGGGCGCCTGAAGGTGCTCCGGGTCCCCAGGCGAAGGCTTCCGCGCGATGTTGTTGAGCATGGCCGATCCCAGGGAAGGGGGCGAAGTCCGGTCAGAGCGGCCCTCACCGGGGAGGCAAACGTCTCGCCTGCCGCGCTGAACCGGGACCACACATGAGCGACGAACTGACCCAGCTCCGATCCATCCTGGCCGAGGCTCGCGACCTTCAGGCGGCGTTTGCCGTGCTGGACTGGGACGAGCAGACGTACATGCCGCCCCGGGGCGGCGAGGCGCGCGGCGACCAGAAGGCGACGCTGTCGCGCATCGCCCACCAGCGGTTCACCTCCCCGCGGGTGGGCGAGCTCCTTTCGCTGCTGGAGAGCCGCGACGATCTCGGGGAGCTGGACCGGGCGCTGGTCGCGGTGACCCGCCGCGACTGGGATCGCGAGGTCAAGGTGCCCGACGCGCTCGTCGAGGCCATGGCCCGGCAGGCGTCACGGTCGTACCGGGCCTGGATCCAGGCCCGCGACGCCAACGACTACCGGATCTTCGAGCCGGAGTTCGCCGCCACCCTGGCGCTGGAGCGCGAGTGGACCCAGGCGGTGGGGTACGCGGAGCATCCCTACGACGCGTTCCTCGCGGGCGCCGAACCGGGGATGAGCACCCGGCGCCTGACCGAGCTCTTCGGCCAGCTGCGCCGGGGCCTTGTCCCCATGGTCCACGCCATCGCCGAGCGCCAGGACCGCGTGGACACGGCGTTTCTCAAAGGGCAGTTCGACCTTGGGCGCCAGTGGGAGCTGTGCATGCAGGTCGCCCGGGTCGTGGGGTTCGACTTTGACCGCGGGCGGCAGGACCGCTCGGTCCACCCCTTCACCACCTCGTTCTCCCGCGACGACGTGCGCATCACCACCCGTCTCGATCCCGAGGACGTGACGGCGGGGCTGTTCGCCTCGATCCACGAGGCCGGGCACGGACTCTACGAACAGGGCATTCCCGCCGAGCTGGGCCGCTCGCCGCTGGGCGAGGGGGCCTCGGGCGGCATGCACGAGTCCCAGTCACGTCTGTGGGAGAACCTGGTGGGCCGCTCCCGGCCCTTCTGGACCTTCTTCCTGCCCCGGCTCCAGGCGCTCTTTCCCCAGTTCCAAGGGACCGGCGTCGAGGCGATGTACCGGGCGGTGAACCGCTCGGTGCCCTCGTTTGTGCGGATGCACGCCGACGAGGTGACCTACAACCTGCACATCATGCTGCGGGTGGATCTGGAGCTTAGGCTCATCACGGGCAAGCTCGCCACCGCGGACCTCAGGGACGCGTGGAACGAGCGCTTCGCCGCCGACTTCGGGATCACGCCCCCCGACGACCTGCACGGCGTGCTCCAGGACATCCACTGGACGTCGGGGCTGGGGGTCTTCCCCAGCTACACCCTGGGCAACGTCATCGCCGCCCAGCTCATGGCCGCGGCCCGGCGGGAGATCCCGGACCTCGACCGCCACATCGAGCGCGGCGAGCTCGGCTCCCTGCTCCACTGGCTGCGGGCCCACGTGCACCGGTTCGGGCGCAGCCGGACCCCCTCGGAGATCCTGGTGGCGGCCACGGGTCGCGACCTTGACGCCGAGCCGTACCTGGCGTACATCGCCGCCAAGTTCGGGGAGATCTACGGCCTCGGCTGATCCGGGGCCGCGGGACGGTGGGCCGCCGACCGCGGTCACGCTCGCGCGGATCGCGAGGCCGACCCGGACGGTCTCGGGGAGGCGCCGGAGGAGGAGGATGCTCCCGCCGGTTCGCGATCGCGCCGGAGGCCGAGCGCGGGGCGAGACCCGCGCTTTTGAGCCGAGAGGGTCCAGCGGGCTTCCTGCGTGGTCGCCGCGGGCCCCCGCCCCAGTGATCCAACCGACCCGGGCCGCCGCGCGCGTCGCCTCCGGCTCGGCCGCGTAGGTCGCGGCTGCGGAGGATGCGGTGCCGTGGCGGGGACCGTGGTCGGTGCGCACGTGACGGCCAGAGTGACCGACCCCGCGGGGAATCCGCTGGCGGGTGGCCGGGCGCGCCTTGTCCGTCCTGCCCCAATCGCGCCCGCGGGATCGCCGGGGGGCGGGCCGTTGCGTGGTGCACGCGCGGCCGTGGTACACTGGCGGCAAGTGGACCCCGAGGGAGGTCACCGGGTGGTGACCAGGACGAGATGCCGGGAACCCGCGAGCCCGTGGCCGGCGCACGGGCGCTGTCCGGCCCTCGGCGTCCCGATGGCCGCGACCCGGGAGCGCGTGCGCCCGGCCAGGGGCCCCGTGCCGTGACGGCCGAGCTGCGCGAGCGCGACCGCGAGCTCGGCAGCATCGCCGCGGCGCTGTCTCGGGCCTCGGACGGGGGTCAGGGCACGGTGCTCTTTGTGCGGGGCGAGCCGGGCCTGGGCAAGACCAGCCTGCTCGCGGCCGCCGCCGAGATGGCCTCGGGTCGGCTCGCGGTGGTGCGCGCCGGCGGCCGCGAGCTCGGGCAGGGTGCCCCCTTTGCCGTGATCCAGCAGGTGATGGCGTCGCTGCTCGAGCGATACGGGGCGGACGTCGAGGAGATCAGCGGAGGGCCCGAGTCCCTCAGCGCCCTCCTGCGCCGTTCGGAACGGTCACCGGAAGGCGCGGGCAGGGTCCCCTCCCGCTCGGAGGTCCTCTACGCGGTGTACTGGTTCCTCGCCAGCATGGCCAGCCGGCAGCCCATGGTGCTGTGTCTCGACGATCTGCACTGGGGCGACCCCGACTCCCTGGAGGCCGTGCGCTTTCTGGCCATGCGGGCGGACCCCCTGCCGCTGGCCGTCATCGGGGCCCTTCGGCCCTGGCCCGTCCTGGCGGACCGGATGGCGCAGCGCCTGGAGCAGGACGCCAGGGCCCGGGTGCTCCAGCTGGCGCCGCTCACGGTCGGAGCGACCCTGGATGTGCTGGCCCGGGGCGTGGGGGAGCGCCCGAGCCCGACCCGGGCCCGGGAGGCGCACGCCCTCACCGGCGGCAACCCGTTCCTCGTGGAGGAGCTGGCCCGCGTCTGGCGGCAGGAGGGTCCCGTGCCGGCCGGCGGGGGAGCGGACGCCCCCACGCCGGGCGACGGCCGATCCCTGATCGTCGCGCGCCTCGCCGGGCTTCCGGGGCCGAGCCTGCGCCTCATGGAGGCGGCGAGCGTCCTCGGCGACGAGTTTTCCCTCGACGACGCCCTCAGCCTCGGGCGCATCGGCGAGACGGCCCAGGTCGAAGCCCTCGCCCCGCTTGAGACCCTGGGGCTTCTGGAACCCCGGGACGCGGGCCGGATGGCGTTTTTGCACCCGCTGGTCAACCGGGCGGTGTACGACGGGATCGGGCCCAGCGCCCGCCGGGCCCTGCATCGCGCCGCCGCCGACCTCCTGCGGGCGCGCGGAGCCGGGGCCGGGGAACTCGTCGCGCACCTGGTCGAGGGCGCGTTGCCCGGCGACGAGGAGGCCGTGCGCGAACTGCGGCGCGCTGCGGCCGAGGCCTCGGCCATGGGCGCCTTCGACTCCGCGGCCCTGCAGCTGGGCCACGCGGTCGCCCTCGCCCCCCCGGGGCCCGAGCGGGCCCGGATTCTCTACGAGCTGGGCCGCGCGCACCAGATGGGCGGGGCGCAGGACCTCGCGGGCGAGGCCTTCGCCAAAGCCGTCGCCGATCCGTGGGCGGATGCCGAGCTTCGCAGCCGGGCCGAGCGCTCGTGGGCCTTCTCCCTCACCCTGGCCGGCGACACCCGGGGAGCCCGGGAGCGGATGAACCGGGGTATCGCGAGCGCCGCCGCGACCGACGGGGTCCTGGCCGCGGAGATCGCCGTGGCGTCCGCCGTGCTCGAGATGACCACGAGCGGCATGGACAGCGCCATGGCGGCCGCCCGGCGGGCGCTGGACCTGGCGCGATCCAGCGGCGATCGCGGAGCCCTCGCCAAGGCGTGGGCGGTATGGAGCAACGTGGCCTTCAACCAGGGCGACCCGCAGGCCCTGCCGCGGGCCAGGGAGGCCATGGCGCGCCTGCCCGAGGCGGAGCCCGACGAGACCGAGCTCTTCTGGGGCTGGTCCGTGCCCATTGCGCTGGGCATGATCGCCATGCGCTCGGAGTGCTACGCGGAGGCCGAGGGGCTGCTCAAAGGCGCATGGGAGCGCGCCCGGGCCCGCAGCTCCCGCTACGCCCTCATCTGGGCCTCGACCTTTCTCACCGAACTCGAGTGGCGCCGGGGGCGCCTGCGCGAAGCCTTCCGCCACAGCGAGGCCACCACCGCCTACCCGGTGGACGTGCCCTGGGCCACGTGCCTCGCCTTCGGGATGCGCGGGCGCGTGCTCACGGAGATGGGGGATTTCGAAGGGGCGCAGGCCTGCCTGACGCGCGCCGAGGACGAGGCGCGCCGGGCCACTCTCGGCCCGGCGCTCGTCTGGTCCCGATGGGGGCGGGCGGTGCTGCACACGCGCCAGGGCCGTCCCGAGCTCGCGGCGGAGCTCTTCGCCCGCGAGGGGCACGCGGCCGGGCGGGTGGGCGTCCTCGAGCCCGGAAGTTTCCGCTGGCGCCTGGAGGCGGCCGACGCCTGCGCGCGTTGCGGCCGGCTGGAGGACGCCCTGCGGCTGGCCGAGGACATGGTGGCGCAGGCGCGCCGGATGGACCGGCCCGGGCTCCTGGCCGGGGCCCTGCGGTGTGTGGGGACGGTCCACGGGACGAGGGGCCGCGAAGCGGCGGCCGCCGAGGCCTTCGCGGCGGCGCTGGAGGCCCACCGCGGCGCGGACGAGGCCGTGGAGCGGGCCCGCACGCTGCTCGCGCTGGGGACGTGGCTCAACCACGCGGGGGACAGAAAGCGCGCCCGCGCGGTGCTCGACGAGGCCTCGGCGGCGTTCGAGGCCGCAGGGAGCCCCTGGTGGCAGCGGCAGGCGGAGGCCGAGCGTCGAGCGGCCGGGGGCCGGCGCCGGGCGCGGCCGCACGCGGGGCGGCTGGGACGGCTGACGCCCCAGGAGTACCGGGTGGCGGAGCTTGTGGCCCAGGGGCTGACCAACCGCCAGATCACCTGTGTGCTCGTGGTCAGCCCCAACACCCTGGAGACCCACCTGCGCCACGTGTACGCCAAGCTGGAGGTCGCGTCGCGGCAGGCCCTGGCCGATCACTTCGCCGCGCACGCGCCGCCGGCCGCCGGGGACCGGGCCTGAGGAGGTCGACGGCGTAACTTCACGGGGGCAGCGGGAAAAGATCACGGTCCGCCGGGCGCGGGCCGTGATGCGTTGTGTCGCGGGCGATGCCTACGATGAGGCGACCCGGGGGCGCGCCAGCCGCGCCCGGTCGCGAACGGATGGTGCAGCGATGCCCGTACCTGTCGGAGGGGCGCATGTCGTGGCGATGGACCTCTGGTACGCTCCGGGCCAGGCCCTGGCGGTGCCGGCCAACGCGGGGCTTTCGCGATCCCTGGCGCTCCTGGCCCGGGCGGCGGCGGCGCACCCCGACGTGGTATGGATGATGGACACCTCGGGTTTTGCCGACTTCCAGCGGGGACGGCTCTTTCTGCGCCACGCGCGGCAGTGCGGCGCGTGGGGGTACACGCTGGCCCAGGTGTTCGGCGAGCTGCCCCATCCCGGCGCCCACGCCGGTCTGGGGGTGCCGCTGCTCAGCGTGCGCTTCTGGGAGAGAGCGGTGCCGTGCGTGGCCCCGCACCGGGATCTCACCTCGCCCGACGGCGGGCTGCGCTCCATCCTCGACTTCCTGGGCATGCTCGCCCCCGCCGAACAGGCGCGGCTGTTCGGGGAGTGCGCCCGGGGGACGCGATAGGGGAGATCGCCGCCGAAGCTCGGGGCCTCGGGCCGGACATGACGGAGGAGATGAGCGACGATGGCGCCACGCACCCCCCTGCTCGGCGTGCTGCTGGCCGCGGTGCTGCTGGCCTCGGCCTGCGGGGCCGCCCCTTCGCGTTCGGGCACGGCTGCGCGAGGCCCCAAGGCGACCGCGGCGCATCCCTGGCCGGGAACCCTGGCCTGGGCGGCCCTGGCCAAGCTCGGCAACTACGCGTACCGCGCCACGGTGGTCACCACCGTGGGCGGCAGGCGCAGCGCCGTGACCGTCCGGGCCCGCTACCACGGCCCGGGGGACTGGGAACTGGTGCTCTCGCCCCAGGACTCGCCCCCGGTGCGGCTGATCCAGGCCGACAACGGCCACCAGTACATCGTCCAGGCCGGGCAGGGGCCCGCGCTGGATCTGGGGTCGGCCGGCAAGAGTCCGTACAGCGCCATGTTCAGGGCGTACGAGTACGAGGCCACCGGACCCTGGACGGGGCTCTTCTCCTCGAGTCGCGGCGCCTACGCGGGTCCGTGCTCGGTCCTGGGACGGGCGGGAAGCGCCTATCGCGTGGGCGGGTCCACGGGGGGCATGGGCGCAGCGGCGACGGGGGTCGAGGAGGCGGTCGGCGGGAGCGCCTGCATCGACGCGCGCACGGGTGCGCCGCTGCGGGGGCGGTTCCGCTTCCGTCTCGCGGCGGGGGCCGAGGGCATGACGTACGTGGACCGGATGCGGGTGACGGCCTGGGGCACGGTGCCCGAGATCCCGGCGCCCGCCGGCGCCGCTCCGCTGGCGGGAGGGGGGGCCGGGACCCGGTGAGCCCCGCCGCCGCGCAGCGCCCCGGCGACCGGCCGCGGCGCGTGCGCGATCCGGGACGCAAGCGTGGTCCGCCCTCCCGGGAGCGGGTTGACGATGCGGAGCCGCGGCGCACGGTTGGCGGGGATTCGCCCCGGGGCGGTCCTGTCGCCCGTGACGCCGGCCCCGGCGGCGGACACCATCCCGGCTCGGGTCGACCTTCGAGGGCGGCACGCCCCTCGTCTCAGCCGGCGACCGGGTGGTGCTTGGCGCCGGCGGATCCGGGGCCTACGGTCGCGACGAGCGCGCGGCCCGGCTTCGACGACGCGCGCACCGCGGGCGACGACCCGGCCACGGCGGCGGCACGCGTGCCCCCCGGCGGCGGCCGGCTCAAGGCCCTCGCCGCCGTGGCGGTCCTTGGCAAGCCGACCGACCCGCGGGCCCCGCGACCGCACGTGCCGGCGCCGCCCCGCGGGTCGTGGGGGCCGTTCCTTGCGCAACCAGCGCGGGAGGTGGATGGGATGGGTGATGGACGCGTTCGACTCCTGACGGCGCTCGCGGCGGCGGCGCTCCTGGGTCAGCTGCTGTCGCCGGGCGCGGATGCGGGGGGCGGCGGTCCGACGATCGGGTCGGTGGTCTTCTCCGGGTCGGGGGCGAAGCTTGCGATCACGGTCAACGGGTCCGGGTTCGGGTCCGCCCCCGTCGCCCGGCTGCCCTACCTGGGCGACACGCCCGACTTCGCGTTCACGGACACCACCCGGGGCGCATGGCAGGCGGGGTGCGACGGCACCTGGGCGGGAGGGCCGGGGCCGTGCGGGGAGGGTTCGGCCAACGCGGTGACGCTCGACATCGCCTCGTGGACCGACGGCCGCATCGTCATCGACGGCTTCGGCGGCGCATACGGCCGCAACGGCTGGGTCGTGATGCCGGGCGACGCCGTGAGCATCGCCGTGCGCAACGCCACAGGAGCCAGCGCGCGGTGGACGGGCAGGGTCCTCGTCCTGGCGATCCGCTCGCCCCTCGGCCCTTCGCTCCCCGCGCGATCCGGCGCCGTCCAGGGCTCCGCGTGCGCCGCGGTCCGCTGCGGGTCCCCGGGCGGGTCGTCGAACCTTTCGCCCCAGCGCCCGCCGCCTTGCGCGTACACCGGCACGTGCGGGGCACAGAAGATCGGACCGGCGGGGGTGGCGTCGTTCACCACGGCGCCGGTGGCCCAGATCCGCGCCTCGGGCCCCGTGCCGCTGGTCAGCGACGGTTCGGTGTGGTCGGGCGCGAGCGGCCTGGCCTGGTATGAGGGCGTGGCTCCCGGCAGTCGCGGCGCGGGGTCCGCCTCGGGTTCGGTGGCGACGATGGACGTCGGCAGCCCCCAGGTCGATCTGACGGTCCCGTGCACATTCACCGGCACGACCGACTGGAGCCAGCGGGACGGCAACGACATCGCGGGCAGCTACCTGTACTGCGCGGCCAAGGTGCAGGTGTGGAAGCCGCTTTCCGCCGGGGGCGCGGAGGTCGGGACCGGCGTGGGCCGGTGGGTCGACCTGCCGTGCCACGCCTGCCACGTCCGGGTGGACGGCACCCCGGGCAGCACGGCGAGCGTCACCGAGGACGTGCCGGGCCTTGAGGTCGACCTGGGCCACGTGGAGAGCTACATCCGGGTGGGGGTCTACGAGGCGCTGGGCGACCCCGAGATGGTCGCGGGGCCGGCGCAGCCCGTGAGCCCGCCGAGCGTGTGCAGCGGATCCACCTGCGTGCCGGCTCCGCCCTACGAGAACCCCGACACGAACCCCGCGCCCGACCTGACCCAGGCCAGTGCCGAGACGACCCCCGACGCGACCGGCACGACCTGGGTGGACGCCTTCGCCGCCCGCTACGGCTTGGATCCGTGCCCGACCGGGTACAGCTACCCCGCGACCTTTACGAACACGGTCCCGCCGGGCCCGGGTCAGGCCCCCCCGCCCCCCGCCTGGGGCGTTCCGGCCCAGCACACGGTGAACTGGAACGACCAGTGCGTGGGGCCGGTGGGCCGGCACGGGCACAACTGGGCCTTCGGGCCGCCGATCCGGATGGTGGTGGCGCCCGCGGCGCTGATGCAGCTCAAGGTGGAGCCCTACACCATCGTCTACGAGCCGCCCGGCGACAAGAGCAAGGGCACCTTCTCGACCACGACCGCGTACGGCACGAACGTCAGCGTCGGGTTTTCCAGCACCAGCGCCACGAGCACCGCCAACCAGGTATCCGGCGGCGTCGACGAGAACGTCGCGGCGGCCTACCGGGGAGACGGGTTCGACCTGGGCGCGAGCCAGTTCTGGGACACGACCACGAGCGTGGGGACCGGCGTCGAGCAGGTGGCCGCGGCCACCCAGGGCAACTCCGTGGCGACGACGGTCACCGTGGACATCGGCAACAGCAGCCTCGTGCCGGGAGCGGCGGGAGCGTACGGCAACGAGCCGTTCTGGTCGGACACCTTCGTGCTGCTCGAGGACCCGCAGTACGCCGTGTGGGACCTCGGGGGGAGGGTCAGGACCCAGCTGCTCGGCGCCCGGGGCAGCCCGGACGCGCCGAGCTTCGCCGAGCCCACGGTGCTGGACCTGTTCCAGTGCTGGGCGCAGAACCAGTACATCGACCTCGACACGGACAACTGCCTCAGCACGGCCCCCACCGGCGCCGCCGCCAGCAGCTGGGAGTACCTGAGTCCCAAGGAGAGCCACCGGCTGTTGCAACTCGACCCGTTCTGGGCGTCACCCCTGGGGCAGGCCACGCCCTTCGCGCCGGGTGACGGCCGAGCGCACTTCGTGGGGCGCACGCAGTACGGCATGGATCCCAAGAACAGCGGCCGGGAGCTGAACCCGTCGTTCTCCCAGGTCATCTCGACCACCCGGGTGCGCAACATCGGCGGGTCGGCGACCTACACCGCCAGCGTCACCGACGTGATGGGCAGCACCTGGAGCGACGGCCTCAAGCTGGACCTCGTGGGCTTTTCGGCGGCGAAGGGGGGCGTCACCCTGCAGCGCGGCGAGCAGCAGACGGCGGGGGCGACCGCGACGCTCACGTACAGCGACTCCACCGCCGTGACCGACAGCTCGGCGACCCAGATCGCCGGGAACCTCGACGACGACACGGTGCGCTGCGGCACGCCGGGGGATCCGACCACCTGCTACGCGCCCAGGGTGAAGGTGTATCTCGACAAGATGTTCGGCAGCTACATGTTCCAGGACCCCCTGGCGCCGTCGATGCCCTTCGGCTCCAGCTGGTCGGGCGTCGAGCTCCGGGCGGCGCTCCAGCGCATTCTCAAGGCCCGCTCGATGGCGCCGCAGATCCGCCACGTCTGCTCCCCCTGGCCGAAGTGCGTGTTGGGCGGTGCGGGCACGACCTCCTCCTCGGCGGCCGCCTTCCGTGATCTCGGGCGGTACGGCTGGGCTCAAGCGGCCATCGGCGAGCTTGCGGCCCGGGGCGTCATCCGGGGGGTGGCCCGCCACCGCTTCGACCCCGAAGGGGTGGTGACGCGCGCCCAGTTCGCGACGCTCCTTCGCCGCCTCTTCCGCCTGCCGGCGCCGAACCCTCCCGTGGCGCTGCGCGACGTCGCCAAAGGAGCGTGGGACTTCGCGGCCGCGGAGGCGGCCTCCCCTTTCCTTCCCGTCCTCGCTCCGGGCGTCTTCGCGCCCGACCGGCCCGTCCTGCGCCAGGACGCCGCCGCGGCACTGTTCGGGATCCTCGCGGCCCGCCAGCGCCTCTTGGTGCTGGACGCCGCCCGGACCCGGGCGGTGCTCGCCCGGGTGCGCGACGCCGCGCAGATCTCACCCCGGCTTCGGGCCCGGGTGGCGAGCGCCATCGACCGGGGCATCATGAGCGGTTTTCCCGACGGCTCCTTCCGGCCCCGCGCCCCTCTGACCCGGGCCGAGGCCGCGGTGATCCTCGCCGGGTTCCGGCGGGACATCCCGAAGGCGTCCCGTCCCCCGGCGGTCACCGGGGTCAGCCCGGCCACCGGGCCGGCCTCGGGCGGCACCGAGATCGTGGTGACAGGCTCCGGCTTCACGGGCGCCACGGCCGTGCGCTTCGCGGGGCCCGCGGCGCTCGGCGTGGGCCTCGGCGCCTCGCTGGTGGTGGACTCGGACGGCGAGCTCACGGTGACCTCGCCCCCCGGACCCGGGGGGCTCACCGTGGACCTCGAGGTCGTCACCCCGGCCGGCACGAGCGCGCCGGTCGCGAGCGACCGGTTCACATACGCTGCCTCGGGCGGCGACGTGGAGCGCGCGGTGACCGCGCCCCTCGTGACGGGCGTTGAGCCCGCGGGCGGTCCCGCCGCGGGCGGGACCGCAGTGACGATCACGGGCTCGGGGTTTGCGCGCGCCACC
>JAJZYS010000071.1 GCA_021797925.1 Bacillota bacterium
AACGCCCGGCCCCGCCGCCCGGGCGCGACGGCCTGGCGCAGCATCGCCTGGCGCGACGGCTTGCGGAAGTTGCGCGCCCACCAGCCCACGGCCAGGGGGGCGACCGCCGCGACGGGCGTCGCGGCCAGTCCGGCGAGGGACATGAGGGGAACCAGGGCGTTGCCCCACAGCGCCACCCGGCGGTGGCCCCACCGGTCCCCCACCCGGCCCCCGACGTAGGTCCACAGGGCGCCCGGGCCGTACAGGACGGCCATGGCGAGGCCGTAGGCCCAGACCGGACTGTGCAGGGATCCCACCATGAAGAGCGCGAACCCGCCGAGGATCACCTGGTAGCCCATGTCCGAGAAGAACGCCGACAGCCCGATGGACCACAGGTCGGGCGTCAGCCAGCGCTCCGGGGGAGCCGCCTCTCCCACCGCCGCCACCAGGGCCCCCCTCTCTCAGGACCCAAGCTGCGCGCCCCGGCCCGACGCCGCGGGGCGCCGGACGACCGGGGCCCGGGAGGGAGTTCCGCCCGGCGGGGCCGTCATCCTGCCGCCCCGGCGCGCCTGCCCAAGTGCGGCAAGGCACTGTCCTCACCCCTGGGGGCGCCCGCCCGCGGCCGGCCCTTCCCCCTTGCGCTGCACGGCCAGCTCCACCGCCTCGGCGATGCGCCGCGGCGTCAACCCGTACTTCTCCAGCAGCGCGTCCGGCGGCCCCGATTCCCCGAACGTGTCCCGGGTCCCCACCCGCACCAGGGGAACCGGGCAGCGTTCCGCGAGGACCTCCGCCACCGCCCCCCCGAGCCCGCCCAGGACCGAGTGCTCTTCCGCCGTCACGAGGCACCCGGTCTCGGCCGCGGCGCGCTCCAGCGCGTCCACGTCCAGGGGCTTGACGGTGTGCATGTCCAGCACCCGGACGCGCATGCCCCGGGCGAGGAGCAGTTCGGACGCGCGAAGGGACCTCTCCACCATGATGCCGCACGCCACGATCGTGGCGTCCTCGCCCTGCGCCAGGAGCCGGGCCCTTCCCACTTCGAAGGGAGCGGCGCCGGCGGTCACCACCGGCACCGGCGTGCGGCCCACGCGCAGGTAGACCGGCCCCGTCCGCTCGGCGGCCGCCAGGGTGGCGGCGTACGCCTCGTCCGCGTCCGCCGGGACGAGGACCGTCATGCCCGGCATGGCCCGCATCGCCGCGATGTCCTCGAGCGCCTGGTGGGTCGCCCCGTCCTCGCCCACGCTCAGGCCCCCGTGGCTCACCGCGATCTTGACGTTGGCGCGGTTGTAGCACACCGCCATGCGCACCTGCTCGTTGGCCCGGTGGGCCGCGAACACCGCGAAGGTGGCGGCGAAGGGGATCAGGCCCGAAAGCGCCAGGCCGGCGGCCGTCCCGATCATGTCCTGCTCGGCGACGCCCATCTGGACGAACCGGCCGGGGTACGCCCGGGCGAACGCCTCCAGCCGGATGGCCTCGGTGAGGTCCGCGCACAGCGCGACGACCCTGGGATCGCTCGCGCCCAGGGCCAGCATCGCCTCGCCGAACCCGTCCCGCCCGCTACGCATCGGCACGG
This sequence comes from Bacillota bacterium, assembly GCA_021797925.1. Classification (GTDB taxonomy): domain Bacteria; phylum Bacillota; class Sulfobacillia; order JAJZYS01; family JAJZYS01; genus JAJZYS01. Next base: position 1,550 of record JAJZYS010000071.1, read on the forward strand.
GCCCCCTCCGGCACCGGATCGAAGGGCAGGTCCGAGAACGCCGGCGAGGCACCGATCTCCTCGAGCGCCAGCCGGGCCTCCTCCAGGGTGGGGGCCTTGCCGTGCCAGACGGACCGGTTCTCCATGAAGGAAACCCCCTTGCCCATGATCGTCCGGGCGATCACCGCCGTGGGCGCCCCCGACCGGTTCGCGCCGGCGTCCAGGGCACGGCGGATGGCCGCGACGTCGTGCCCGTCGATGGACTCGACCGCCCAGCCGAAGGCCCGCAGCTTGTCCGCGACGGGCTCCAGGCGCTTGACCTTGTCCACCTCCCCGTCGATCTGCAGGCCGTTGTCGCTCACGACGAGCAGCAGCCCGTCGATCCGGTAGTGCCCGGCGGTCATCGCCGCCTCCCAGAACTGCCCCTCCTGCATCTCGCCGTCGCCCACGAGGCAGTAGACCCTCGACGCCCGCCGGGCCATGCGCGCCCCCAGCGCCATCCCCACGGCGATGGAGAGGCCCTGGCCCAAGGGCCCCGACGAGGTCTCGATGCCCGGCAGGTCCACCCGCGACGGATGGCCCTGCAGGCGCGAGCCGATCCGGCGAAAGGTCAGGAGTTCCTCCGCGGGAAAGTAGCCGGTGCGGGCCAGGCAGGCGTAGAGGACGGGACAGATGTGGCCGTTGCTGAGCACAAAGCGGTCGCGCTCCTCCCAGTCCGGCTCGTCCGGACGGTGGCGCAGGCGCTCGAAGTACAGCACCGCCATCAGCTCCACCGCCCCCAGGGAACCCCCGGGATGGCCCGACTGGCTGGACGCCACCATCTGGATGATGTCGCGGCGCAGGCGCCGGCAGATGTCGTCGACGTGGTAAATCGCACGGACCTCCCGTGATGCAGAATCAGCCCTTGACCGCACCCGCCGCCAGGCCGCTGATGAGCCGCCGCTGCACCAGCAGGAAGAACAGGAAGATCGGGACGGCGGAGATGACGCCGCCGGCGGTGAGCAGGTTCCAGCGGATCAGGAAGTTGCCGATGAACGAGTCCAGCCCGATGGGCAGGGTGCGCGCCTGGTTGCTGGACGTGAAGGTGAGGGCGAAGAGGAACTCGTTCCACGAGAAGATGAAGATGTACGTGGCCGCCGCCACCACCCCGGGGACCAGGATGGGCATGAGCACGTGCCGGAGCGCGCGCACTTCGCTGCACCCGTCCACCAGGGCCGCCTCGTCCACCTCCGTGGGGATCCCGTCGAAGAAGCCCTTGAGCAGCCATACGGAGAACGGCGTCACGAAGGCGGTGTAGACCACCACCAGCCCCACCAGGGTGTTGAGCAGGTCCAGGGCCCGCAGGATGGGAAAGAGCGACAGCACCAGGAGCACCGAGGGAAAAAACTGGACCGACACCAGGATCGACAGGATCGCCTTCTTCCCCCGGAAGCGGTGGCGCGAGAGGCTGAACGCCGCGGGCAGCGCCAGGAGCAGGGTCGCGAGCACCGTGGACGCCGCGACGACGAGGCTGTGGGCCATGAACTCGGGAAACGGCGTCGTCCGGAGCAAGAGCCCGTACGCCCTGAGGGTGGGGTGGTGAGGGAAGTACTGGACAGGGAAGCGGTAGAGCTCCCGCGTCGGCTTGATCGAGGTGAAGAGCATCCACACGTACGGGCCCAGCGCGAAGCCGAGCCAGCCCCCCACCATGGCCCACAGCCACACCCGCGGCCGGAACCGCCGCCGGCGGCTCATGCGTCGAGAATCCCTTGACGGCTGAGCAGCCTCAGGTACGCGAGCACTACGCCCAGGAGCACCAGCGCCTGGATGACCGCCATGGCCCCGGCCCGGCCGAAGGCGAAGTCGGTGTACGCGGTGTAGTACGCGTCGGCGGGCACGGTGAGCGTGGCGTACCCGGGGCCGCCCTGGGTGATGATGAGGATGAGGTCCATGTAGCTCGCCGTCCACACGATCCTCAGCAGGGTCGTGATCATCACCGTGGGGGCGATGATGGGCAGCTTGATCGCCCAGAAGGTGCGCCAGGCGCTGGCGCGATCGAGCCGCGCCGCCTCGAGGAGCTCCCCCGGGATCGTCTGCATCGCCGCCAGCAGCATGACGGCGAAGAACGGGATCCCCTGCCACACGTCGATGAGCATGAGCGAACCCAGCGCCGTCCCGGGCTGGGAGAACCACGGCTGGGCCAAAAAACCCAGGCCGACCCGGTGCAGGAGGTCATTGAGCACGCCGTAGTTGCCGTCGAGGATCCACATCCACATCATCGCCGCCAGCACGCTGGGGGTGGCCCAGGGGATCAGCACCAGCCCGCGCACGACGTCACGGCCGCGAAACCGCTGGTTGAGGATGACCGCACCCATAAGCCCCAGGAGAAACTGCACCGTCACGACCCCGAAGATCCAGATCACGGAGTTGACGGCCGCGTGCTGGAACCCGGGGTTGGTCAGGGCGCGGAGGTAGTTGGACAGGCCCACAAACCGCACGTGGGCGCCGGTGACGTCCAGGGGATTGTAGTGGAAGAAGCTGAAGCCGATGGCCCGGACCACCGGGTAGCCGATGATCCCGAGCACCACCACGGCCGCGGGCATGAGGTACCACAACGGGCGCAGGCGTCTGGCCCGGCCCGCCGGGCGCGACGACACGGTGGACACGTCCATCCTCCCACCCCCCGGTCGCCATGGTGCGGGGGCCACCGCCGGTGACCCCCGCCGGGTTCCCTTCTACTTGCCCTTGAGCGTGGCGGCGATGGTGTCCATCATCTGCCGGCTCGTGATCTGGCCGAGGAGCGCCTGGTCCATGGTCCGCTCCCAGACGTGGCCGGAGACCGCCGCCACCCCGGGCAGGGGCGGCCAGTCGTGGGCGTACTTCTCCTCGTCGAGCGCCACCTTCCAGAACGGATTCTTCTGGAAGTACGGTTCGTCCACCACCGACTTGAGGATCGGCAGCTCCGCGTTGGGCGAGTGATCCAGGATGTTGATGGCATAGGGGCTCGAGAGCCAGGAGATGAAGGTCCAGGCCGCCTGCTGCACGGGGCTGGAGCGGAAGATGACATTGCCGGTCATGGTGCCCATGGTGCCGGGATGGGACGGGTTGGCCTGGGGCATGGGGACCACGCCCAGCTTGTTGCCCAGAGCGTCCTTGAGGATGGTGTAGCTGCCGATGTGGTGGGCCATCATGGCCGTCTCGCCGGCCTCGAAGTCCGCGATCAGCTGCGGATACGAGTCGCTGACCGCCGTGGGCGGGGCGACGTGGTACTTGCGCACGAGGTCGATGTACCACTGGTTGACCGCGATCGCCTTGGGGCTGTTGGCCACCACCTGGCCGTGCCGGTTGACGAGCCGGGCGCCGCCCGCCGCCAGGAACGCGTACCACTGGTCCTGGCCGCCGCCCCCGCCGCGCATGGCGAAGCCGTAGCGGTGCCGGGCGGGGTCGGTGAGCTTCTTCGCGTCGGTCACGAACTGGCTGAAGGTCCGCGGGGGCGAGAGATGAGCCGCCGCGAACCAGTCCTTGCGATAGTACAGGTAGAACGTGATGTACTCGTCAGGGAGCATGTACACCGGCGAGGTGGGACTCGTGCGACCGGTGTCCCAGTACTTGGAGACCACGTCCGAGGCAAAGGTCCACTTGTGGATGTCCGGCGTCAGCGAGACGAGCAGGTGCTTGTGGGCGTATTCGCCCAGCCACCAGTCTTTGAAGCGCGCCGCGTCGGGGGCGTCGCCCGCGGCCACCGCGTCGGTGAGCTTCTGCTGGTAGCTGTTGAACGGCACGAGCTGTCCCACGACGTGGATGCCCGGATGGGTCGCATTGAATTTGCTGATGAGGTCCGGCACCGTGGGGACGGCGGGATCGTCCTCCCAGTACCAGTAGTGGACCGTCTGGACCTTGCCCGAACTGGCGGCCGCGCCGGCGCTGACGCCCGCGGCACCGAGCGTCACCAGGGCGCTCGTCAGGAGGGACGCGACGACGCTGGCCACGACACGCGTCTTCTGCCGGGTCTCGGGAATCATTCCTCAACCTCCTCCGCTTCATTACCTGTCCCTCGGCACGTCACGGCTCTTTCGCCCCACCACCCCCCTTGCCGAAGTAGGCCTCGAGGCGGTGCTGCACGTCGTAGAACTGGGCGTCCAGGTAGTGTTCCGCCCGCTTCACGTCACGGGCGGCCACCGCCTCCACCAGCTGGCGGTGCAGCCGCGCCCCGGTCACAAGGTCGTCCGACCTCAGCAGCCGGGAGTCCTCGACCCGGAACATGAGGTCCCAGAACGCGCGCAGCAGCTGCTCCAGGAGCTCGCTGTGCACCCGGGAGAAGAGCAGCTCGTGAAACTCGCGGTCCTCGGCGCCGAACACCTCGTCGTCCCGGGCCTTCTCCTCCATCCGGGTCACGAGGTCGCTCAGCGCCTGCACATCCGGGGCCTCGAGACCGTCCACCGCCCGGGGAAGGAACCTCAGCTCCAGCGCGTGGCGGATCTCCAGCAGCTCCAAGAGCTGCGCGGGCCGCATCCGCAGCAGGAGCCGCCATCCGTCCACCACCGGTTCGCTGATGTCGGGCGCCCTGAGGAAACGGCCGCTCCCCCGCTGCGCGGTGAGCAGCCCCCGCGCCTCCAGGGAGCGCAGCGCCTCCCTGAGCGCGGAGCGGCTCACGTTGAGCATCGCCACGAGCTGTTTCTCCGGCGGCAGCCGGTCGCCGTGGGCGAGCTTCGCCTTCACGATGTAGTCCTCGAGCCGGCGCTGGATGCTGGAATCGTCCATGTGACCTCCGTGGGGGCGACGACCCGGGCCTGGCCCGGATTCCTGCCCGCAGGGTACAACATGTATGACATCTCGTCAACACCGTGCTCAGTCTCGCGGAGCCCAGCATCCATGGTTTTCCGCATTATATAGCGGTATCACTGGAAATTCGGGGAGTTGACAGTCTGGCGGCGGACTCGATAGAATCCCCATGTTGTCCGACATCTAGACAGGAGTGGGAGCATGCTGCAGCGGGCGTCGGCGATCGGCGAAGGATACACGAGCGTGTTCCAGGGGCCGGAGGCGGGCTTGTCCTTCCTGCGCTTCGGCTTCATCCGGCTGGCCGCGGGGGGCGTGGCGGTCCGGCCGGCCGACGGGTACGAAAAGGTGCTCGTCCCGCTCTCGGGGACCGCCGCGGTCCGGGTCGGGACCGAGCGCTTCGACCCCGTGGGCGGGCGCCCCTCGGTCTTCGCCGGTCCCGCCTCGGCCGTGTACGTGCCCCCCGGGGCCGGGTTCGAGGTCGAGGCGCGCACCAAGCTCGAGCTGGCGGTGTGCGGCGCCCGGGCCGAGGCGGCCCTCGTTCCCTTCGCGGTGACACCCGACGAGGTGGTGCGCCAGCGGCGAGGTCGGCCCGGCTTCGAGCGCACCGTCCACGACATCGTCACCTCCCGCCACGAGGGCCGGGTGCAGCGCATCGTCGTGGGCGAGACCTTCAACGAGCCGGGCCAGTGGTCGAGCTATCCGCCCCACAAGCACGATCGCGACGCACCGCCGGAAGAGGTGGCCATGGAGGAGATCTACCACTACCGGGTCGAGCCGGCGCAGGGATTCGGCATCCAGGCGCGCTACCACCGCGGCCAGGGCGACGATTCCGCCTGGGTGGTGCGCTCGGGGGACAGCTTCGCCATCGCCGACGGGTTCCACCCGGTGGCGGCCGCCCCGGGGTACCGGCTCTACTACCTGTGGTTCATGGCGGGAGACCACGGCCGCACCCTCGTTCCCTGGAACGACCCCGACCACGCCTGGGCGCTGGAAGGCTGATGCCGGACCTCCCCCGGCTCCACGGCCGCCTGCTCGCCTCGCGCCCGCTGCCCCCCGGCGTCACGGGTCCGCCCACGGGCCCTGGCGGCGCCTTGCGCGTCCTGCAGGTGGGCGAGGGCCGGTTCATGCGCGGTTTCTTCGACTGGATCCTCCAGCAGCTCGTCCGCCAGGCGGGCTATGACGGGCGGGCCGCCGTCATCAACCCCAGGCCCGCCGGCGGCGGCGTCATCGCGGACCTCGTGCGCCAGTCGTGCCTGTTCACCGTGGTGCTCAGGTCCTCGTCGGAGGATCGCGTGGAGATCTGCGCCAGCGTCGCCCGGGCGCTCGACCCCTACCGCGATCCCCGGGGCCTCATGGAACTCGTCACGGACCCGAATCTGGACATCGTGGTCTCCAACACCACCGAGGCGGGGCTGGTGGGCTCCGACCCCGCACACCGCGCCGCCGAGCCCGTCACCTTCCCGGCCCGGCTGTGCCTGTGGCTCTTCGAGCGCTGGCGGCGCAAAGTGCGCGGGGGGCTCACGGTGATGCCCCTGGAGCTTGTGCCCGGCAACGGCCGGCGACTGCGCGCGATCGTGGAGCAGGAGGCCGGGGATCGAGGCCTCGACGCGGAGTTCCGGCGCTGGCTCGACGCGGCCGTCGAGTTCCCCTCCACCCTGGTGGACCGCATCGTCACCGGCTTTCCGCCCGACGCCGAGCGCTGGTTCGCCCGGCTCGGGTACCGGGACGCGCTGCTCACGGTGGGCGAATCCCATCACCGCCTGTGGATCGAGTCGACCCCGGGACTCGAGCGGCGCCTGCCCTTCGCGTCCACCGACCTCAAGGTGCGCGCGGTGGCCGACATCCGGCCGTACGAGGCCATGAAGGTGCGCATGCTCAACGGCGCGCACATCACCCTCGCCGCCCTGGGCGACCTCGCCGGCCGGGACACCGTGGCGGCCGCGATGCGCTCGCCGGCGCTCGCGGCCGTCGTCGAGGCGTACCTGGCCGTCGCCGCCCCCACGGTGCCCCTGCCGCCCTCCGAGGTGGCGCAGTTCGGTGGCGAGGTGCTGGAGCGCTTGCGCGCCCCGTGGCTCGAGCACGCGCTGGCGGCGATCCTCGAGAACGCCGTCCAGAAGTGGGAGCTTCGCGTCCTGCCCGTGGCAGAGGCGGTGCGAGCGCCCGCGGCGCCCCTCACCCTCTCCCTGGCCGCCCTGGTGGCCCACGCGGGCCTGCGGCGCGGCTCGTGCGAGCGGAGGCCCGGCGGACGCATCCAGGGGCCTCTCGCCGCCCAATGGCACGAGGGCCCCTGGGCCCGGTGGGTGGAGGAGCTCCCGGGCTTTGCCCAGGCGGTGGCCGCAGACCTCGAGGGCTTCGCCGCCCACGGGGTCGAGGCGACCTGCCGCGCCCGCCTGGCGGCAGGCCCCTTGCCCTGATCCTCCCGGGTCGTCGCGCTCGCGCCCCGAGCCGTCACGCTCTCGCGGACGCGAGCCGTTCCGCCGCCGCCGCGGTCTCCTCGAGCACCGCGCACTGGTGGGCGAAGATGTCCGCGGGCTCGTGCAGCCGGCGGTCGAACCGCAGGGACGTGCGCGTGTAGGTGCCCGCGTCCCCGCGCAGGTAACCGAGCCGCGCCATGGTGCCGAGCGCCCGCCCCACCAGGGCGCGGCGCGCCTTCGGGTCGGAAAGCCCCGGCGCCGTAACGACTCCGCCGGGCAGGGCGACAAGCTCGCGCTCCACGCCAGAGAGGGCCTGCGCCGCGTCGAAGCCGCCGTCCGGCGCACGGGTCTCGAGCCAGCGGGCGAGCAGCTGGCTCGTGCAGACCGGCCGGGCCGCGCGCAGCCGGTCCTCGAGGGCGCCCGGGCCCTCCAAGGGCACGAGCCGGCAGCGCAGGGTCAGGCGCCGGTCGAGGAACGGGTCGAAGTTGACCGCCGCCAGGACCACAGAACCCGCCAGCGGCAGCAGCCGGTCCAGCGCCGCGTGCAGGCGTCCCAGGCGCCCGTCGCGCGTCACGTGGCCCTCGGGCGTCAGGTAGACGGTGCCGCCACCCGCCAGGGCCGCCTCGATGCGGCGGAACTGGGCGTCGATGCGCGGGCGGACGTCGCGGCGGACCTCCTCCCGGTACGGCTCGCGCATCCCCGACAGCGGCACGGGGCGACGGGCCGCGCGGGCGAACCCGGGTCCCCACAGGTCCGCAAGGCGCAGCGCTCCCGTGGGTCCACCCGCGGTGAGCGCGGCGAGGACGCCGGGCGTGAACACGCTCTCGGCGGCGAGGTTGCCGTGCCGCGCCGCCACCTCCTGGGCCAGGCTCGAGAGCGAGCGCGATCGCGGTTCGTTCTCGAGGGGCAGGGCCCCCACCAGCGTGAGCAGGCCCGCGAGGCTCCAGTTCTGCACCAGCCGTCCCAGGATCGGCCGGGGTACGCGCGAGGTGAGAAATCCTCGCTCGAAGAGCCGCTGCGACGCCACCGCGACCACCGGGTCCCGCCACGGCCCCCCGAGCAGGATCAGCGCCGGCAGCACCACCGACTCCAGGTCGTGCTGGTGGTTGGCGACGACGAGCGTGCTCCCCCGGCGCCGGGGCAGGCGCCCGTACACGAAGAACCGGTAGCGAAGCCTCAGGCCCCCCAGGACGCCGGCCGCGAGCAAAAGACGCAGCGGAGCGCTCCAGAGGGGTGTCGTGGGTCTCGTCCCCCTCACCCCCCGAACCGGCCCGCGGGCCCCGGGGCGCCGTCGCGTCACGCGATCTTGGGCTGCGGCGTCCCCTGGCCGCGAACAGCTCGGACCCCGGAGCCGATGGTCCGAGTCTAATGGTCAACTCGCCCGCTGTCACGGCCTCGACCGCCCGCGTCCGGGCACGCGGGGAGCGAGTGTTCAGGCGCTGGTTTTCAGCGGCGCAAGTGTCGCCGTCTGGCGCGCCAAGGCGTTGGCCAGCTGCGGGAGGTGTTCGGCCCGAGGCGGGCGTCCGAAGGACTGCTCGGCGGGCATCAGGGCGGCCCCGAGCCAGCGCTGCGCCTGCGTGCCGCGGCGCCAGGGCCTGATTCGATCGTCAGGTCCTCGTGCCCCGGGAACGCGGACTCGACGGCGTCCGCGGTCTCCAGGCTCGTGCACGGGGTGGGGGACAGACCGAGGCGGACGCAGGGCAATGTTTCCTCGAGCCCTTCGCGCAGGCTCCAAGCGGCCCGCAGGCGACCTTGGCGCACAAGGTCATGGGCAAGCCGACGCAGCAGGCGCTCTCTCTCGGCCGCGCCCGGTTCGCCCCGTGCGCGGTGCATCCGCGGCAACACGCTCGGCGGGGAGGTGGTCACGGAGACTTCGGATTTTATGACGCCGGCGCTGCGCGAGAGGAATGTCTCGCCCTGGGCGAGGATATACCTCGGGGGCACCGGCTTTGTGCATTCGCGCGCACTGCGAACCCGGGTTTGCAGCAGGCTGATGCGCCGTCCACCCAGCACGACACGGCCCACCCCAAGGAGCGTGATCGCCCTGTCACCGTCGCTCGGGTCCACAAAGCGCCGGGCCGCCGCCGCGGCGCTTGCGGCAGCTTTCGCCCTCTTCGCCGGGACCGCCGCCGCGGCGGTGCCGCCCGACACCGCCGCGGCCACGCTGGCGGTGGATCCCCCCGTGGCGGGTACTTCCCATGGAACGTGGTCGCTCGAGATGAAGGCGGCGTACTGCGGCGGGTACGACGTGGGAGGCTGGGTCGCGCTGGAGCTCTCTCCCGCCTTCCCCGTCGCGCGCGTCCCCCGGGCGTCCACGGCGTGGTTCGCGGGGCATCGCACCTCCCTCGTCCGCACGGGGCGCGTGTTCAGGATCACGGTGCCGGCGGGACCCTGGGCGCAGTACTGCCGGGCGGTCCCCGTCGCCCTGCGCGTCGTCCTGCCCCCGGCGGCGGGGCTCGAAGCCCCCCGCCGCCCGGGGATCTACCCCGTCCGCGTCGCCACCGGCGCCCATCCGTCCCCGGTGACCGCGTGGGTCCGGTTCGTCGCCACGAGCACCTGTCCTTCGCCCGCGCAGCCCTTGCCCGAGCTGTGCTGGGTCACGCCGGCGTCCGGCCCGCCGGGCTCCCGCCTCATCCTCTGGGGGCGGGGACTGCCCCCGCGGCCGGCGGTGCGCGTGGTCGCGGCCGCCGGCACCGGGCCCGGCGAGAGCGTGGCGGTGACGAGCTCGTCTGGCGCCCGCCTCGAGGTCACCCTTCCGCGAGCGCTCCCTTCCGGCTGGTACAATCTCGACCTGACGGCCCAGGGGCACACCGTCAGCTTTCCCGACGTCTTCCTCGTGACCTCCCCCTCGCGGCCGCGGCCGATCCTCGACCGGATCCTTCCGGACCGGGCGCGGCCCGGCGCGACGGTGACCCTGACCGGCCGGGGCTTTGGCGCCCGCGCCGGCACGGTCGTCCTCTCGCCGCCCCGAGAGCCTTCCCGCTGGATCACGGCGCCGATCCTCTCCTGGGGGAGGGCGCGCGTCGCGGTGCGCGTCCCTCGGCACGCCAAGGCCGGCACGTACGACGTGTTCCTTCGCACCGCGGCGGGCTACGGCCTGAACACCTTCGACACGCCGGTCCCCTGGCCGGCCACGCTGGCCGTCGGCCCCTGACCCCGGGGCGCGGGCGCAGGCCGCCTGTCACCACAGCTCGGGCGCGGCCCTCCGGCCCGGCCCGTTTCTTGCCAGGTTTTCCCGCCCGGGCCGGCCATCGGACTGTCAGCGGCGCCCCTGGGCGAGGCGGACCGACTCGGGACGCTGACGCAGGCGCGCCATGGCCCACATCCCGACGGCCGGACCCGCCGCCAGCACCATGAGCACGTGCGTCCAGCCGAGGGCCGGCTGCAGCCACCCGACGAGGTCGATGGAGCCGATGGTGATCACGAAGCCCACCGCCATCTGGAGCGTGAGCGCGCTGCCCTGGAGCGCGGGGGGACTCAGTTCGGTGACGGCGGCGGAAAACTGCGCCGAGTCGGCGATGACGCTAAACCCCCAGACCAGCGCGACGACGATCTCGAGCCACGGAGCCTGCCGGAACGTCAGCCCGACCGTCAGCGCCATGGCGCCGCTGACGCCCATGGCCGCGATGGTGGAGCGGGTCCGCCCCCACCGGTCCGCGGCCCATCCGCCCGCCAGGGCGCCGGCGAGCCCGCTGAGTCCGATGGCGGCGAAGCTCACGATTCCGGCGGCGCCGAGGAGCGCCGCCCCCGACGCGCGCTGCGCCCAGCTCGCCACAAGGAATGCGGGCAGCCACGTCCACATGGCGTAAAGCTCCCACATGTGGCCCCAGTACCCCAGGTTCGCCCACATGACCGGCCGGTCCCGCAGGACGGCGCCCACCCGGTCCCACCGGAACTCAGGCGGATGGAAGGGCCCCGGGTGTTCGGGGACCACCCACAGCACCAGCGCCCAGGAGACCATCGCCAGGGCGGCGCTGCCCGCCAGCACGCCCCGCCAGTGCTCGAGCAGCGGCAGCCCGACCAGCAGGTGGGGCAATGCGGACCCGACCGTCAGGCCGCCGATCAGGACGCCCACCGCCAGCCCCCGCTGGCGGGGGAACCACCGGGCCACCCACTGCACCGCGACGGGATACACCACCGCCAGGCACGCGCCCGTCAACGCGCGCAAGGCGAACGGTCCCGGGCCCCCATGGGCCAGCCCCACCAGGCCCACGGTCGTGAGCGCGGCCCCGAACGCTCCCCAGCCCATCAGCACCCGCGGGCGGAAGCGGTCCGCCAGGCCCAGCGTGGCGCTGAAGAGGGCCCCCG
>JAJZYS010000072.1 GCA_021797925.1 Bacillota bacterium
GCGTAGTACCCGCGGGTCGGCAGCCAGAACACCTCGTGGAACCGGCGCCGCAGTCGGGCCGCCTGGGCAAGGAGGAGGTCCGCGCGCTCGCGCTCGCCCAGGGCGGCGAGCACGCGGGCGAGCCGGGTCTTGGCCAGGTGGACGTATCCCTGCACCTCGGCCAGGGTGTAGGGCGGCCGCGCCAAGGTCCCGTCGTGAAACGCCATGGAGTCGTCCGAATCCTTCCAGGACTGCACCGACAGGCCCCGCCGCGAACGGGCGGCGAAGTGGTACAGTTCCGTCGCGCCCCCGGCTCCGCGCGTCTCGACGAACGCGAGCGCCGCGTCGGCGCTCGCGGACAGGTCGCGCCGGAGTGAAAGGTCGGCGGTCCGTTCCACGGTGGCCGCGAAGAGAAAGAGGAACAGGGGTGTGGCGTCCATGGAGCCGTAGTACCGGCTGAACGCCACCTGACCGGTGCCGGCCATCTCCCCGGAATGCAGCTCGTGGAGGATCTTGCCCGGCTCCTCCTCGCGATCCGCGTCGTCCACCCGGCCCTGCAGGGCCGCCAGCGTCCGGAGCGTGCTCCGCGCGATCTCCGGCTGCCACTGCAGGACCTGGTAGGAGGCGAGGATGGCGTCGCGGCCGAACAGGGTGGCAAACCACGGCAACCCCGCCACCGGCACCCGGCCGTGCCCGAAATCCGTCAGGAGGAGGTCAAGGTCGGCCACGGCGCGGTGGAGCACCCGGTCCGCCAGCGCCGACCCCGTCCGGATCCGGGGCCAGCGAGGCGCCCTTTCCGCCGGTGCGGACCGGATCGGCCCCAGGGCCTCGTTCTCGAGGGTCAGCGCGATCTCGAGCTCCCCCTGCGCGGCGGTGAAGTGCCAGTGGCACGATCCCGGCTCCGCGTCCTCGGGAGCCTGGCTGAAGGTGACCTCGGCGGTGCGCGTCTTGCCGTCGCTGCCGGCGTAGGACCATCTTTGTCCGAGCCGGTCAACCTCGGTCGTCACCGCGCCGCGCTCGCGCGCGGGCACGCCCCGCACCTCGAAGATGTCACGGAAGTCCAGGGCGAACTCCAGGCGCAGGGTGAAGGGCCTGGCCCCGCCGAAGCTGCGCCAGCGCCAGCGGTCGCGGAGCGTGCCCGCCTCAAGGGCCAGATGGCGCTCCAGGTGACGGTGGCCGCCCGGAATCGGGGCCGCATACGCGGCCACCATGGCGCCCGAGGGCGAGCGGCCCACGGTCAGGGGTCTGAGGACCTTGCCGTCGACGCGCGGCAGGTACAGGCTCAGAAACCGCGTGTCGCCCAGGTAGAGCCCCTGGCCGTCGGCGGTGGGCGCGATGGTGAGGTCCCTGGAGAGGACCGCGAACACGGGCCCCTGCTTGAGGACCACGTCGGCGGGGTCGGTGGTGGGCGTGCCGGGGGTGTAGGTGGGCAGGGGAGGGCTGGTGCTGTGGCGCGCCCGCAACGTGGGCTCCACGAGCTCCTTGACCACCGGGCCCCGGTCGGCGGCGGCGAGGAGCAGTTCACCGACCCGCCGGCCCGTGACCAGGGCTTCCTGGGAGACCGAGCTGAGCCCCTGCTCCTCGGACATGGGATTGTCGTCGAACCCGACGATGGAGAGATCCTCGGGAACGTGCAGGCCCAGGTCGGTCGCGGCCCGCCAGGCGCCCTCCGCCATGACGTCGCTGGCGGCGAAGATGGCCGTGGGCCGGTCCACGCCCGTGAGCAGCCCGTGGGCGATGTGCCGGGCGCCGTCGGCCGTCAGGTCACCCTCGGCCACCCGGATCTGCGCCTCGAGGCCGGCCGCGCGCATCTGCAGGAGGTAGCCCTCGAGGCGCAGCCGCGCGTACAGGTAGCGCTGCGGGGCGGCGATGTGGGCCACGCGCCGGTGACCCAGCTCCAAGAGGTGGGCGGTGGCCACCTCGCCTCCCAGACGGTTGTCGATGTCGACCCACGACGTCGGCAGGTCGGAGCGCCCGAACAGCACCAGCGGCACCTCGTGCTCCACGAGCCGCGCCACCCGGGGATCCTCGGGCTCCACCTCCATGAGGAGCACCGCCTCCACCCGGCCCGACCGCACGGCGGTCAGCGCCGCCGCCCCCGGCGTGTCGTCATCCCCGGGGTCCAGGAGCAGGATGGTGTAGTGCTGCTGGCGCACCGACTGCACGACGCCCGAGAGGAACGTGGAGAAGAAGGGGTCCGAGACGGTGGTGGCCGAGGGCATCACCACGCCCAGCGTCTGGGCCCGGCCTCGCGCCAGGGAGCGACCGGCGGCGCTGCCGGTGTAGTTGCAGCGCCGGACCGCCTCCAGCACCCGGCGCGTCGTCTCCGGAGAGACACCGCCGCGGTGGTTGAGCACGTAGGACACGGTGGCGATGGACACGCCGGCTTCCCGGGCGACATCCTCGATGCGGGGCGATCTGGGCGGCATGACGACCCTCCGTGTGGGGACTTAAGCGCTTAAGTATTCGGCGCGGTTTTTCCGATTCCTGCTTGGCGGAAAAATTCACATGCCCCGGCTTGACGGGCGGCGGGGCCCGCCATAGGCTCAAGCCACACCAAGCGGAGGCGACCTCATGGACGAGGCGGTCCTTTTGTCCAACGGCCGGATGAGTGTCCACGGCACCGCCCCCGGGGAGGCGACGGTCTACCTGCAAGGGGTCTACTGGCCCGAGGCCAGGCTGCCTCGGCCCGCCGGTTGCCGCTGGCCGGAGGATCAGGCCTTCGAACCGCGACCCGGCGAGGTGTGGGCGGAGCTCATGCCGGTGCTGACGCTCAGGATCCGGGGCGGGCCCAGGCGGTGGCGCGCGCGGCCGGGCTCGGGGACCGCTCTGACGCTGGCGCCAGGGCGCGCGCGCTGGCGGCTTGACCCCGAGCGGCCGGTGCTGCGCGTCGCGTGGCGAGGGGGACCGTGGCGCCTGGAACTCGTCCCCGAAGCCATGGCCTGGCAGGGGGATCCGGCAGAGGGCGACCCGATGCTGGCGTTGGAGGGCGTGCGGGTCCGGGTCCGGGTTGCCGCGCCGGGAAAGCTCGGCGTGAAGGGGGAGCGCCTCTCCCTGGCGTTGCCGGGCCGGGGGTGGCTCGAGCTCGAGCTGAAGCCACACGTCCGCGGGCCCGAGCCCCTCGCGCGGCGCACCCCCACCGGCGGGCCGGCGGGGAATGCGACCCGGGTCAGCTGGCCGGTGCCGGCCCTGGAGCGGCTGCACCGCCAGGCGGCCTACCGGCTTCTGGGCGCGCAGGATCCCGTCACAGGCGCCATCGGCCCGGGGCTGTTGCCGGAGACCTGGAGCGGACACGTGTTCTGGGATGCGCTCTTCATCGTCCGGGCGCTGCTGGAGCTGGGCGAAGCGGCCGCCGCGCGGCGCGGAGTGGACTTTTTCGCGGCGAACGGCCAACGGTGGCGCCGCTGCGCCGCCGCCGAGGGCCGCCCAGGGTGGCGCTGGCCGTGGGAGATGACCCCGAACGGGGTCGAGGCCCTGGGCCGCCACGCGCACCTGCGCCGGGAGGTGCACAACCAGGCGGCGGTGATCCAGGCCATGCGCGAACTCGACCGGTGGCGGGGGATGGGGGCGGGTGGCGCCCACGCCGAGGCCATCCTCGAGGGAACGCGTTACCTGGTCTCGCTGGTGGAGCTCACCCGGGAAGGCTGGGCCCGGATCCCCGGGATCGTCGGCGTCGACGAGCGGCCGGAGGGCGATGCCGATCCCGCCACCCTGGCGGGCATCGCGGCGTCGATCCGGGCGGCGCGGGAGGTCTCGGGCGATCGCGTCCCCGCGCCGTGGGCCGAGGTCCTGGCGGCCGTGACCCGATCCGCGGAGGCGATCCTGGAAGGGATGCTCGCGGGGAGTGGGCCGCTGTCGGTGGCGCCGCTGCTGTGCCTGGACCCCTACGGGGTCTGGGACCCCGGCTCCGCGCGGGCGCAGGCGCTCGTCACCCGGTTCGTCAAGGGGCAGGGCGATCCGCCGCTCCTGGGTCACGGACTGTCGCGGGACGGGTTTCCGTGGGCCGTGGGCATGGTGGCCCGGCTCAGGGCCCTGGCCGGCGACGGCGACGGCGCGGCGCGCCTTGTCGCGAGCGTCGCGCCTTGGGTCAGCGCCGCGGGGGATGTGCCCGAGACGGTGACGACCGCGTCGAGGGCGCGCTCCCGCCACTTCGCCACCGCGCACGCGGCGCTGGTCTCGGCGATGCACGCCATGCTCGCGCGGTGCGACGGCGGGACGCTGGTGCTGTTTCCCGCCTGGCCCCGCGGTGTCGGGCCGGTGCGGTTTCGCCACCTTTTCGCCGGGGGGGTGCGCGTGAGCTTCGATCCCGCGCGCCGGCCCCCGTGGGACGTGAGCGCGCCCGACGGCGGCGCGCCGCCCGTCGTCCGGCTCGGATCCGGGCTGGAGACGGCCAGGGTGCCTTGAGCGGCCGAGGGGTGAAACGCGCCATTGCGGATCGCTGCCGCCGTGAGGTGCGCTTTGGACAAAACCCATTGCAACTTCGCTGTCCGACGCCATGAAAATGGGGTGATCGGCGAATCACACCATATCCTTTGGTTTGCGGCCGGGCGCAAGTTGTCAGTTGGCGCCGCGACGGGCGATGCGGGGCCTGACTGCGTATTGCGCCGCCCCGTAACCTTTCCAACGGTGCCAGCGGGACGACTGTATACCGCCCCATGGCGCCCATATACTAAGCAAAGTTCACGATGCGATAGGAGGGAACGCAGTGGAGCAGATCGCCATTGTGCTGAAGCAGGCCGCACCGGCGGTATGCGCCGCCATAGAGCCCGGCCGCGAGCCGTGCGAATGGGCGTTCCACCGCATCGGGGAGGATTCGGCGTGGGTGGTCCTGGAAACCACCCGCCAGACCCGGGAACGGGCCCTGCAGGCGTTTGCGCGTGCGGTGGTGCGCGAGTACGAGCCGGTGCTGGTTCGGAGCAACATCCGGCGCCACTACCGCTACTTCAGCGGGGAGGAGCTGACGGAGATCGCCCTGCAGGCCCAGGGACACCTCATGGCCCAGCAGAGCGTCCGGCGCCGGGTGGGCATGGTGACCCGGGCGCTGGACTCGGTGAGCCGCGAGGTCCCCCGCATGGACCTGGACGGGGTGCTCACCTTCCGGTGCCGGGAGTACATGGACGCCATCGACGACGCCGTGGACCGCGCGGTCGACGACCTCCTGATGGAGCGGGAGTACCGCGAGTTCATCCGCCTGCTCAAGTGCTTCGTCGACGCCCAGCCCAGCCGCATCGGGAAGGTGAACGCGATCCTCAAGCCGGAGGGAGCCTTCGTGCTCCTCGACGCCCAGGGTCAACCCATCGAGAGCGACACGGTGCAGGAGTTTGTCGTGGAGATGGTCGACAGCGAACTCAACTACGAAGACCTCCTGGTGTCGGCACTCATCACCCTGGCGCCGGCGAGGGTCGTCCTCCACGGCCCCCCCGAGCTGATGGAGGCGGGCAGCGCCGTGACCGTGCGCGACGTCTACGCGGGCCGCGCGGACGTGTGCCCCGGGTGCGTGTTCTGCGCCGAGGCCCAGCGGCGGCATCACCGCTAACGCCGGGCGAACGCCAGCGCCCCCCACGCGGCGGGGTCCTGCCCCCCCAGCGCCCAGAGCGCCACCCCGCCCAGTCCGTCGGCCTTCGCCAGGGCGATCTTGAACGCCATGGACTGCCCGTCCTCGAACCAGACGCGCTCGGACCCGCCGCTGCCGGTGAAGGAGAAGTGGGGCTCGTCGGCCCAGGTGCTCCACCGGATCGCGACGCCCTGGGCCGCCGCGACGTGTTCCGCCTGGGCGGCGGGGAGGCTTGGGCCCTGGTCCTGACGGTTCCACTGGTACCCGTAGTCGGCGATGCCCAGCAGGATCTTCTTGCGGGGGATCCGGCGCAGGGCGTAGCCGAGGCACCGGCGGACCCAGGGCATGGGCGCCACGGGGCCTGGGGCGGAGCCGGGCGTGTGGTTGTCGTAGGTCATGATGACCACCTGGGAGGCGATGGCCCCGAGCTGCTGGTAGTTGTAGGCGTCGCCTTGGGGATTGCCCTGGGCGCCGGTGCTCGTTTTCGGTCCCACCGCCACGGTCGTCAGGCGTCCCAGGGGTCCCAGCCGGTTTCGCACAGCCTCCACGAAGAGCGTCAGCGGGGTGCGGTCCCGCGGGCCGAGCGACTCGAAGTCGATGTTGACCCCGTCCAGGTGGTCGGCGAGGACGACGTTGCGGATGGCGGTGGCCACGCGATCGCGCAGGGGATTCCACAGGATGGCGTCGTTGCCGCCCGCGTTGGTGAACATGGCCAGGACCCGGTCGTGATGCCGGTGGGCGAACGCGACCAGCTGGGCCTCGTTCTGCCGTCCCAGCGCGGCGATGGTGCCGCTGGCGCTCACGGTGAACCACAGGGGCGCGATGGCCGTCACGTCCCCCGGGTGGGCCATGAAGGCCTGGTTGGCTCCTGACCCCGGCCACTCGGGCATGTATCCCAGGACGGCGAGCGGGCTCCCCCCGGCGGAAAGGGAACTCGCCGCCGCGGGGTGGGGGACCCCCGCGGCCAGCGCGGGGGCGCTCGTGCCCAGGGCGAGGGTGGCCGCGAGTGCCAGGAGCCGTGCTGGGTGTGACAAGGCGCCGTTCCTCCTTTGTCGGTGCACCGAAGTTACCATAACAGCAGAACCCTGTCAGCTCAGGCAGGAATCCATCAGCCCTGGCGACAACCCGGCGCCGCCCGCGGAATTGCCTGCGGGGAGCCTCACGCAACGGCGGACCCCCATTCCAGGCTGGACCACTGAAGCCCGCCGGCGTCAGCGGGCCGTAGGTGCCCTGAGGCCGCGGTTGACGGATCCGCAGGGATGTGGTAGCCTCACAGCGCAAGTAGAAGCGTCCGCTTCTCACCTTGGGTGCGATCCGTACCCGGGTTGGTATGATCGGATTCCCGGGGGAGCGGACGTGGTCCGTCTCCTTTTTTGGTTTCCCCAACACGCACGGAGGTGATGGTTATCACGAAGGACTGGCGGATCAACGAGGAGATCCGCGCCCGGGAGGTCCGGGTGGTCAGCCCCGAGGGTGAGCAGCTGGGCATCTTCACGGTGCGCGACGCCGTTCGGGTGGCCTTCGAACGAGGGATGGACCTCGTGGAGGTGGCTCCGGGGGCAAAGCCTCCCGTCTGCCGGATCATGGACTACGGCCGGTTCAAGTACGAGCAGGCCAAGAAGGACCGCGAGGCCCGCAAGAAGCAGCATCAGGTCAACATCAAGGAAGTGAAGCTGCGCCCGCGGATCGAGGAGCACGACTTCGAGGTCAAGGCGCGCAACGCGGAGCGCTTCCTCAAGGAAGGCGACAAGGTGAAGGCCACGGTCATGTTCCGGGGGCGGGAGATCGTCCACCCGGACCTGGGCAAGGAGGTCCTGGACCGTCTCGCGAGCCAGGTGGCGCCGGTGGCTGCGGTGGAGCGGGCGGCCAGGGTGGAAGGGCGCAACATGATCATGATCCTCACCCCCAAGGGCTAGGAGGCCGACGATGCCAAAGATGAAGAGCCACCGGGGCTCGGTGAAGCGGTTCCGGGTGACCGGCGGCGGCAAGGTGAAGCGGTGGCACAACTTCACCAGCCATACCCTGGAGAAGAAGAGCAGCAAGCGCATGCGGCGTCTGCACGGCCCGGCCTACGTCTCGGACGCCGATCGGCGCCGGGTGGAGCATCTTCTGCCGTACCGCTAGCCAAGGTCTGTTCCAGGAAGAGGAGTGGGATCCATGGCCCGGATCAAGAAGGGCGTCAACGCGCATCGCCGCCACAAGAAGATCCTGAGGCTGGCGAGAGGATACCGGGGAGGCCGGTCCAAGCTGTTCCGCCCGGCCAACGAGACGGTGCTGCGGGCGCTGGCGTATGCCCGGCACGGCCGCCGGCAGCGCAAGCGCGACTTCCGTCGGCTGTGGATCGCCAGGATCAACGCGGCGACCCGGCAGGGCGGGCTCAGCTACAGCCGGTTCATGGCGGGGCTGCGCAAGGAAGGCATCGTGGTGAATCGCAAGATGCTCGCCGACCTGGCGGTGCGTGACGCCGCCACCTTCCAGGCGCTGGTGGCGCGGGCCAAGGAAGGCCTGGCCCGGTAGGATGGGGCGGCTCGCCCCGTTGGACGACATCCAGAACGCCCTGGTGCGCCGCGTGCTGCGGGTGCGGCGCGCTCCCCGCCACCGCCGCACCCGGGTGCTGGTGGAAGGCGTGCGCTCGGTAACCGAGGCGCTGGCCGCCGGGGCGGTGGCGGAGGTGGCGCTGTACTCGCCTCGGCTCGTGGAGCGCCCCGGGGGTCCCGCCCTCGTGGAGCAGCTGGGACGGGGTCAGGGGCGGGTGCTCTACGTCACCGACGAGGTGCTCGAAGCCGTGTCGGAGACGAGCACGCCTCAGGGCGTGGTGCTCGTGGCCCGGCCGCCGGCGTACACGCTGGAGGACGTCTTTCTGCACCCGCGACCGCTGGTGGTCGCGGCCGGCGGGATCCAGGATCCCGGGAACCTCGGGACGCTCATGCGGACCAGCCAGGCCATGGGGGCCTCGGGCATGGTGGCGTTCAGCGGCAGCGTGGACATCCTCAACCCCAAGGTGGTGCGCGCCTCCATGGGGGCCATCTTCCGGCTGCCCGTCGTCCAGGAGGAGCGCGAGGACTTCGACCGGATCTTCGCACGCTGGAACGTCACCTGCTACGCGGCCGTCGTGGGGGAGGGGCCGCCGCCGTGGGCGGTGGACCTCTCGGTCCCGGTGGCGCTGCTCCTGGGCAACGAGGGCTCGGGGCTGTGGAGCGACGCCGTCGCCCGGGCCCGGCCGCTGCACATCCCCATGGAGAGCGGGGCGGAGTCGCTCAACGTCGCCAGCGCCGGCGCCATGCTGCTGTACGAGGCATGGCGCCAGCGCCGTGGCCGCTGACCCTTTCGTTGAGCGCTGGATCGCGGATTGATATAATCGGGCCAGCCATCATCCTCGAAGGGGGTCCTCACGGTGTGGGGCACGGCCGCTTTCTTCTGGCGACAGTTCGCGACGACCGGTTCCATACACGCCTATCTCATGTACCGCTGGCTGAGTGTACACTGACCGCCCCGCGGCGGGCCGCGGGCGGTGCACTTCGGGGCGTGGGGGACCGGGGCGGACCCGGTCCTCAAGCTCATGACGGCCTGGCACCCGGGAGGGGGCGAGTCGCAGGCGGAGAGGAGCGAGACCCCGGTCGAGGAGGCCGCCCGCGGATGGGCGGCGGCCGGGAACGGCGTGGACTGGATCGAGGAGGCCCTGGCGCGGATCGAACGCAGCGCGGGCGCTGACGAGCTGGAGGCGCTGCGGGTGGAGCTTCTGGGGCGCAACGGCCGCGTGACCCAGGGGCTCAGAGGTCTGGGCCGGCTGGACCCCGAGGCGAGGCGGGCCGAGGGCCGGCGCTGGAACGAGGCGCGCGCCCGGATCGAGGAGGCCCTCTCCAGGCGGCGGGCGGTGGTGGCGGAGCTGGCCGCCCGGGCGGCGCTGGGACCGCCGGTGGACGTGACCCTGCCTGCAGAGCCGGTGCCCCGGGGACGCCCGAGCCCCGTGCGTCTCGCCCAGGAGCTGCTCGAGGACATCTTTGCGCGCATGGGATTCTCCGTGGCCGACGGCCCGGAGGTGGAGACGGACCATTACAACTTCGAGGCTCTGCACATCCCGGTGGATCACCCGGCCCGGGACATGCAGGACAGCTTCTACCTGTTCGGGGACCTGCTCCTGCGCACCCAGACCTCTCCCATGCAGATCCGGTCCATGCGCGCCATGGCGCCGGCCCTGCCCGTGCGCCTCATCGCCCCCGGGCGGGTGTACCGCCGCGACAACGACGCGACCCATTCCCCGGTGTTCCATCAGGTGGAGGGGCTGGTGGTGGACCGGGGCATCGCCCTCTCGGACCTGAAGGGCACGCTGCTCGTGGCCCTGGGGGCCTTCTTCGGGGAAGAGGTGCGCCTGAGGCTCAGGCCCAGCTACTTCCCCTTCACCGAGCCGTCCGCGGAGGTGGACATGCACTGCGGCTTCTGCGGGGGCAGCGGGTGCGCCACGTGCAAGGGCACCGGCTGGATCGAGCTCCTGGGGGCGGGGATGGTGCATCCCGAGGTGCTGCGCAACGGCGGGTACGACCCGGACGAGGTCACCGGCTTCGCCTTCGGTCTCGGAATCGAGCGGGCGGCCATGCTGCGCTTCGGCGTGCATGACCTGCGCAGCTTCTACCTCAACGACCTGCGGGTGCGCCGTCCGGTGGGGGAAGCGCCATGAGGCTGCCCATCTCCTGGCTCGAGGCCTTCACGGGACCGCTGCCCGCGATGGGGGAGGTCGAGTCCCGGCTGCTCGCGGCGGGGGTGGAGGTCGAGGCGGTGGCGGACCTGGGCGCGGGCGTGCGCGGGCCGCGCATCGTACGCGTGTGCGCCGCCGAGCCGCTGCAGGGCACCGAACGCCTGGCGCGGGTCGCGGTCGACGACGGGACGTGCACCCGGGAGGTCGTCTCCGGCGCGCCGGGCATCCAGGTGGGCGGGCGGTACGTCTGGGCTCCGGCGGGCAGCGAGCTGCCCCGGGGCGTGCGCGTCGAGGACCTGAGGATCCGGGGGGTGCTGTCCGCGGGCATGCTCCTGTCCGCGGAGGAGATCGGGCTGGAGGTGGATTCGGGCGAGCTGTTGCTGCTGCCCGACGACGCTCCCCTGGGCGAGGACGCCGCGGCGTACCTGGGCCTGCCCCAGCGGGTCCTGACCCTTGCCATCACCCCGAACCTCGCGTATTTGACTTCAGTGCGCGCCATGGCCGGGTTCTGGCAGGCCCTGACCGGGGGTCCGCCCATCCCGTCCGGGGCCGGGCTCTCGGCCCTGCCCCGGGCGTCGATCCCGGTCGACATCGCGGTGCCCGAGCTGTGTCCGATCTACGTCGCGGGGCAGGTCCACGACGTCGGCGGCGCGATGACGCCCTTCGAGCTGAGGTGGCGCCTCGCGCTGGTGGGCCAGCGCTCCCACTCCCTGGCGGTGGACTTGACCAACTACATCCTGTGGGAGGAGGGCCAGCCCCTGCACGCCTTCGACCTGGACGCCATCCAGGGCGGGATCCAGGTGCGCAGGGCCCGGGCGGGCGAGACCCTCGTGACGCTGGACGGCCAGGTGCGAGGGCTCGAGCCCGACGACCTCGTGATCGCCGACGAGCTGGGTCCGGTGGCCGTGGCCGGGGTGATGGGGGGCGAGCGCACCCAGGTGCGCGCGGGTACCCGGCGCATCCTGCTCGAGTCCGCCTCCTTCCACGCCCCGAGCGTGCGCCGCACGCGGCGGCGGCTGCAGATCCCCTCGGAGGCGGCCCAGCGCTTCGAGCGGGGCGTGGATCCGGCGCTGGCGCCCCGGGCGCTCGAGCGCGCGCTGGCCTTGGGCCAGGAGCTGGGACTGGGCCGGGCGGTGGGGCTGAGCCGGGCGGGAGAGGTGCCGGCTTCTCGGACCCTTGAGCTCAGGCCCCAGCGCATCGCCGCGCTCCTGGGGATGGACCTCGGTCCCGAGGAGATCGCCGCGGGGCTCGGCGCCATGGGGCTCGAGGTGACGGGCTCCACGGTCACGGTTCCGCCGGGGCGCGCCGATGTGGAGGGCGACGCGGACCTGGCGGAGGAAGTGCTGCGGTGGGTGGGCATGGACCGCGTGCCCGGCCGGCTTCCCCACGGGCCGATCACGCTCGGGACCGTCCCGCCGCGGGTGCGGGCCGAGGCCACGGCCCGGCGGGCGCTCCTCGGCATGGGCTTCGACGAGTGTCTCAGCTACTCCCTGGTGGGACCCGAGGACCTCGAGCGCGCCAGGCATCCGGGACCGGCGGTGCGGGTGCGCAATCCCCTGGCGGAGGAGGCGTCGCTGCTGCGGCCTGGGCTCTTCGCGGGGCTGATGCGGGCGGCGGCCTACAACCTGGCGCACGAGGCCACGGGTGTGCGGCTGTTCGAGACCGGCACCGTCTTCTGGCCGGCGGGCCAAGGGGTCGGCGAGGGGAAGCGGGCCGCCTTCCTGGTCCTGGGCAGTCCGCTGGAGCCGGGTCCGCCCCCCCGGGCGCTCGCCGCCAAGGGCGTCATGGTGGCGCTGCTCGACGCCCTGGGCCTTGCGGCGGGGCAGTGGGAGCGCGGGGATCAACCCGGGCTGCACCCCACCCGGCAGGCCCGGCGGGTCGGAGCCGGGCCCGACGCCTGGTTCGGCGAGGTGCACCCCGGGGTGCTCGAGGCGTGGGAGCTGAAGGGGCCGGCGGCGTACGGCGAGATCGACCTGGAGCCCCTGGGGGCGGCGCGGGATCCGGGTCCGTGGCGGGCCATGCCGCCGCGCTACCCGGCGGCCAAGCGCGACGTGGCGCTCATCGTGGGGCGGGAGGTGACCTTCGCCGCCGTGGCGGCCGCCATCCGCGCCGCCGCCGGACCGGACCTTGAGTCGCTGCGGCTCTTCGACCGGTACACGGGCCCCCCGGTGCCCGAAGGGAAGGTGAGCCTGGCCGTCGCGCTGGTGTTTCGGCGCAGCGACCGGACCCTCTCGGATCCCGAGGTGGACCGGGCGGTCGCGGACATCTGGGCAAGGCTGGAACGAGAACTGGGGGCCGAGCTCCGGCGCTGACGCCAAGCGTCGCCCGGGATTGCGAGACGTGTCGATTTGCGTGATATCGTGGCGTAAGGGCGCGGCGCACAGAACCGGGACGCGGTCCGCGTGTTGCCGGGCGTCGAGAAATTCGTTAGAGTTGGCGCGTGAAACCGTGTCCATTCCGCTCGCTTCCAGGCAGCCGCCGGTGGACCCGGCGGGTGAGGCGGGTAGAAGGCTCGCCCCGCCCGCCCTTGACCGCGAGGGTCCGTCGGCGCACCGAACGCGAGGTCGCGACCGGAACGGAACACGTCCGGGAATATGGGGCGATGGCGGCGCGGAAGCTACCTCGAGCGAAAGGGGGCCGGTCGATGGCCGACATGACCAATCCCTACCACATCGTCCAGGACCAGCTCCGCCGTGCGGTGGCCAATCTGAAACTGGACCAGGAGGTCTACGAGCTCCTGAAGTCGCCGATGCG